>NZ_JBSGSG010000046.1:0-73282 GCF_053606765.1 Streptomyces sp. NPDC055189
ATCGAGGCCCGCCCGGCTGCCTGCGCTGTCTGTGCTGTCCGCGCTGTCTGTGCCGTCGCGCCCCGGAGCATCGCCGGGCACACTGGCCGGCATGCCCGTCTCGCTGCATCACATCGTCATCGACGCCCATGATCTGCCCGCCCTGGCCCGGTTCTGGGCCGGGGCTCTGGGGTGGCGGATCCTGTCCGAGCGGGAGCGCGAGGTCGTGATCGGGCCGGATGTGAACGCGCCCGTGGGGATCTGCTTCATGCCGGTGAGCGATCGTAAGGTCGTCAAGAATCGGTTGCATCTTGATCTGACGGCCCCGGCGGAGGACCGGGACGCCGAGATCGAGCGGTTGCTTGCCCTTGGGGCGCGCAGGGCGGACGTCGGGCAGAGCGGTCAGGAGTCGTGGACCGTCCTTGTCGACCCTGAGGGGAACGAGTTCTGCGTGGTTCGTCCGAAGGAGACGCTCATCGGTTAGGGGCCGGGGGCGAGGCGGGCCGTTCTGTGGTGGAACGCGCGGCGTACGGCCGGGAAGCGTCTGCCGTCGCGGCGTGGGTGTACCCGGTTGGCGAGCAGGACGTGGAAGCGTCCGGCGGCCGTGTCCACCCAGAGGCTGGTGCCGGTGAATCCCGTGTGGCCGTACGAGTCGGGCCCCATCGCACCGCCGACCGGTGAGGCGACCGGGTCCTGCCCCTGCCAGCCCAGGCAGCGGCGCAGGTTGAGTCCCTCGGTGTGACACTTCGTCATCTGTGAGTAGGCGGCGGGGCCCAGGAGTCCGTCGCCGCCCCTGACCAGAGCCGCTCCCAAGCGTTGGAGGTCGGAGAGCGGGGCGAACAGTCCGGCGTGGCCCGCGATGCCGCCCAGGACGACGGCGTTCTCGTCGTGCACCTCGCCCGTCACCAGGTGCCCGCGCCAGTCGCAGTGCTCCGTCGACACCGCGTGCGCCCGGTCCTCGGGGTGCGGGGTGAAGGTCAGTCCGGTCAATTGCAGTGGTTCGGAGACCAGTTGGGTGACAAGGGCGTCCAGGGGCTGTCCGCCCGCTGCCTCGGCGAGCAGGCCGAGCAGGATGAAACCGGCCGACGAGTACCAGACCGCCGTGCCCGGCCGCGTCGCGAGGGGGAGCGCGCGCAGGCCGTCGAGGAGTTCCCGGCGTGTGGGGAAGGTGCGGTAGAGCGGCACGCCGCCCGGTAGTCCCGAGGTGTGGGCGAGGAGTTGGCCGACCGTGATCCCGGCCTTGTCCGTGCCGCGGTAGGACGGCAGGAGTTCCTGGAGTGGGTCCGTGAGGGACAGGGCGCCGCGCTCGGCCAGGGCGAGTACCACCAGGCCGACCACGGGTTTGGTCACCGAGGCCAGGTCCCACAGTTCGGTGCCGTCGAGCGCGGGGCCGCCCCAGCGGCGGGTGCCCAGGTGGCCGGAGTCGATGATGCCGTCCGCGGTGCCCACGGACCAGGCCGCCGCGGAGAACAGTCTGTGGTCGCGGGCCTCTGCCAGCAGGTCGCGGGGGGTGCCGAGCGTGTCGCGGGGAGAGCCGAGCGTGTCGCGGGGTGCGCTCATTCGCGTACCAGCCCGAGCAGTGAACTCCCGCCGGAGGACGACGAGATGAGGCCCGCCGCCGCCCGCACCATGGGGCCGAACAGGGCCACGCTCTCCGCGTCCAGCGTGAACGTCGGGCCGACGATGCCCACCGCGCCCACCGGGCGGCCGTCCGCCCCGATGACCGGCGCCGCCACGCCCCGTACGTCCGGTTCGGTGCACTCGTCGTCCAGTGCGTATCCCCGGGCGCGGACGTCGGTCAGCGCGGTGAGCACGGCCGCCGGATCGGTGACCGTCTGCGGAGTCCTGGCCGGCAGAGCCGCCGAGCCCAGGATCTGCGCGGCCTCCTCCTCCGGCAGGGCGGAGAGCATCGCAAGGCCGACCGCGCTGCAGTGCAGCGGGACCGTGCCGCCGGCCCGCACGGCGAGGCGGTAGGTGTCCGCCGCCTCGGACTGGGCCAGGTGCACGGCGGTGTTCGCGTCGCGTACCGAGTAGTGCGCCACGTGTCCCGTACGCAGGCGCAGATCGGCCAGGACGGGCCGGGTCAGGCGCAGTTCGGGGCTGTCGGCGAGCGCGGTCGCCGCGAGGCCGAGCAGCCGTGGGCCCGCGCGGTACTTGCCGCCCGGCAGCGCGACCGCGTAGCCGTTGTCGGCGAGCGTGCCGAGGAGCCGGTGCACCGTGGGCTTGGGCAGCCCGGTGTACGCCGCGAGGTCCGCGAGCCGGTGCGGGCCGTCCGGGCGCACGAGCGCGTCGAGGACCTCAAGGGCCTTGTCGACGGGGCCCTTGGCGCCGGCCCGTGTGTCCGCCGCGGTGGTGATCCGGGTGTTGACCGCCTTCGTCATGTCGCTTAGCTTAACCCAACCGCGTTCCGGTGAACGGAACGATCGTACTGTTCGATGGAACATTGAAAGGGTGCGTGGCGCGTGACCCATCCAGGTATGTCACGTCGTAGAGCCCTACGGCTGGGAGCACTTGCCGTTCCCGCTCTCGCCGTCCCCGTGGCGCTCACCGGCTGCGGGTCCGGGGCGGGCGGCGTGCGGAGCGGGACCCTTCGGGTGGCGCAGGCCGAGGACCCCTCGACCCTCGATCCGCACAAACAGGGCGACATGATCACCATGAACGTCCTGATCAACATCTTCGACACCCTGACCGCACGGGACGCCCGCGGCCGGCTCGCACCCCGCCTCGCGCTGTCCTGGTCCGCACGCTCGAAGAACACCTGGCGCTTCAAGCTGCGCCGCGGTGTGCGCTTCCACAACGGCGAGCCCTGCGACGCGGCGGCCGTCAAGTTCAGCATCGAGCGGATCCTCGATCCGGCCACGCGCTCGCCGATCGTCGAACTGCGTTACGTGAAGCGTGTGTCCGTCGTCGACGCGCACACCGTGGACATCCACACCAGCCAGCACGATCCGATCCTGCCGGCCAAGCTCTCGCTGTTCGGCGGTGTCGTCGTGCCGCCCAAGCATCTTGCCGAGGTCGGTGATGACGACTTCGCCCGGCATCCCGTCGGCACCGGCCCTTTCCGCTTCACCGGCTGGCGGCGCGACCGCGAGCTGAAGATGCGGCGCAACACCGGGCACTTCCACGGCACTCCGGACGTCGAGGAACTCGTCTTCACCCCGCTGCCCAACCCCGCGTCCGCGCTGGCCGCCCTGCAGAGCGGCGAGGTGGACCTGGTCACCGGGCTCACCCCGGACGCCGCACGGCAGCTCTCCGGATACGGGGGCGTGGAGCTGGAGAACCACCCCGGCACCCGGACCGCCTACCTCAATCTCGACACGCAGGTGGGGCCGCTGCGCGACCGCAGGGTGCGGCAGGCCCTCAACCACGCGGTTGACGTGCCCCTGCTCATCGACGCCGTGCTCGACGGGAAGGCCCGCGAGGTGCCCGCCATGATCCCGCACGGCACCTTCGGCTTCGACGAGTCGCTGCGGCCCTACCGCCGCTCCCTGCGCACCGCACGCAAACTCCTCGCCGACGCCGGACACCCCGACGGCTTCTCCACCACCCTCACCGCGTCCAACACCGACGCCCAGGTCGCCGAGGCGATATCGGGACTGCTCGCCAGGGTCGGCATCCGGGCCCGCGTCGAACTCCTCGACCCCGGCACCTTCTCCTCCCGCCTCACCTCGAAGAACCGGCACGCGCTCGGACCGCTGTACCTCGCCGCGAGCTCCGTATGGACGCTCGACGGCAGCAGCATGCTCCAGTCCATCGTGCGCAGCGACCGGCGCCAGAGCCGCTGGAAATCCGAGCACGCCGACCACCTCATCGACGCCGAGGAACTGTCCGTCAGCCCGAAGGAGCGGACGAAGGCCTTCGCCGAACTGCAGCAACTCATGCTCGACGAGGCGCCGTTCGTGCCGCTCTACCAGCAGGACATCATCCTGGCGCGCACCACCCGCGCCCAGTGGACCCCCATCGTCAACGGCGCTCTGGCCATGGAGAGCGCGGAGGTTTCCCGATGAGCCGGACAGCGGCCGTGACGAGCCGGACAGCGGTCGTGCCACCCCTGCTGCGGCAGATCGCGGCACGCCTGGGCACGGCGATCGGCGTCCTGTTCGCCGTCGCCACCATCGCCTTCCTCCTCGTACGACTCTCCGGCGACCCCGTCACGCAACTCCTGCCGCCCGATGCCACTCAGGCCCAGGAGAACACCCTGCGCGCGCAACTCGGCCTGGACCGGCCGCTGATCGCGCAGTACGGCGACTACCTGTGGGGGCTGCTCCACCTCGACCTCGGCGACTCCCTCGTGCACGGCCGGCCGGTCGCCGAGGTGCTCGCCGAGCGGCTGCCCGCCACCCTCCAGCTCGCCCTCGGCGCCATGGTCATCACGCTCGTGGTGGCGGTGCCCGCCGGTATCTACGCGGCGATGCGGCGCGGCCGTGCCGGGGACACCTCCGTGATGACCGCCGTCCTGCTCGGCCAGTCGACGCCGCCCTTCTGGATCGGCATCCTGCTCATCCTGGTCTTCTCCGTACAGCTCAAGGCGCTGCCCGCGTCCGGCTACGGCACCTTCGCGCACCTGGTGCTCCCGGCCATCACCCTGGCCGTCTACTCGGTCGCCGTGATCGCCAGACTGCTGCGCTCCTCCCTCATCGACGTGCTCGGCTCCGACCACATCCGCACCTCACGCGCCAAGGGCCTCAGCCCCGGCAAGGTCGTCCTCGCCCACGGACTGCGCAACGCCGCCCTGCCGACCGTCACCGTGATCGGCCTGGAGTTCGGCGGACTGCTCGGCGGCGCCATCCTCACCGAGCAGGTCTTCTCCTGGCCGGGCATCGGACGGCTCACGGTCGAGGCCATCTCGCACCGCGACTTCCCGATGGTGCAGGCGGCCGTCCTCTTCTTCGCGGCGGCCTTCGTCCTCGTCAATCTGCTCGTCGACCTGTCCTACAGCCTCCTCGACCCGAGAGTGCGGGCCCAGTGATGACCACCACCCCTCAGATGTCCGACGAGACGGCCGCCGCACCCCTGCCGCCCGAGAAGACACGCCTCATACGTTCCGCCGCCCTGCGTACACTGCTGCGCAACCGCCTGGCTGCCGTCGCACTCGGCGTCCTCGCCCTGATGGTGCTCGCCGCGGTGTTCGCCCCTCTGCTCGCGCCCCACGACCCGGCCGCCCAGAACCTCCTCGTCCGGCTCAAGCCCCCGGCCTGGCAGGACGGCGGCAGCACAAGCCACCCGCTCGGCACCGACCAGCTCGGCCGCGACCTGCTGTCCCGGGTCATCTACGGCTCGCGCATCTCGCTGCTCGTCGGCATCGGCGCGGCCCTGCTCGCCGGAGTCGCGGGCGCGGCCTGCGGCCTGTTCGCCGGGTACCGCGGCGGCCGGTTCGACCGGCTCCTGATGCGGGCCGCCGACATCCAACTGGCCTTCCCCTCGCTCCTCCTAGCGCTCGCCATCGTGGGCTTCCTGGGCTCGGGCCTGTGGAACGTGGTGCTCGTCCTCGGGTTCACCGGCTGGGTCTCGTACGCCCGGGTGGTGCGCGCCGAAGTGCTCTCCCTGCGCTCGCGCGACTACATCACCCAGGCCCGCGCCACCGGCGTACGCGACCTCACCATCCTGCGCCGCCACCTTCTGCCCAATGTGATGGCGCCGCTGGCGACCATCGGCACCCTGCACATCGCGGCCGCCATCGTCGCCGAGGCCTCGCTCAGCTATCTGGGGCTCGGCGTCCCCAAGGAGACCGTCACCTGGGGCGCGATGCTCGCCGACGGCCAGCTCTACCTCGGCACCGCCTGGTGGATCGCGGTGTTCCCCGGACTCGCCCTGATGCTCACCTCGCTGTCCATCAACATCACCGGTGACGCCCTGCGGGACGTCGCAGACCCGAAGGCGTACCGCCGATGACCCCTCTCCTCCAGATCAAGGACCTGTCCGTCGACTTCCGGCTCGGCTCCGGTCCCGTGCACGCCGTGCGCGGCGTCAGTCTCGACCTGCACGCGGGCGAGACCCTGGCCGTGGTCGGCGAGTCGGGCAGCGGCAAGTCCGCCACCCTGCTCTCCGTCCTTCGGCTCAACCCCGAACCGCCCTGCGTCTACACCGGCGGCGAGATCCGCCTCGACGGCCGTGACCTGCTCGCCCTGTCGGAGAAGGAGCTGCGGTCGGTCCGCGGCAACGACATCGCCATGATCTTCCAGGACCCGATGACCAGCCTCGATCCGCTGCAACGGGTGGGCCGCCAGGTCGCAGAGGTGCTCCAGCGGCACCGGGGCGCATCGCGCGCCGAGGCCCGCGAGGAGGCGGTACGCGCCCTCGGCGAGGTGGGCATCCCCGAGCCCGAGCGCCGCGCCCGCCAGTACCCGCACGAACTCTCCGGCGGCCTGCGCCAACGCGTGATGATCGCGACCGCGCTCGTCGGACGGCCCCGGGTCCTGATCGCCGACGAGCCGACCACCGCCCTCGACGTCACCGTGCAGCGCCAGATCCTCGAACTCCTCGACGAACTGCGCGAACGGCACGGCATGGCCGTCGTACTGATCACCCACGACCTGGGCGTGGTGGCCGAGACCGCCGACCGGGTCGTGGTGATGCACCACGGCCGGGTCGTGGAGAGCGGCCACGTCGCCGACGTGTTCGAGGACCCGCAGCAGGACTACACCCGGCGCCTTCTCGCCGCGACCCCCCGACTGGAGTCGGCATGACGACGCTGCTCGAACTGACGGGACTGCGCAAGGAGTTCGGCTCCGGCGAAGGCATGACCGTCGCCGTCGACGACGTCTCGCTGACCGTCACCGAGGGAGAGACGCTGGCCCTGGTGGGCGAGTCCGGGTCCGGGAAGACCACCCTCACGCGACTGCTCCTCGCGCTCACCGAACCGACCGCGGGAAGCGTCCGGTTCGAGGGCCGAGAGCTGGCCGCTCTGCCCGCCGCCGAACTGCGCCGGATGCGCGCCCACATGCAGGTGGTCCTTCAGGACCCGTACTCCAGCATGAACCCGCGCCTGCGCATCACCGACATCGTCGCCGAACCCCTCGTCACCCACGACGCCTCCTACCGGGGCCGGCGGGGCAGGGCCCGGCTGCGGGAGCGGGTGGGCGAGCTCCTGACGCGGGTCGGCCTCGACGCGGGACTGCAGGACCGCTATCCGCACGAGTTCTCCGGCGGCCAGCGCCAGCGCATCTCGATCGCGCGTGCGCTCGCGCCCGAGCCGCGCATCGTGGTCCTGGACGAACCCACCAGCGCACTCGACGTGTCCGTGCAGGCCCGGGTCCTGGACCTGCTCACCGAGTTGCAGCAGCGCCTCGGCCTGACCTATGTGTTCGTCTCGCACAATCTGGCCGTCGTCCAGCAGGTCGCCGACCGGGTGGCCGTCATGCGCCACGGCAAGATCGTCGAGACCGGCACCGCGGACGCCGTCCTCAAACACCCGCAGCACCCCTATACGAGGGAGCTGCTCGCCGCGGTGCCACGGCCCGACGGCTACCGCACGCGGCGGACGGCGAGGGCCCGGTGAGAGGTCCGAGGGAACGGGCCGAGCTACGCGTGGGTCAGGACGAGACCGGCCCCGCCGAGCAGCGCCACGTCGTCCGGGCCCACCTCGCCGAGCAGGGCGCGCGGCGGCTCGGCGGTCGACCAGGCGGTGTCCCGGCGCAGCCGCTCCTCGATGCGGGCCCGGAAGGGTTCACCGCCCTCGCGTGCCTCGCCGTGCAGCACGAACAGGCCCGGTGCGAAGAGCTGCTGCACGTTCACCAGGCCCAGGGCGAGGTTGTCCGCGTACTCCTCGACGAGGGAGCGGGCCGCGGTGTCGGTCCGGCCCGCGAGGTCCGCGAGGGTTTCCACCCCGGCCAGGCCCGCGGACCGGGCTCGCTGCCGCAGCCAGCGGGTGGTCGCCATGGTCTTCCAGCAGCCGCGGGCCCCGCAGGTGCAGGGTTCGCCGCTGGCCGCCACCGTCATATGGGCGCCGCTGCGGCCGCCGTGCGGGGCCAGGACCGCGCCCTCGTAGAGAATGCCGACCCCGAGGACCTCGCCGGTCGACACCGAGGCGAAGGTACGGCGGCCACGGCCCGCCCCGAACCAGCGGTCGCCCAGGACCTGCAGCCGGGCCCGGTGCTCCACATGCACGGGCACGCCCACCAGGTCGCGCAGCACGGCCGCCACCGGATAGCCGTGCAGCGCGGGTACGTCATTGGCCTCCAGGACGGTGCCCGTCTCCGGGTCCACCAGGCCGGCCGCCGCGACCCCGATGCCGTCCGGTGTGCGGCCGGGTCCGGTGAAGCACGCCCCGGCCGCCTCCCGCAGCGCGTCGTCCACGCAACCGCGCGGGCCGCTCGCGTCGAAGGCCGTCTCGGTGCGGTGCAGCAGCTTGCCCGCGCGCGAGACCAGGGCTGCCCGGACCACTCCGGGCAGCAGCTCCACCGCGCCGAGGGCCGGGCGCGGCGCGGGTGGCCGCGGCGCCGGGTCGGGGACAAGGCGCAGCGGGGGACGTTCAACAGCCATGCGCAGACTCTGCCACGGCACGATCCGAGGAGACAGACCGGTGCTTGACCTGACCGAGCTCACCTGGCGCCAGACCCGGGATGCGGGGCGCGGCGGCATCGCGCTGCTGCCCATCGGCTCCCAGGAACAGCATGCCGAGCATCTGCCGATGGGCACGGACACCCTGCTCGCGAGCGCTGTCGTGGACCGCGCGGCGGCCCTGCTCGCGGCCGACGGGGACGGCGGACCGCAGGTCGTACGGCTGCCCGTGCTGCCCTACGGACACAGCCCGCACCACCTCTTCGCCGCCGCGGTCTCGCTGTCGGCGGCGACTCTCGGGGCGGTACTGGGCGACATTTTGAGCTCACTGAGCCGCAGCGGCTTCAGCCGGATCATGATCGTCAACGGTCATGGCGGCAACGACGAGGTGATGCGCCTGGCCATCAAGGAGTTCGCCCTGCACACGGATGTCGCCCTGGCCGCCTGCTCGTACTGGAGCCTCGGCGAGGGCGACGACGCGGGGCGGCCCGAGGTGACGCCGGGCCATGCGGGCTGGTTCGAGACCTCCCTGATGCTGGCCGCGCACCCGGACCTGGTGACGACCCCGCTGCCGGTGCGCGAGCCGGTGCAGCCGCCGCCCCTGTTCGACCGGCCACCGCATCCCGGCCTGAGCGTCGAGCGGTACGGCGAATGGGAGCGGGTGGGCGGGGCCACCGACGACCCCTCCGGAGCCGACGGGGAGCGGGGCGGGCGGTTGCTCGACGCGCGGGCGGTGCAGCTGGCGGAGGCGATCCGGGCCTTCGACGCGGCGACCCGGCCGTAGGCCCGGCGAACGAAAAGTGAACGAGAACGAGAACGGACCGAGGAGACCCTTGAAGATCACCGATGTCGATGTGCAGGTCGTCAACCTGCCCCTGACCAACCCGTTCACCAGCTCCTTCGAGACCAAGACCGGCGAGACCCGCACCGTGGTGCGGATCCGTACCGACGACGGTCTGGTCGGCTGGGGCGAGACGATGTGGGGGCAGCCCGTCGCCGCACTCGTACGCAAGCTCGCGGGCGACCTCATAGGCACCAGCCCTTTCGCCCTTGAGTCCTTCCACCGCAAGCAGCACATGGTGCCGTTCTTCCACGGCTACCTCGGCTACGCCGCCATCGCCGCCCTCGACGTGGCCTGCTGGGACCTGATGGGCAAGGCCAGCGGCCACTCGGTGACCGATCTCCTCGGCGGGGCGGTGCGCGACCAGGTCCCGCTGACGGCGCTGATCACCCGCGCGGACGCGGGCGGCGCGACCGGTCAGGAACTCGGCCCGGCGCTGGCCGAACACACCGCCAAGGTCGTCGCCGAGGGCGGCTTCCGGGCGGTGAAGCTGAAGGGCACCACCGACATCGACGGCGACGTGCGGATCCTGCGCGCCATCCGTGAGGTGCTCCCCGCGGTCAAACTGCGGGTCGACCCGAACGCGGCGTGGTCGGTGCCGGACACGGTGAGCGCGGGCCGGGCCCTGGAGGACCTCAACCTCGAATACCTGGAGGACCCCTGCGTCGGCATCGAGGGCATGAGCCAGGTCCACGCGCAGGTCCGCATTCCGCTCTGCACCAACATGTGCGTGGTCCGCTTCGAGGACTTCGCACCGGCGATGCGGCTGCGGGCCGTCGACATCATCCACGGTGACGTCTACAAGTGGGGCGGCATCGCACCCACCAAGGCCCTGGCCGCGCACTGCGAGACCTTCGGCCTCGGCATGAACCTGCACAGCGGCGGCGAACTGGGCATCGCCACCGCGGCGCATCTGGCGGTGGTGGCAAGCACGCCGGTCCTCAACCGGGCCATCGACTCCATGTACTACCTCCACGCCGACGACATCATCGAGCCCCTCGAACTGAACGAGGGCAGTCTCACCGTGCCGCAGGGCGTCGGCCTGGGCGTCACGGTCGACGAGGACAAGCTCCGGCACTACGCCGGGGTCAACGAGCGCGAGGGAGACCTGACCGGATGACGACCGAGATCCGCACCGCCGCCGCCCCGCGGCCCGCCGGCGCCTACAGCCAGGGCATCGAGGCATCCGGCATCGTCTGGACGGCGGGCTTCGGCCCCCAGGACCCGGCCACGGGCGCCGTCGCCGACACGGTCGGCGCCCAGACGACCCAGGTCCTGCGCAACGTCGAGGCCGTACTCAAGGAGCAGGGCCTGACTCTGGCGGACGTGGTCAAGACGACCGTCCACCTGCAGCATCTGCGCCGGGACTTCCAGGAGTTCAACGAGGCCTACGAAAAGTCCTTCACCGCCCCGTACCCGACCCGCACCACGGTCGGCTCGGACTTGATGGACATTCTCGTGGAGATCGACGTGGTGGCGGTCCGCCGGCCCTGATCCCTTTCGCCCGGCGGGCGCGGTTTCGGGCGGGCCCTACCCGTCCAACTGCGCCCGCAGCCACTCCTCGACCTCTCCCACGTGCGCCGCCGCCGCGGCCCTGGCCGCTTCCGGGTCGCGGGCCACCAGGGCACGGTGGATGCGTGCGTGCTCGCGGCGGGTGCGTTCGAAGGCGTCCTCTTCCTGGTAGCCGCGCCATACCCGGGCGCGGAAGGTGCGTGAGGACAGGCCCTCCAGGATCGCCGCCATCGTGTCGTTGCCCGCCGCGAAGGCGATCGTGCGGTGGAACGCCAGGTCGTGGGAGAGGATCTCCTCCGGGTCCTCCGTGGCGTTCATCGCCTCCAAGTGCTTTTCCACGTCGGCCAGTTGGTCGGGCGTGATGCGTGCCGCCGCCAGCGCGGTCGCCGTGGATTCGAGTACCCGGCGTACCTCGAGGAGTTCCACCAGGCGCGGGCCGCGCGACAGGTCGGCCACCACCCCGAAGGTCTCCAGGAGATCCCCGGCCTCAAGCTGGGTGACGTAGATGCCCGAGCCGTGCCGGGCCTCCAGGACGCCCATCACCGTCAGCGCGCGGATCGCCTCCCGCATGGAGCTGCGCGAGATGCCCAGCTGGGCGGCCAAGTCGCGTTCCGTGGGCAGGCGTTCGCCCGGCTCCAGGCGGCCCTCGCCGATCATCGTCTTGATCTGCTCGATGGCCCGCCCGGTCACGGTGCCCTTCTGCGGGGCGGTCTGGTCCACGTGACGCTCCTCCACTAGCCGAGTGCGCCGCAGTCTAACCAGAGATGTGGTCCGACCACTACGGCTCAAAACCCGGAAAACTTGGCGACGAGGGGTGTTGTGAGCGTGAAGTGGTCTGATAAATATTCGCCCATCAGTCGCTGGGACTCGCCAGGACTTCGTCCGATCCCGATCGATCAACGCTCGATCCACACTCGACTCACGTTCGATGAGGAGCCGTCAGATGGCCGGCAGAACAGTGCGCGACAGGACAAGCAACAGGTCCAGCAGGGCGGGTATTTCGCGGGCGGCACGGATCGCCGCCGCGGCGGCCTGCGCGTCCCTCGTGCTCACGGCATGTGGCAGTACGACGGACAACGCGGCGCCCGCGGGCGGCGAGGGCGGCGGAGAGGGCAAGGTGGGGGTGATCCTGCCCCTGCTGACCTCGCCGTTCTGGCAGTCGTACAACGACTACGTGCCGAAGATGGCGAAGTCCGAGGACGTCGACACGAACAAGACCGTCAACTCCAACAGCGACCCCTCGCAGCAGATCACCGACATCAACAACCAGCTCAACCAGGGAGTCAAGGGGCTCGTCGTCGCGCCCCTCGACAGCGCCGCGATCTCCGCCGGCCTCGACCAGGCCGAACGCAAGGGCGTGCCCGTGGTCGCCGTCGACGTCGCCCCCGAGAAGGGCAAGGTCGCGATGGTCGTGCGGGCCAACAACGTCGCGTACGGCGAGAAGGCCTGCGACTACCTCGGCGACCAGGTCAAGACCGGCAAGGTCGTCCAGATCATGGGAGACCTCGCTTCCGTCAACGGCCGCGAGCGCTCCGAGGCGTTCCGCACCTGCGTGAAGAAGAAGTACCCGGGGCTCAAGGTCCTGGAGATCCCCGCCAAATGGGAGTCCGACACGGCCGCCTCCAAGCTGGACACGCTGCTCAACTCCAACCCCGACATCAAGGGCATCTACATGCAGGCGGGCGGCGTCTATCTCGCACCCACCCTGCAGACCCTGAAGTCCAAGGGGATGCTGAAGAAGACGGGTGAGAAGGGCCACATCACCGTCATCTCGAACGACGGCATCCCGCAGGAGTTCGACGCCATCCGCAAGGGCCAGATCGACGCCACCGTCTCGCAGCCCGCCGACGCGTACGCCAAGTACGGGATGTACTACATCAAGGCCGCGATGAACGGGAAGAAGTTCAAGCCCGGCAAGACCGACCACGACTCCACCATCGTGAAGCTGCCCAGCGGCATCCTCGAGGACCAGCTGCCCGCACCCCTGGTCACCAAGGAGAACGTGGACGACTCCAAGCTGTGGGGCAACTCGGTCAAATGAGTGCGCCGATGAGCAAGCCCCCCACCCCCGGGCCGACGGCGCCGACCGCGCTCGTCGAAGCGACCGGCATAGTCAAACGGTACGGACCCACCGTCGCGCTGCAGGACGGACAGCTGACCGTCCTGCCCGGTGAGTCCCACGCCCTCGTCGGCCGCAACGGCGCGGGCAAGTCGACCCTCGTCACCATCCTCACCGGACTCCAGGCCCCGGACGCGGGCACCGTCCTCTTCGACGGCGAGCCCGCGCCGCCGCTCGCCGACCGCGACGCCTGGCGCCGCAAGGTGGCCTGCGTCTACCAGAAGCCCACCGTCGTACCCGACCTCACCGTCGCCGAGAACCTCTTCATCAACCGGCAGCCCGAAGGCCGCGGCGGCTTCATCAGCTGGCGCAAGCTGCATGCTCAGGCCGCGGAGGTGCTCGACACCTGGGACGTGCGGGTCGATCCGGACGCGCGCACCGCCGACCTCAAGGTCGAGGACCGCCAAATGGTGGAGATCGCACGTGCGTTGAGCTTCGGCGCCCGCTTCATCGTCCTGGACGAGCCCACCGCGCAGCTCGACAACCGTGAGATCGAGCGGCTCTTCACGCGTATGCGGGCCCTCCAGGAATCCGGCGTCACCTTCCTCTTCATCTCGCACCACCTCCAAGAGGTGTACGAGGTGTGCCAGACCGTCACCGTCCTGCGCGACGCCCGCTGGATCACCACCGCCCCCGTGGCCGATCTGCCGCGCGCCGCCCTGGTCGAGGCGATGGCGGGCGAGGCACTTCAGGAGAAGGAGGCCGCCGAGGAATCGGTGGCCCGGACCGAGGTCCCCGCCGACGCCCCGGTGATGCTCGACGTCAAGGGCCTCACCAGCGAGTCGTACGCGGACATCGACCTGACCGTCCGCAAGGGCGAGGTCGTCGGCCTCGCCGGATCCAGCGGCAGCGGCAAGATCAATCTGGCCGAGGCCATCGCGGGCCTGCACACGCCGAGCGGCGGCAGCGCTCAACTCGACGGCAAGCAGCTGCCGTTCGGCGACGTGACCGCCACGCTGCGGGCCGGCGTCGGCTGTGTTC
Organism: Streptomyces sp. NPDC055189; assembly: GCF_053606765.1. Taxonomy (NCBI): domain Bacteria; kingdom Bacillati; phylum Actinomycetota; class Actinomycetes; order Kitasatosporales; family Streptomycetaceae; genus Streptomyces; species Streptomyces sp. NPDC055189. The sequence goes on from NZ_JBSGSG010000046.1 coordinate 13,932, forward strand.
CGCGCGACCGGCACGACCAGGGCCTGGTCTTCGGCATGACGATCGGCGACAACGCCACGATGAGCGTCCTCGACCGCCTCGGCAAATACGGCTTCGTCGGCACCGAACGCAAGCGCGGCTTCGCCGAGGAGCTGATCGACCGCCTCGACATCCACGCCGAGGGCCCCGGCCAGCCCGTGTCCGACCTCTCCGGAGGCAACGCCCAGAAGGTCGTCATGGCGAGGGCGCTGGCCTCCGACCCCCGGCTCCTCGTCCTCATCAACCCCACCGCGGGCGTGGACGTGAAGTCCAAGGAGTCACTGCTCGCCCGCATGGACAACGCCCGCGACGACGGCACCGCCGTCCTCGTCGTCTCCGACGAACTGGACGACCTGCGCCGCTGCGACCGCGTCCTGGTCCTCTTCCACGGCAGGGTCGTGGCGGAGCACGCGGCGGGCTTCACCGACCACGACCTGATCGCTTCGATCGAGGGGGTGGGCGAGACGCGCCCCGAAAGGGGCGCGGGGAACTGCGCGACAAGCCCCCACCGGCCCGCAGCCAGAGAACAAGGAGACTTCCGTGGCTGACCTCAAAGCCCCGGCCACACAGTCCGCCCCCGCAGGGAAACGCCCCGCCGAAGCCCGCGCAGCAAAAAGCATGGTCCTCCGCCGGGCCAGGGAACTGGCCCTCGTCCCCGCACTGCTGCTGCTCATGCTCCTCGGCACCCTGGTGAACGACTCGTTCCTCACCGAGCGCAACCTCATCTCGATCCTGGGCGCCTCCGCCGCCCTCGCCATGGTCGTGCTCGCCGAGTCCCTCGTCCTCATCACCGGCAAGTTCGACCTGTCCCTCGAATCGGTCGTCGGCATCGCGCCCGCCGTCGGCGCACTGCTCGTACTGCCCGCCGCACAGGCCGGATTCGGCACCGAGATGCCCGCCGCGGTGGCGCTGCTCGCGATCCTCGTCGTCGGCGCGGTCATCGGCGCCTTCAACGGCATCCTCGTGGTGAAGCTCAAGCTCAACGCGTTCATCGTCACGCTCGCCATGCTGATCGTGCTGCGCGGCCTGCTCGTCGGCGCGACCAAGGGCAAGACGCTCTTCGGGATGCCCGAGGCCTTCTACACCCTCGCCACCTCGACGTTCCTGACCATCCCGCTCTCGGTGTGGCTGGCCGCCGTCTCCTTCGGCGTCGCGGGATTCGTTCTCAAGTACCACCGGGTGGGGCGCGCGCTGTACGCGATCGGCGGCAACGCGGACGCGGCCCGCGCGGCCGGCATCCGTGTCGAGCGCGTGATGCTCGGCGTGTTCGTCGTGGCCGGCACTCTCGCCGCCGTCGGCGGACTCATGCAGACCGGCTACGTCGGCGCGATCAACGCCAACCAGGGCCAGAACATGATCTTCACGGTGTTCGCGGCCGCGGTCATCGGCGGCATCAGCCTCGACGGCGGCAAGGGCACCATGTTCGGCGCCCTCACCGGCGTCCTGCTGCTCGGCGTCGTACAGAACCTGCTCACACTCGCCCAGGTGCCTTCCTTCTGGATCCAGGCCATCTACGGCGGAATCATCCTGGTCGCCCTGATGATCGCGCGCGTCACCACAGGCCGCGCACAGGACTGACCCCGCTCCGGGTTCCCCGCCGTACCCCGCCTCCTTGCCCCTTTCCGGAAAGGCCTCCTGTGTCCCCGACCTCCGCCCGCATCATCGCGGTAGACACCTACGACGTACGGTTCCCGACCTCGCGTGAGCTGGACGGATCCGACGCGATGAACCCGGACCCCGACTACTCCGCCGCCTATGTGGTCCTGCGCACCGATGCCGACGACGGTCTGGAGGGGCACGGCTTCACCTTCACCATCGGGCGCGGCAACGACGTCCAGGTCGCCGCGATCCAGTCGCTGCGCCACCACGTGCTCGGCCGGTCCGTCGAGGAACTGTGCGCCGATCCGGGGACGCTGAGCCGCGACCTGATCGGGGACAGCCAGCTGCGCTGGCTCGGGCCCGAGAAGGGCGTGATGCACATGGCCATCGGCGCGGTGGTCAACGCGCTGTGGGATCTGGCGGCCAAGCGCGCACGCAAACCGCTGTGGCGGTTCCTGGCCGATGCCGAGCCCCGGTGGCTGGTCTCCCAGATCGACTTCCGCTACATCTCCGACGCCATCACCCCGCAAGAGGCCCTGGAACTGCTGCAGTCGGGCAGACAGGGAGCCGCCGAGCGCGAGGTCTCGCTGCGCGAGCGCGGCTACCCCGGCTATACGACGTCGCCGGGCTGGCTCGGCTACAGCGACGAGAAGCTGACCCGCCTCGCCCGCCAGGCCGTGGCGGACGGCTTCACCCAGATCAAGCTGAAGGTCGGCGCGGACCTGGCGGACGACGTACGCCGCTGCCGTACCGCCCGTGAGGCCATCGGCCCCGGCATCCGGATGGCGATCGACGCCAACCAGCGCTGGAACGTCGACGAGGCCGTGGAATGGACGCGCGCACTCGCGGAGTTCGACCCGTACTGGGTCGAGGAGCCGACCAGTCCCGACGACGTGCTCGGCCACGCGGCGATCCGCAAGGCGGTCGCCCCGGTCAAGGTCGCCACCGGCGAGCACGTGCAGAACCGCATCGTGTTCAAGCAGCTCCTGCAGGCCGGTGCGATCGACGTGCTGCAGATCGACGCGGCGCGCGTCGGCGGCGTCAACGAGAACCTGGCGATCCTGCTGCTCGCGGCCAAGTTCGGCACCCCGGTCTGCCCGCACGCGGGCGGGGTCGGCCTGTGCGAGCTCGTCCAGCATCTGTCGATGTTCGACTACGTGGCGCTCTCCGGGACCACCGAGAACCGTGTCATCGAGTACGTCGACCATCTCCACGACCACTTCATCGACCCGGTCGAGCTGCGCGAGGGCCACTACCTGGCACCCACCGCGCCGGGCTTCTCGGCCACCATGCGGGCCGAATCCCTCGCCGAATTCACCTATCCGGACGGCGCCTTCTGGGCCGCCGACCTCGCACACGGCAACCTCGCACACGGCAAAGGAGCAGCCGCATGACGGACGCCCATGACATCCATGACATCCAGGACTTCGCGGGCCTGAAGGCTCTTGTCACCGGGGGAGCCTCCGGCATAGGGCGGGCCACGGCCGAGCTCCTTGCCGCGCGCGGAGCCAGGGTGGCGGTGCTCGACCTTGATCCGGACAGCGTCGAGAAGCCGCTCACCGGCTACCGCGCCGACGTCTCCGACGACGCCTCTCTGCGCGAAGCCGTCGCCGCGGCCGCGGAGGACCTCGGCGGACTCGACGTACTGATCAACAATGCCGGGATCGGCGCGCAGGGCACCGTCGAGGACAACGACGACGACCAGTGGCACAAGGTGCTCGACGTGAACGTACTCGGGATCGTGCGCACCACCCGCGCCGCCCTGCCGCACCTGCGCGTCTCCACCCATGCGGCGATCGTCAACACCTGCTCGATCGCCGCGACCGCGGGCCTGCCGCAGCGCGCCCTGTACTCCGCGTCCAAGGGCGCGGTGCTCTCCCTGACGCTCGCCATGGCCGCGGATCACGTACGCGAGGGGGTGCGCGTCAACTGCGTCAACCCCGGCACCGTTGACACCCCCTGGGTCGGCCGCCTCCTGGACGCCGCGCCCGACCCGGCGGCCGAACGAGCCGCGCTCGCGGCCCGCCAGCCGACCGGACGCCTGGTCTCGGCGGACGAGGTCGCGGGCGCGATCGCCTACCTGGCGAGCCCGCTCTCCGGGGCCACCACCGGTACCGCGCTCGCCGTCGACGGCGGAATGCAGGGGCTGCGGCTCCGCCCGGCGGGCCAGTGAGCGCCCTGGCCCGGCGCGCCGTGGGCTCCGGCGGCGTCGAGGTGACCGAGCTGTCCTTCGGCGCCGCCGGCCTCGGCAACCTCTACACGCCGATCACCGACGAGGAAGCGGCCGCCGCCGTCGACGCGGCCCGGGACGCGGGCATCCGCTACTTCGACACCGCACCGCACTACGGCATCGGCCTGTCCGAGCGCAGGCTCGGCGCTGCGCTGCGGGCCCGCCCCCGGGAGACATACACGCTCTCGACCAAGGCGGGCCGCCTCCTCGAAGAGGTGGGGGAGCAGCCTGTGGGCGACGACCTCGCCCACGGCTTCGCCGTCCCCGCGACGCACCGCCGCGTCTGGGACTTCAGCGCGGACGGCATCCGCCGCTCCCTGGAGGCGAGCCTGACCCGCCTGGGCCTCGACCGCGTCGACGTCGTCTACCTCCACGACCCGGACGACCACGCCGAACAGGCCTTCCGGGAGGGCTACCCGGCCCTGGAGCGGCTGCGCTCCGAAGGCGTCGTCGGCGCGATCGGCGCGGGCATGAACCAGACGGCGATGCTCACCCGCTTCGTCCGTGACACGGACGTCGACGCCGTGCTGTGCGCGGGCCGCTACACGCTCCTGGACCAGAGCGCCCTGGCCGAACTGCTCCCCGCTGCGCAGGAGCACGGCACGGCGGTGGTCATCGGCGGCGTCTTCAACTCGGGCCTGCTCGCCGACCCCCGGCCCGGCGCGACCTACGACTACACGGCCGCAACCGGCGCGCTCCTGGACCGCGCCCGCCACCTGAAGGCGATAGCCGAACGGCACGGCACCACGTTGCGTGCGGCGGCCCTGGCCTTTCCCCGGGCCCACCCTGCGGTGGCCACCGTCCTGGTCGGCGCCCGTTCGCCCCACGAAGTCCGGGACGCCGCAGCGCAGTTCGCTTCCGCGATCCCCGCGGACTTCTGGAAGGAAGTCCGCGCCGAAGGGCTGCTGCCCGCCGACGCACCCGTCCCCGTTCCCGGAGAGGATCCCGCGTGAGAATCGCCCTGCACACCAAGGTGCGCGCCGACCGCGTCGCCGAGTACGACGCCGCGCACCGCGAAGTGCCCGCCGAGCTCGTCACCGCCATCCGCGCGGCGGGCGCCACCTCCTGGACGATCTGGCGCAGCGGCACCGACCTCTTCCACCTCCTGGAGTGCGAGGACTACGCCCGTATGCTCGCCGAGCTGGACAAGCTGCCGGTCAACATCGCCTGGCAGGCGCGTATGGCCGAGCTGCTCGACGTCGTCCACGACTACTCGGCCGGGGGCGCGGACGCGGGGCTGCCCGTCGTATGGGAGCTGCCGTGACACCGCACCCACCGCACATCGTCGACTCCCACCATCACGTGTGGGACCTCTCCGTACGTGACCAGGAGTGGATCACCGGCGACGTGCTCGCGCCGATCCGCCGCACCTTCTCCCTCGCCGACCTGCTGCCCGAGGCCCGCGCCGCCGGTGTCTTTGCGAGCGTGCTCGTCCAGACGGTCACCGTCCCCGAGGAGACCCCCGAGTTCCTCGCCCTGGCACAGGAGAGCGACCTGGTGGCAGGCGTCGTCGGATGGACCGACCTCACCCGCCCGGAAGTCGCCGACGCGCTCGCGGAGCTGCGTCAACTTCCGGGCGGTCAGCGCCTCGTGGGCATCCGGCACCAGGTCCAGGGCGAGCCCGACCCGCAATGGCTGCTGCGGCCCGATGTGCGCCGGGGCCTTGCCGCGGTCGGCGCGGCGGGGCTCGCCTATGACCTCGTCGTCCTGCCCCACCAGCTCTCCGCGTGCGTCAAGGCCGCTCAGGACCACCCTGAGCTCACCTTCGTCCTCGACCATCTGGGAAAGCCGCCCATCGCCTCCGGCGCCCTCGAACCCTGGGCCACGTCCGTCCGTTCGCTCGCCGCGCTCCCCAACACCGTCTGCAAACTCTCCGGCCTGGTGACCGAGGCCGACCCGAAGCAGTGGACGGTCGACGACCTGCGCCCGTACGCGGACACGGTCCTGGACGCTTTCGGCCCCGACCGGCTGATGTTCGGCTCGGACTGGCCGGTGTGCACCCTGGCGGCCACGTACGCGGAAGTCGTCGACGCGGCACGTCAGTTGACGGACTCGCTGAGCGAGAGCGAGCGCGCCGCCCTCTTCGCAGGGACCGCGAACCGCGTCTACGGCCTCTGACTCAGCGGGGCGCATCACTCGGCGAGGCGGGGCGAATCGCTCAGCGAGGCGAGTCGATACGCGTCGGCGGCAGGAACTCCCGCACATAGGTCCGCTCCCAGCAGGCGCCCGTCTCACGCAGCTGACGCCAGCTCGTAAAGCTGTAGCGGTACAGGCGGGCGCGGATGTAGGCGGGAGGCGCGTCCTGCGGGAACGGGACGTGGCGCAGCAGCCGCAGCGTGTCCCGGTCGCCTTCGAGGAGCCGCTCCACGAGCGGGCCGAACCACGACCTGGCGTAGGCGGGGGAGAGCGCGGCGAACCACATCATCCAGTCGAGCCGCAGATGGTAGGGCGCGAACTGCCGGGGCCAGCGCCGCACGTCACCCGGCTTGCCCTTGAACTCATACTCCCGCCAGTCGCAGTCCTGACGCGGCTTCGCGTCCGACGTGCCCTCGATGACCACCTCCTGGCGGACGCGGCTGACGCTGCCGAACGCGCCGTATGTATTGACGAGATGCAGCGGGTCGAAGGAGGTGTTCATGATCTGCCGCCGGGAGAACAGATTGCGTGCGGGCCGGTAGCTCAAGACCAGGAGCAGGACGGTCACCGCGATGACCACCACCTCGTACCAGAGCGGGGTGGTGGGGGAGTGGGACGGCGCCGCCGTGCTGCCGAAGTCCAGGACGGAGACGGCCAGCACGATCGTCATCCAGTTCAGCCAGCTGAAGTTCCCCGAGAGAACCAGCCACAGCTGGGTGACGATCATCAGGCAGGCCGCGGCCGTCGCGATCGGCTGCGGTGTGAACAGCAGTACGGGCACGACGAGTTGGGTGAAGTGGTTCGCCGCCACCTCCATCCGGTGCAGCGGCTTCGGCAGATGGTGGAAGAACCAGCTCAGCGGGCCCGGCATCGGCTGCGTCTCGTGGTGGAAGTCCAGACAGGTGAGCCTCCGCCAGCACGCGTCGCCGCGCATCTTGATCAGCCCGGCCCCGAACTCGACGCGGAAGAGCACCCAGCGCAGCAGGAAGAGCACGAGCACCGGTGGCGCCGTCTCGTCGTTGCCGAGGAAGACGGCGAGGAAACCCGTCTCCAGGAGCAGTGACTCCCAGCCGAAGCCGTACCAGGTCTGCCCCACGTTCACGATCGAGAGGTACAGGACCCACGGCACGAACCACAGCAGCATGCCGCCCCACAGGGGCAGGAGACTGTCGGCGCCCGCCAGGAGCGCGAGCGCGCAGGCGCAGCCCGCCCATGCGACGAGGGCGAAGAATCGGTCCGAGTAGTGCAGCTGGAAGAGGCTGGGCGCCTTCCGGAAGGGCACGCACTCGACATAGCGCGGCACCGGCAGCATGCCGCGCTCCCCGATCAGCGCACGGAACTGCAGCACCGCGCCCAGGAACGCGACGAGGTAGACGGCGGCGAGCGCTCGCTGGAAGACGAGGCGGCCGAGCCAGTACTGATCCGCGGTGAACCACTCCACAAGGCCATCTTGCGCCAATCGGTCCCTGTGACCCTCCCGGCGTGCGGGTTCGGGCCCGACAGCGAAGAATCTTGAAGTGTCATGACGCCCACGTCACTGCCGGACGACTGGCCAGCGGACCCGCGGTCGATCCTGGCGTTCAACAGCACAGGCTGCTTCGACTGGGACCTCGACAGCGGCCTGATGCATCTCGATGCCGCGGGCCACGAGGTCTTCGACGTGCATACCGACGAGTACGACGGCCGTCCGACGACCCTGGGCGTACGGGTGCCGCCGGCGGAGGCGCACCGCCTCGACGCTCATGTCTCGCACGCGCTCAAGGACGGCAGCGAGACCTATGGCCTCTACTTCCGCATCCGGCTGCGCGAGGGCGGTCTGCGCTGGACCCATACCCAAGGGTTCATCCACCGTGACGGGACGGGCCGCCCGTACCGCATCGTGGGCGTCGTGCGTGATGCCACCCAGGAACTGGGCGACAGCACGGCCCGGCACCAGCGTGCCGACGAGGAGGAGGACCGGCGCCGCCGTACGAGCATCGTGCAGGTCATCACGGCGGCCCTCGCGCACGCCCGTACCGTCCAGGACGTCATCGACGTGCTCAAGGACACCGACGGCCTCGCGCACCTGGGGGCGTCGAACCTGATCATGGCGCTGGTCGAGGCCGGGCGGATCCGGCTGGTCGCCGAGGGGCCCGTGGGCAGCTTCGTGCCGGGCACCAAATTCACCCGGGTCGACGAGCGGTATCCGATGAGCGACGCCGTGCGCACGCTCTCGCCGCGCTTCATCGAGACGGAGGCGGAGTTCGCCGCCTCGTACCCGGATCTGTGGCCGCACATCGACAAGCTGGGCATCTCCTCGGCCGCGTACCTCCCGCTGATCGCGCAGGCCAAGCCCATCGGCGTGCTCGGCCTGCTCTACCAGGAGAAGACCGGCTTCACCGAGGAGGAGCGCAACGTCCTGGTCGCCCTGGGCAGCGGCATCGCGCAGAGCCTGCAGCGCGCCATGTTCTACGAGCAGGAGAAGGACCTCGCCCAGGGCCTCCAGCAGGCGATGCTGCCCCGCAGCATCCCCGGCGTGTCCGGCGCCGACATCGCGGTCCGCTACCGCTCGGCGGCGCTCGGCCGGGACATCGGCGGCGACTGGTACGACGTGATCCCGCTGCCCGGCGGCCGCGTCGGGGCGGTCATCGGTGACGTACAGGGCCATGACACCCATGCGGCGGCCGTCATGGGCCAGCTGCGCATCGTGCTGCGCGCCTACGCCGCCGAGGGGCACCCGCCCGCCACCGTCATGGCCCGCGCATCGGGGTTCCTGCACGAGCTGGACACCGACCGCTTCGCGACCTGTCTCTACGCCGAGGCCGACCTGTCGACAGGGGTGGTCCAGGTGGTGCGGGCCGGCCACATCGACCCGCTCCTGCAGCAGACCGACGGGAGCTGCAACCGGGTGCCGGTCGACGGGGGGCTCCCGCTGGGCCTCTCGGCCGAGTTCGGCCGCCTGCAATATCCGGTCACCACCTTCGAAATCGACGCGGGCCAGACCCTGCTGCTCTTCACCGACGGCCTCATCGAGGAGCCGGGCGTCGACCTGGGTGACGGGCTGTGGGCCCTGGGCGAGCTCGCCCGCACGGGGCCGCGCGACCTCCAGCAGCTCGCCGACCGGCTCTGCTCGATCGTCGACGAGCGGGGCGGCGAGGACGACGCGGCGCTGCTGCTCCTGCGCCGCCGCCCGGACGACACGCCGCTGTCCGGCGGCCGCCTCCAGCAGCATGTCGGCCCCGGCGACCCGGAGGCCCTCGCCGAGGCCCGGCACATGATCCGCGCGGCCGTGCGCGCGTGGGGGGCCGGCGACGGCGCCGACGAGATCGAGCTGGCGGCCGACGAGATGATCACCAATGCCCTGATGCACACCGACGGCTCGGCGATCGTGACCCTGCGGGTCATCAGCGGCGGCGACCGGCGCCTGCGCATCGAGGTCGAGGACTCCTCCAGCGCACTGCCCCGCCGCAGGGAGGCGGGGGAATCAGGGGTTTCGGGGCGGGGGTTGCTCCTGGTGGACATGCTCGCGGACGAGTGGGGGGTCGAGTCGCGGGGCAGCGGAAAGTGCGTGTGGTGCGAGTTCATCGTGCCCGCGCGGGACGGCCGGGACCAGGGCGGGCGGACGGCGCCGCCGGACCACGATCAGGAGTGAGCGGATGCCGGAACTCCCCGAGGTCGAGGCGCTGCGCGCCTTCCTCACCGACCACCTCGTGGGCCACGAGATCGTCCGGGTGATGCCGGTGGCGATCAGCGTCCTGAAGACGTACGACCCGCCGCCGGGCGCACTCGAAGGGCGTACGGTCACGGCCGTGGCGCGCCACGGCAAGTTCCTCGACGTCGACGCGGACGGCCTGCACCTGGTCACCCACCTCGCCCGCGCGGGCTGGCTGCAATGGAAGGACCGCCTCCCCGACGGCCCGCCGCGGCCCGGCAAGGGCCCCCTCGCGCTGCGGGTCGCCCTGGAGACGGGGGAGGGCTTCGACCTGACGGAGGCGGGCACGCAAAAACGCCTCGCGGTGTACGTGACCGATGCCCCGGCACAGATCCCGGGCATCGCCCGTCTCGGCCCCGACCCGCTGGTCCCGGAGTTCGACGAGGAGCGCTTCGCCGGTCTCCTGGCGGGCGAACGCCGCCAGATCAAGGGGGCGTTGCGGGACCAGAGCCTGATCGCGGGCGTCGGGAACGCGTACAGCGACGAGATCCTGCACGCGGCCCGCATGTCCCCTTTCAAGCTCACCTCCAGCCTCACGAGCGAGGAGATCCACGGCTTGTACGCGGCGCTGCGGTCCACGCTGAGCGATGCGGTGGAGCGTTCGCGCGGGGTCGCGGCGGGCCGTCTCAAGGCGGAGAAGAAGAGCGGCATGCGGGTGCACGGCCGCACCGGCGAGCCGTGCCCCGTGTGCGGCGACACCGTGCGCGAGGTCTCCTTCAGCGACTCCTCGCTGCAGTACTGCCCCACGTGCCAGACGGGCGGCAAGCTCCTTGCGGACCGGAGGATGTCGCGGCTGCTGAAGTAGCCACTTGCCGACGGTAGTTCAGGGGCGCGGCAGGGTCAGCAGGCGCTGTCCGTCCCTCGTGCGTACCTCGTAGCGGGCGATGTCCTCGCGGGACAGGGCCGCGCCGCCCCGTGTCGACAGACCGGCCGCGGGCTCGCCCGCGGCCTCGTCGGGGGCCTTCCATGTCGTCACGGTCTGCTCGGAGCCGTCGGTGGCGACGGCGACGAGTTCGCACACGCGGGCGCCGCCGTGCGGGTCGAGGACGCGCAGCCCGACGTCCGTGCCCCAGTCGCGGCCCCGCGCCGTCAGGGTCGCCGAGACGCCGGTGCGGCCGTCGCGGGCGGTGATCTGTTCCGGACCCGGCCCGCCGGACCGCAGGACCGCCGTCGCGGGGGCCGCGAGCGCGAGCACGACGCTGGCCGCCACCGCGCACAGCCACCGCCTGCGCCCTGCCCTGCGCAGCCGTCCCGCCTCGCCGAGCAGCTTGTCGGCGAGACCCGGCCCGGGCGCGGCCAGCGGATCGACGGGAGGCGGAGTGTGTCGGCTGTAGGCGGCCAACTGTGCTGCGGTCGGGCCGAGTTCCGCTACCACGGCCCGGCACGGCGGGCAGTCCATGAGGTGATCGTCGAAGCGGAAGGTGTCCGCCGCGTCGAGGACACCGAGCGCGTAGGCGCCGGCGTCGCGATGCCGCTCCAGGGGCCTCATGGCGTTCCTTGCGTGACGAGTCGGGCAGGGGGTGCTTTTCTGCCCTCCCGTACGCAGCGGACCGCCGAATCACTCAAGGCGTGGGACGCGAACACTTGCGCGTGGCGTCAGGCCGCCACTGATGCGACGCCGGGACGCCACTGATGTGCCGTCAGAAGCTCTCAGGGGCCTCGTCGGAAGCCGTCAGTAGCCACCACGAGCCGGTCGGAAGCCGTCAGGGGCCGGTCGGAAGCTCTTTCAGAACAGATGGATCGCCAGATGCCCGAGCGGCAGCCCCAGGCGCCACGCCGGTGTCCACACCTTGGGCCCGTCGTCCTCGCTGCCCGGCGACCCACCGCCCGGCACCGCGTCCAGATCGGGTGCGAGCAACTCCGTCTCCTCCAGCCACCGCCACGCCAGGTCGGCCAGTTGCAGGTCGGGCGCGGGCTCGCCGGAGGCGACGGCGTCCGCGGTGAGCACGGCCATCCGCTCGCCGACCCAGTCCAGCCACGGCTGGTCGTACGCGGTCAGGGACAGCCAGGTCTCCAGCTGGGAGATCACCCGGATGCCCGACAGTTCGCCATTCGTGTCGGCAAGAAAAATAGTCAGGGCCAGAGCATCACGCCCCGCGCGGTATTCGAAAGATGTCGGCGGCATCAAATCGCCGGTGCGCAGTAATTCGTCCGCGATGTACTCGGCGTACAACCACGCCATCGGCACGGCCAGTTCGTCACCGCTCGGGCCCTCCGTGTCTCCTCGGCTCTCGTGCAGCATCCCGTCTCGCCTTCCTCCGATCCGTGCGCGTCGCCGGCTTCTGGCCCCCAATCCGGAACACGGATGAGGACAGCCGATTACCCCAAGGGGCCCTGAGCAAGGCGCTTTACGGAGACTTGACCCAAGCCCCGGTTTCGCCGCAGGTCGGACGCCCTGTGTTCTTCGTGTCACATGGCTGGATGATTTTCATACTTTTCAGGGACTATGGGGCATTGCGTCTTGACTCGACCATCTGTCCGAATGTGGATTCGTTTTGCCGAATACCCCCCATTCATGGAGTCGGGACGATGACACAGCGAAGACCGCAGGGAACCGCCGTTCTGGCGGCGGTAATGATCGGAGCCACTGCCGCAGCGACCGCCGCCTGTACGACGCACGAAAAGCCCGAGCGGGATCGGAATCCGAAGCAGCACGGCGAAAACCGTCCGGCCGGCTCCGGGGGCGGTAATCGGGACGATCCGGTCTCCGCGCCGTCGGCGGCGGGCGGTGCCCGCGACGCCCCGCGCGCTTTCACGCTCGTCGCCTCCGGGGACGTGCTCCCGCACTCCTCGATCATCAGTCAGGCCAACGCCGACGCGGGGGGCGACGGCTACGACTTCGAGCCGATGCTGAAGGGCGCGAAGCCCGTCGTGTCCAAGGCGGACCTGGCGATCTGTCACATGGAGACGGTCTACGGCGAGGACGGCGACTACACCGGCTACCCCAGTTTCAAGTCCCCGCCCCAGATCGCCCGCGCCCTGAAGGCCACCGGCTACGACTCCTGCTCCACCGCCTCCAACCACACGCTCGACGACGGCGCCGCGGGGGTGCACCGCACGCTCCGCGCGCTCGACAAGGCAGGCGTCAAGCACGCGGGTTCGGGCCGCAGCGCAGAGGAGGGGAGATCCCCCGCCTGGCTGCGCGCGGGCGGCGCGAAGGTGGCGCAGCTCGCGTATACGTACGGCACGAACGACAATCCGCTGCCCGAGGGCAAGCCCTGGACGGTCAACCTCATGGAGCGCGAGCGGATCATCGAGGACGCGCGCGCCGCGCGGAAGGCCGGCGCGGACGTGGTCGTGGTCTCGGTCCACTGGGGCACGGAGTGGCAGGACGAGCCGGACGAAGACCAGCTGAGCCTGGGCAAGCAGCTCACGGAATCCCGCACGGGGGACCGCCCCGACATCGACCTGATCATCGGCACCCACGCGCACGTCCCCCAGGCGTACGAGAAGGTCAACAAGACCTGGGTCGTCTACGGCATGGGCGACCAGATCGCCGGCGACATGATCAACGACGAGGACGCGAACGACCCGCGGGGCAACCAGGGCACCATGGGCCGCTTCACGTTCGACCCGCCCGCGGCCTCCGGCGGACGCTGGGAGGTCAAGAAGGCCGAGTTCATCCCCACGTGGTTCAACACGGGCACGGGGCGCGTGACCAACCTGAACGCGGCCCTTGACCGCGGCGCCGACGTGTCCGGCATCCGCGACCGGATCCGCCGGATCGTCCTGAGCCGAGGCGCGGGGAAGGACGGCCTGAAGATGGGCAGGTAACCGGGCCCGCCGCCGGGAAATCTCCGCGCGTGTCACAGACGTCCGCCCCGACAGGCTCGGCCAGGTGGGACCGGTGACGGACGCCCGGGCGCTCACACGCGAGGCGGAGGCGAACGAGGCAGGCAGGCCCCGGCCCGACCGGCCGTGACCGCGGCCCAGGGGTTCCGGCCGGGCTGCATGCTCAGCCCGGCCGGGCCCACAGGGGCGCTCACCCGACCCGCACCAGCCACCCCCGCCCCGGCTCCACCCGCACTGCCTCGCCCGCGGCGAAGTTCCGCTCCGGCTGGAAGCCCTCGATCGCGGGGGCGTGGGCGGCGACGGGGCCCGAGGCCGTGGCGAGGATGACGTCCACCGGCGCGCCGGCCCAGGAGGCAAGGGCCGTCACGGTTCCTCCGGGTCCCTCCCACGTGGTGGCCAGGACATCGTCCCGGCCGGTGACCACCGATGCCGGGCCGGCGGCCCACCACCCCGTCATCTCCGCCTCCGGCAGCCGGAGTTGGTCGAAGGCGCGCCACAAGGGCCGTACGTCCGTCATGGGAGCCCGGGCCGTCATCCCGAAGACGAGCCCGCGCCAGGGATTGCCGCCGCCCTCCAGCATCTCGCCCATCAGGCCGAAGGGAATGCCGGAGATCTCGACGAGCCAGTACGCGGGGTCACCTCCGGCGGCGCCGTCCGCACCGCCGGAACCGTCGTAGTCGAAGAGCTCTCCCAGCCAGAGCCGGTCGACGTAGGGCAGCAGTTCCGCGTACAGATTGGCGCTCGACGCGAACCCGTCCGGCTCGCGGAACTGGTTGCAGGAGTGCAGGTCGACCAGCGGCGGTGTCTCGCCGGAGGCGGACAGGACCTTGCGGACGCGCTTCATGGTCGTCCGGTCGTACGCCACGTCGTCGAGATAGAGCCCGTCGACGCCGACGACCCGCCGCAGCCGCTCGATCCCGCTCACATAGGAGTTGTGCCACCGCGAGTCGCCGGACGTGACGACCGCGACGTCCCCCACGTCGGGCGCCACCCAGCCCGGCACATAGTCCCCGCCCAGATGCTCGCGCAGCCACGCGTGCCCGCCGCCGGGCCCCGGCGCGAAGATCTCGTCGCCGAGCGACGCGAGCACCGGCAACTCAGGCGTGTGGCGCGTCAGTTCGCGCACGGTGTCGTACACCTTGACCTGGATGCCGAGCCGGTGCGCCTCGTCGGTATAGGAACGCAGCGCGTCCGCGCCCAGGAGCGGGTCGTTGATGTACGGGTTGGGCGGTGTCGCATGGTGCAGATTGGCGACGTTCGCGCCGTACTCGGCGATCTCCGTCGGTGAGGCGTACGCGTGGAAATAGCGTTCGGAGAGCTGTCGCGCCGGATCCAGCGGCTTGAACGGGGTCAGGAGCAGCCGGAACTCGAAGCATCTGCTCTCGCCGGCGCGCAGCGCGAGCGGCCCGCTGAAGGCGGACAGGCGGCGCACGCCCTCGCTCGTGCGAAGGCGCACACCGCCCGCGCCGTCGCCCGCCCAGGAGCGGGGCGTGCGCAGGGGCTTCTCCCGGTAGTAGTTGGTGTTCAGCGGCCGTGCGTAGCGCTCGTCACGCAGGCTGAGCTGGAGTCCCGCCGCCGGGTCACCGAGCCAGAACGCGTCCTGGTTGCGGGTGGGCGTGTCCCAGTTCCAGTCGTATGCCGCCGGGCACGCCCGGCCCGTGAGGCCGAGTCCCATCGCGTAGCGCGCGATCTCCTCGTGGACCGGTACGTCCAGCGTCACGTCGAGTCGGGTGTCGGCGGTGGCCTCCACCGTGGCGCGCACCACGAGGAACCCGTCGGCCTCCAACTCGCCTTCGGTACGCAGGAGTACGTCGCTCCCGGCGGCCCGCGACGACCAGCGCACCCGCGCCGGGCCCGGCCGGTCCAGGCTGAGCGGGCCGTGCTCCAGAGGGCGGCCGATGTCCAGCGTGACGGGTGCGGCGAGCAGGTCCCGCGGCGGTCCGTCGGTGCGCGTGACGCTCGGCGTGAAGGTGGAGACGAGCTGCCGGGGGAGTCCGTCGGGGCCGAGCTCGACCGTGCGGCCCAGGATCGTCAGCCGGTGTCCGCCCGCCGTTTCGGCCGGGGTGACCTCGACCGGCGTGACTTCCAGCGGGGTGACCTCGACCGGGGTGAACGGCGCCACCGGCTCGTCGTCCTGCGCGAGCGCCGAGTCCAGCCACCCCAGCCGTGCGAGCCGCCAGGGCTCACCGGCGCCCCCGTCGGCGACGAGGTCCGGGCCGACGGTGAGGCGCAGCGGCAGCACGCGCTCCGGGGCGCCGGGCGCGCTGACGGCTATCTCCCCCTCGTACAGGCCGGGCGAGGCGTCCCCGGGCACCTCCACGCCGAACCACAGGGCGCCCGCGCGTCCCGCTCCGACGGTGACGCGCCGCTCGAAGGCCCGGCCGCGCGCGTCGATGCCGCCCGTGCTGACGCACCGTACGGGGAAGGGCAGCCCGCGGGCCTCGGCGCGCACGTCCGTCAGTTCCTGGAGGGCGTAGACGCCGACCTGCACCGCGTAGAACTCCCCGCGGTCCGCGGTGACGTCCAGCGGGGCGAAGGCGGTGGCCCGCGCCCAGCGCGCGGGCAGTCGTTCGTAGCGGCCCAGGGGATGGGCGCGATCCTCGCCGAAGAGCAAGAAGTGCTCGTGCGCGTACGTCTGCCGCAGCCGCGTGCGTTCGTCCTCGGTGGCCGCGAAGCCAAGCGGCGCGAAGGAGTCGACCGCGCTGGCCGCCTGGTAGCAGAAGGCCTCGGCGCGCGGCAGTTTCTCCCAGCCGGTGGCGCCGTGCAGGCCGCAGCGGTGCACCCAGCCGGGGTCCGCGGTCCGCGTCGGGGGGCGGTAGGCGGCCTGCGGGTAGTAGGGCTTGCCCGTGTGCGCGTACGGGAGGTAGTGCACGGCGTAGGTGCCGGGGCCGTCGGCCGGTTCGAAGGCGATACGCCCCGCCTCGTCCGTGACCTCCACGGTCACGGTGTTGCGCACGCGCTCCCCGGAAGGTCCGACCACGATCACGTCCACCGCCGCGGGGTCCGGATCCTGGCGACGCCACGGCAGTTCGGCCGCGACGGCCGGGGCCGTGGTGTCCGAGGTGTCCGTGGTGTCGGCTCGTACGAGGATCCGGTGGTTACCGTAGACGTCGCTGTCCCAGGAGCCGATTCCGCATGCCAGCTCCGGATGACCGGTCTCACCCATCTGTGCTCCCCCAAGGGCGCTATTTATTAGGTAAGTTTCTCAATCGCTCCGGGTCACCCTGGAGATCAACCGATCGCGCTGTCAAGGGGGACGCCTTGAATCGGCCCACGAGTGCCACGAGCGGAGACCCGTCACTGCTGCGCCGCCTCAACGCGGCCGCCGCCCTGCGCGTGCTGCGCCAGCGGGACGAGATCACCGTGCCCGAACTGGCCACGCTCATCGGGGTTTCGCGCCCCACGGCCCAGGACCTCACGGCCCAGCTGCTGCGCGAGGGACGCCTGGTGGAGCTGACGCCGGGCAGCGGCAGCGTGGGCAGGCCGGCGCGCAGATTCCGGTTCCGGGCCGAGGCCGCCCACGTCCTCGGCGTGGACATCGGCGCGCACAAGATCCTGGTGCACGCCGCCGACCTGCTCGGCCGCACGGTGGCCACCCAGCGCGTCGCCGTCACCCCCGAACTCCCCGCGCAAGGGCGCCTGGACGCCGTCCGCGAGGCGATCGCGGGCTGTCTGGCCCAGCCCGCCGCGGCGGACGTGCGCCCGCTGGCGACCGGCGTCGGCACCAGCGGCATGGTGGACGCCGCGGGCCGGGTGGTGGAGAGCGACTCGCTGCCCCAGTGGACGGGGCTCGACCTCACCCGCGAACTGGCCGACGCGGGCCACGGCCCGGTCGTCGTCGGCAACGACATCCAGCTGGCGACCCTCGCGGAGTGCACCGGGGGAGTGTCGGTGGGCGCCGACGACTGCGTGTACCTGTACGTCGGCAACCGGCTCGGCATCGGCCTGTGGCTGCGCGGCGAACTGCACCGCGGACACCGCGGCGCGGCAGGCGAGATGGTCGCCGGGGACGGCTGGCAGCGCTGCTACCAGCGGCTTCTCGACTGGTACGCGGGCCACCAGAGCGCGGACAGGCCCACCCGCGAGAACGCCGCACGCGCCGTGGTGACGGCGGCGGCAGCGGGCGACGGCGGAGCCAGGTACACCCTGCGCGCCTTCGCCGAGGCGCTCGCCGACAGCCTGGCCCGCCACGTCGCCGTACTCGACCCGCAGACCGTGGTGCTCGGCGGCGGCATCTCACGGGCGGGCGCCCTGCTCAGCGAGCCCTTCGCGGCGCGGCTCGGCGCGCTCTGCCCCTACCGGCCGACGGTCCAAACCTCCGCACTCGGCGAGGAATCCACCGCAATCGGGGCAGCCCGCCTCGCACTGGAACACATCGATCACGCCGCGCAGAAAAGTCCAACTCTCTAGGACCGGGAAGTGGTTGACGGGCGGGAGCCACGCTTCGATGATGTGGCTCTCTTTCGGCAAGTTGGCTTCTTAATTGGCCGGCTCTCGACGGCCGTCACGGCTGTCGGCTGCCATTTTCTGTTCCGTCGTGCCGCCAGGCCAGGGAGTACGTGTGACATCCCCAGCAACGCAACGCAGGCCACGAGCCGCGTCGCCGCCACCGTCCGGGTCGGATCCCAAGGCGGACCCGAAGTCCCCAAGTCCGTCGCGCCACCGCCGCGTCCCGCTCCGCGTCCGACTGCGGAACAACTGGGTGATGCTCGCCCTCATGGCCCCTGGCCTGCTCTTCTTCCTGTTCTTCTTCTACGTCCCGATGCTCGGCAACGTCATCGCCTTCCAGGACTACCAGCCCTTCATCGGCTTCAAGGACAGCCCGCTCGTGGGCCTCGCCAACTTTCAGGAGCTCTTCGCCGACCCGGCGTTCTGGGAGGCGGTGCGCAACACCCTGGCGTTCGCCGCGCTCCAGCTGATCTTCTTCTTCCCGGCGCCCCTTGCCCTCGCCCTGCTGATCAACAGCCTGGTCAGCCCGCGCATCAAGAAGTTCGTGCAGAGCATCGTCTATCTGCCGCACTTCATCTCCTGGGTCCTGGTCGTCGCGCTCTTCCAGCAGGTCCTCGGCGGAGCGGGCCTCTTCAGCAACTACCTGCGCGACCACGGCATGTCCGCCCTGGACGTGATGACCGACCCCGGCACCTTCCCCCTCCTCATCACCGGACAGGTGATCTGGAAGGACATCGGCTGGGGAATGATCATTTACCTGGCCGCGCTGGCGAGCGTCGACCAGAGCCTGTACGAGTCGGCGGCCGTCGACGGCGCCGGGCGCTGGCGGCGCATGTGGCACGTGACCCTGCCCGCCGTGCGCGGCGTCACGATCATGCTGCTCGTGCTGCGCCTCGGCGACGTCCTCTCCGTCGGCTTCGAGCAGTTCCTGCTCCAGCGCGACGCGGTCGGCGCCCGCGCCTCCGAAGTCCTCGACACCTACATCTACTACCACGGCGTCGTCTACGGCGACTGGGGTGTCGGCGCCGCGGCCGGCCTGGTCAAGGGCGTCATCGGAGCCTTGATGATCTACGGCGCCAACAAGGTCGCCCACGCCTTCGGAGAGCATGGGGTGTACAGCAAATGAGCAGCTTCGGATTCCCCCTGCGCACCCCGCGGACCCGCGAGGAGCGGCCCGCCTGGGAAGAACCGCCGTCGAAGATCGGCTCGACCGCCAAGGCCGTCGTCATCACGGTCATCTGCGCCGTGATGATCCTGCCCTTCCTCACGGTCCTCTCCACCAGCCTGGCCTCCCGCGAGGAGATCACCGAGGCGGGCGGCTTCGTCCTCTTCCCCACGGACCCGACCCTGGAGGCGTACCGGACGATCCTCTCCGGAGGCATCGTCTCCCGGGCCGTCGTCGTCAGCGTCCTGGTCACCCTCGTCGGCACGGCACTCTCGCTCCTGACGACGATCGCGCTCGCCTACGGCCTCAGCAAGCGCGGTGTCCCCGGCAGCAAGCCGATCCTCCTGATGGTGCTCTTCACGCTGCTCTTCGTGCCGGGCATGGTGCCGATGTACGTGGTGGTCAAGGAGCTGGGACTCCTGGACTCCTACTGGTCGTTGATCCTGCCCGTCATGATCAACGCCTTCAATCTCGTCGTCCTGCGGGCGTTCTTCATGAACATCCCCGAGGAGCTGTACCAGGCGGCGCGGATCGACGGCGCGGGTGACTGGCGGATCCTGACCCGCATCGTGCTGCCGCTGTCCAAGGGAGTCGTCGCCGTCGTCGGCCTCTTTTACGCGGTGACGTACTGGAACGCGTTCTTCAACGCGATGCTCTACCTGAACGACTCGGGCAAGTGGCCCATCCAGCTGGTCCTGCGGACCTACGTGGTCCAGGGCAAGTCCATCTCGGGCGACCAGCTCGGCGTCAGCCACATGCCGCCCCAGCAGTCGATCTCCATGGCGGTCGTCATGATCGCGCTCATCCCGATCCTGCTGCTCTTTCCCTTCCTGCAGAAGTACTTCACCAAGGGCGTGCTCACCGGCGCCATCAAGGGCTGAACTGCCGCCTCCCCTGACACCTCCTGACACCTTTTGCGGAGATTCCCATGACAGGCATGTCCCGACGCACCTTCCTCAGTCTCTCCACGGCCGTCGCGGCGGGCGCGGCCGCCACCTCGCTGACGGGCTGCGGCTCGGGTGCGAAGAAGACGGGCGAGGCGGCATCGTCCAAGGTGAAGCTGCCCTCGTACCTCCCCTTCGGCAAGGTCAAGCCCGACCTGCCGCCCAATGCGAAGGGCCTCTCGGCGGGGTTCCTGTCGTACCCGAAGGACTTGGTGCGCAGCGTCCCGAAGCCTCCCGGCGACGGGTCGAAGATCACCGTGCTCACCGAGATCTGGACGCAGCCGCCGGCCCCCGCGGGATCCAACGACCACTGGCAGAAGGTGAACAAGGAACTCGGCGTCGACCTGGAAGCGATCCTGGGCACCGACCCCGGCTACGAGGAGAAGTTCTCCGCCGTCATCGCGGGCGGCGAACTGCCCGACCTGCTGTGGATACCGCCGAACCAGGGCATCCAGCACATCGCCGAACTCCTCGAGGCCAAGTGCGCGGACATCACGGAGTACGTGTCGGGCGACGCGGTGAAGGACTATCCGAACCTCGCCGCGATGACTCCCGCGCACTGGAAGACGGCGGTGGTCAACGGCAAGATCTGGGGCGCGCCCAGCCCGTATCCGGCTGTCGGCCAGCTGTACGGCGGCAACCCGAAGGTCTGGGAGAAGGCAGACGGCTTCTCGGCGTCCAGCCCCGAGGAGTTCCTCGCCAAGTGCAAGGAGGTCACGGGCGGCAAGGTCTGGGCCCTTGAACCGATCTACGTCAATGCGGCCAGCGTGCTGAGCCAGTGTTTCGGGGCGCCCAACAAGTGGCGGCAGAACAAGGACGGTTCGCTCACTTGGTGGCAGGAGACCGACGAGTACACCGAAACCCTGAACTTCGTCCTCAAGCTGAAGAAGGCCGGGGTGTTCTACCCGGGCAACCCCAAGATGGCAGATGCGAACACAAAGCTGGCGCAGGGATCGATCGGTGCCACTGTCCACGCCAACCCGTTCAACGCGCGCAGGGACATCCGGGTCCAGGACCCGGAAGTGGCCACCGAATTCCTGATCCCCTTCGGTGCGGGCGGCAACAAGCCCAACCACCACTACCACCTCGGCACCATCGGCTACACGGCCATCAGGAAGGGCGACGAAAAGCGTGTGCGCATGCTGCTCGGCGTGCTCAACTACCTGGCCGCGCCGTTCGGCACCAAGGAGCGCGAGTTCCTCGAATTCGGCACGCAGGGCGAGGACTTCACCTACGACAAGAACGGCTTCCCGGACCGTACGAAGAAGGGCAAGCAGCAGGTCGAGGGGCTTTTCAGCGGACTGACCACCGCAACGACCTCGCCCTTCGCGCTCGTGGCATCCGCCTTCCCGGGCACGGAGCGTTCCCGGGACGTCAAGGACGTCTACGCCGCCGAGCAGAAGCTCATCGGGACAGCGGTCCAGAACCCCACGGTCGGCCACTACTCGGACGCCTATACCCAGCACTACGGCCGCATGTCGACGGAGGCGACCGACCTCGTGAACGACATCGTGAGCGGCCGCAAGAAGCTCAGTGAATGGAAGCCCTTCTGGGCGGAGTGGAAGAACAAGGGCCTGGAGCAGATGGCACGCGAGTTCCAGAAGTCGATCGAGAGCGCCTGAGCGCCCCCGCTAGGGAACGCGGTCGGCCTTCGCCAGTTCCGACTTCCGGTACGAGTACGCGAAGTACACGATGAGGCCGACCGCGAACCACACCGCGAACCGCACCCACGTCTGCCACTGCAGGAACGTGATCAGCCAGATCGAGAAGACGACGCCGATCGCGGGCACCACCGGCATGCCGGGGCAGCGGAACGAACGCGGCAGCTCGGGCTGCTTGTAGCGCAGCACGATCACCGCGACGCACACCACGACGAAGGCCAGCAGGATCCCGATGTTGGTCAGCTCGGCCGCCTCGCCGATCGGCAGGAACCCGGCGATGGCGGCCGACGCGAACCCGACGATCCACGTCACGCGCGTCGGCACGTGCCGGGTCTTGTGCGTCTTGGCGAACCACTTCGGAAGGAGCCCGTCGCGCGACATGCTGAACCACACGCGGGTGACGCCCAGCATGAAGGTGAACATCACGGTGAGGATGCCGATGATCGCGCCGACCGCGATGACATCGGCGAGACCGCCCAGGCCCACCGACTTGAACGCGGTGGAGAAGCCGCTCTCCGGGTCGATGTCCTTGTAGCTCTGCATGCCGGTGAGGACGAGGCAGGCGAGGACGTACAGGACCATCGAGATGGCGAGAGAGTAGAGAATCGCCTTCGGCATGTGGCGCTGCGCGTCCTTGGACTCCTCGGCGGCGGTGCTCATCGCGTCGTAGCCGAAGACGGCGAAGAACACCGTGGCCGCACCCGTGAACGCCCCGCTGACGCCGAAGGGGAAGAACGGCTTGTAGTTGCCGGTGTTGATGTGGAAGAACCCGACCGCGATCACCACGAGCACCACGATGACCTTCAGGACGACCACGACCATCTCGAAGCGGGCCGCGTTCTTGATGCCGAGGGTCAGCAGGTAGGCGATGAGCAGGCACAGGACCGCGGCGAACAGGTCGACCTTGTGGCCGTCGCCGGTGCCGGGCGCGCCCAGCATCCAGTCGGGCAGCTGGGCTCCCATGTCGTTCAGGAGGAAGTTGAAGTAGCCCGAGATGCCGATCGCGACCACCGCCACGATCGCCGTGTACTCCAGGAGCAGGTCCCAGCCGATGAACCAGCCCACCAGCTCGCCGAGGACCACATACCCGTAGGTGTACGCCGACCCCGCCTTCGGGATCAGGCCCGCGAACTCGGCGTACGAGAAGGCCGCCGCCGCGCTCGCGACACCGGCGATGAGGAAGGAGATGAGGACGGCGGGCCCGGCCGTGCCGTTGGCCACCGTCCCGGCGAGGGTGAAGATGCCGGCGCCGATGATGCCGCCGACGCCGATCGCGGTGAGCTGCCAGAGGCCGAGCGAGCGGGAGAGCCCGCCACCCGCGCCCCCCTCGGTCTCGTCGATGTGCTCGATGGGCTTGCGGCGCAGAACGCCCTGTCCCATCCGGAGTCCGGCCATGAGCTCCACCTTTATTCGCAGACGGCAGTCGGCTGATGGCGGATCATGATGGCCCGGGCGTGCCCGTGACGGAAGACACCACACCCCTTGTGCATGTGCGGGTTCAGCAGTCTGGCCGCCGGGGGTTACGGCACCACGGTGACGGGCGGGTTACGGCACCACGGTGACCGGCCAGCGGCCCGCCTTGACCAGGCGTACCGCGACCGAGCCGACGATCCGGTGTCCTGCCTGCTCGGAGGCGCCGACGACCACGGCGTCGGCCTTGAGGTCGTCGGCCGCGGTGACCAGGCCGCTGTAGGGGTCGCCGCGGAAGGTGTGGAACTCCCAGCGCACGTCGAATATGTCCTTCACCCGCTCGGCCGCGTCTCTGATCTCCGTGATCAGTGACTCGGCGATCTCGTCGGTCGTGTCGGCCACCGGGGCGCCGAGTGCGGCGCCCGCGGCCATCACCGGCTGGACATAGACGACGGCGAGCAGCGCGTGCTGCCGCCGCGCCAGGCCTCCGGCATATGCCGCGGCCCGGAGCGACGAGGAGGACCCGTCGACACCGACGACGATCACCTTGGGGCCGTCGGTACCGCGTTCGAACTGGTGGGAGTGGTCTTCAGTCACGCCGAGAGGCTATCGGAGCCGCCGCGGCACCTCCGGTGCGGGCGGACGTCCCCCGGCGGGACGTCCCGCCGGGGTCGGCAGGGCTTCGGCGAGCGACGCGGCCCGACCCTTTCTAGGGTCGATCCATGAGCACCAGCGTGGAGAGCGCCGCCGCACCACAGCGGCACGCGAAGAACCGCTTCCTGGGACACGTGCCGGAAGGCTTCGCCACCTTCTTCGGCGTCCTGGGCCTCTTCTGCGCGATCCTCGCGATCATCGGACCGTTGCGCCGCCTCCTGCGCCCGGTGGTCCGCGTCCTGGACCTCCTCACGGTCCCGGTGAGCCCGAACCTGGCCTACGCCGTCTTCCTCTTCCTTCTCGCCGCGGCCACGGCGGCCCGCAAGAAGGTCGCGTGGTGGCTGGTCGTCATCTATCTGGGGATCCTCCTCGCCTTCGACGTGCTGGGCATCGCCCTGGGGTTCTGGGCGGACTCGCTCCCTTCCCTGATCGTCTGCTCCGTCGCCCTCGTCCTCCTGGTCATGGCCCGCAAGGAGTTCTCGGCGGACTCCCGCCGCGGCGCCGTCCGGCGTGCCGTCCTCGTACTCGTCGCGGGCCTCGCCGCGGCGGTCCTGCTCGGCTGGGGTCTCGTCGCGCTCTTCCCCGGTACGCTGCCGCGCGGCCAGGCCCTGCTGTGGGCGGCGGACCGCGTCTGCGGCGGGCTCTTCACCGGCGGCGACTACTTCGACGGCAGGCCCCCGCGCGCCTTGCACTTCTGGCTCGGCCTCTTCGGCGCCCTCGCCCTCCTGAACGCCGCCGCGACCCTCTTCCGCTCCCAGCGCATGGAAGCCGCCCTGCACGGCGACGAGGAACCCCGCATCCGCGCGCTCCTGGGCACGTACGGCGCTCAGGACTCGCTCGGCTACTTCGCAACCCGGCGCGACAAGGCAGTGGTCTTCTCGCCCAGCGGCAAGGCCGCCGTCACCTACCGCGTCGAGGCGGGCGTCTGCCTGGCCAGCGGCGACCCCGTCGGCGACCGCGAGGCCTGGCCGCACGCGATCGGCGCCTGGCTGGACGTGGCCCGGCAGTACGCCTGGGCCCCGGCCGTGATGGGCGCCTCCGAGGAGGGCGCCACCGCATACGCACGCTGCGGGCTCGGCGCGCTGCAACTCGGCGACGAGGCGATCCTGCACGTGGCGGACTTCGACCTGGACGGGCGCGACATGCGCGTCACGCGGCAGGCCGTGAACCGTGTCCGCCGCACCGGCGCCACCACCCGTATCCGCCGCCACTCCACCCTCACCGACGAGGAGATGGAGGAGATCATCGACAAGGCGGACGCCTGGCGGGACACCGAGACCGAGCGCGGCTTCTCGATGGCCCTCGACCGCCTCGGCGACCCCGAGGACGGCGACTGTCTGCTCGTCGAGGCCCTGGACGCCGACGGCAGGCTCATCGCTCTGCTCTCCCTCGTCCCCTGGGGCAAGGACGGCATTTCCCTGGACCTGATGCGCCGCGACCGGGCGACCGCGCCCAACGGCGTCATGGAGTTCATGGTCGCCGAGCTCTGCGCGGGCGCGGGCAAGTCCGGGGTGCGCCGCATCTCCCTGAACTTCGCCGTGTTCCGCTCGGTCTTCGAGGAGGGCGCCCGCATCGGGGCCGGGCCCGTCCTGCGCCTGTGGCGCAAGTTGCTCCTCTTCTTCTCCAAGTGGTGGCAGCTCGAAGCCCTCTACCGCTCCAACGCCAAGTACCACCCCGAGTGGTATCCCCGCTTCATCTGTTACGGAGATGCCGGAGCCCTCGCCCGGATCAGCCTGGCGTCGGGCATCGCCGAGGGCTTCGTCTCCGTACCCTCGCTGCGCAAGCTCTGGGGCAAGGGCCGCGGATCCAAGGGCGTCACCAAGCCGGCCAGCACGGCGGGACTCCCGCCGATCTCCGCCCTCGGCCTCGCGGGCCACGGGGACGGCGCGGACGCCGACCCGCTCACCGGGCTCCCCGACCAGGTCCGCATCCGCCACCGCAAGCTCGACCGGCTGCGCGCCGACGGCGTCGACCCTTATCCGGTGGGCCTCCCGCCGCGCACCCATACCCTCGCCGAGGTGCTGCCCGCCCTGACGGGGGAGCAGGTCACGGTCGCGGGGCGCGTCATGCTCGTACGCGACTTCGGCGGGGTCGTCTTCGCCGTCCTGCGCGACTGGTCGGGGGACCGGCAACTGGCCCTGACACGCGACAGGTCGGGGCCCGGAGTCCTGGACCGCTTCGCCTCCGGCACCGACATCGGCGACCACATCACCGCCACCGGCACGGTCGGCACCAGTGACAAGGGCGAGCTCACCGTCTTCGTCACCGCCTGGCAGCTCACCGGCAAGTGCCTGCGCCCGCTGCCCGACAAGCGGCGCGGCCTCGCCGATCCCGAGGCCAAGGTCCGCCGCCGCTACCTCGACCTGGTGGCGAGCCCCGGGGCCCGCGACGTCGTCAGGGCCCGCTCCACCGCCGTACAGGCCCTGAGGCAGGGGCTGCTCGACCGCGGCTACCTCGAAGTCGAGACGCCGATGCTCCAGCAGATCCACGGCGGCGCCAACGCCCGCCCCTTCACCACGCACATCAACGCCTACGACCTCGACCTCTATCTGCGCATCGCGCCCGAGCTGTATCTGAAGCGGCTCTGCGTCGGCGGCATGGAGAAGGTCTTCGAGATGGGCCGCACCTTCCGCAACGAAGGCGTGAGCTACAAGCACAACCCCGAGTTCACGATGCTGGAGGCCTACCAGGCGTTCGCCGACTACGACGTCATGCTCGACCTCACCCGCGAACTCATCCAGGGCGCCGCCACCGCCGCCTTCGGCGCACCCGTCGCCCGCAAGGCCGACGCGGACGGGCGTCTGACCGAGCACGACATCTCCGGACCGTGGCCGGTCAAGACGGTCTACGGCGCGATCTCCGAGGCGCTCGGCGAGGAAGTCGACGCGGCCACCCCGCTGCCGCGCCTGCACCGGCTCTGCGATCGCGCGGACGTCCCGTACAAGCCCGACGACGGCCGCGGTGACGTCGTGCTCGAAATGTACGAGCGCCTCGTCGAGGAGAAGACGAAGCTGCCCACCTTCTACAAGGACTTCCCGACCGACGTCTCACCCCTGACCCGCCAGCACCGCACCGACCCGCGCCTCGCCGAGCGCTGGGACCTGGTCGCCTTCGGCACCGAACTGGGCACGGCCTACTCGGAGTTGACCGACCCCGTCGAGCAGCGCCGCCGCCTCACCGCGCAGTCTCTGCTCGCCGCCGGGGGAGACCCGGAGGCGATGGAGCTGGACGAGGACTTCCTCGACGCCCTGGAGTACGCGATGCCGCCCACCGGCGGCCTCGGCATCGGCGTCGACCGCCTCGTCATGTTCCTCACCGGTCTGACGATCCGGGAGACGCTGCCCTTCCCGCTCGTGCGCCGCCGCTGATCCCGCTCCCGTTCGTGCTGGTCCCATCGGGTGCTTTCGCGGGGTGCCGTGGTGTTGATGATCCGCGCCGGGCTTCCGCCATGCGACGGATTAGTCATGAAAAAGGATCAGATGACTCCAGGGCGTCGCGCGCTTCTGCGCGCCGCCGCTGTCTTCGGTCTGGCCGCGACCGCAGGATGCGCGGGCACGGAACGGCCGGGCACGCCGGGCCCCACGGCCACCGGCGGCGGTGCGGCGGCCGGCGGTCCGCCCGCCGCACGCGCCCTCAAGCCCTCCGCCTACCGCCTCCAGCCCATGGCGGGCAACGGCCCGCCGCACGCCCCGCGCCGCATGCCCCGCGTCCGTAAAGAGCCGATCCTGCGCCTGGACGGGCAGGACCGCACCATGGTCCTGACCTTCGACGACGGACCCGACCCCCGCTACACACCGGGCATCCTGCAGACGCTGCGCCGCCACGACGTCCGCGCGATGTTCTTCGTCTGCGGCGAGATGGCCGTCGACAACCAGGACCTGCTGCGCGAGATGGCCGACGACGGGCATCTGATCGGCAACCACACCTGGTCCCATCCGCTCCTGCCGAAGATGAGCCGGAGCGCGATGCGCGCGGAGATCGAGCGCACCTGCCAGGTCGTCGAGGACGCCGTGGGCGAACCCCCGGCCTGGTTCCGCGCGCCCTATGGGGCCTGGAACCGCAACGCCTTCCAGCTGGGCGCCGAGATGGGCATGGAACCGCTCGCCTGGACCGTCGACACCCTGGACTGGACCGAACCGGGCACCCGCACGATCATCCGACGCGTACGGGCGGGTGCGGCCCCCGGTGTCGTCGTACTCTCGCACGACGCGGGCGGCAACCGTTCCCAGAGCGTCGACGCGCTGCGGACCTATCTCCCCGAACTCCTCGATTCGGGCTACCGCATCACCGTGCCGAGCCGCTACGGAATGTAGCGGGAATCCAGGACGGGCACGTCGCCCGCCCGGTGCCGTGTTCCCTCGGCGTATTCGCCGTCAGCGCACATCCACCAGGCGGGCGAACACCACGACGTTCCCGTCGTATCCGGCACGCTTGGAGAATCCGCCGCCGCAAGTGATGACGCGGAGTTCCGGAGTTCCCTTGTCGCCGTAGACACGTTCTCCCGGGAAATTGTCCTTCTCGAAGACTTCGATTCCGTAGATCTCGAAAACCGCGGTCTTACGGTCCCTGCGCAGGACTTCGACGCGGTTTCCCTTCTTCAGCGAACCCAGACCGTAGAAGACGGCGGGCCCCTGTTCGTTGTCGACATGGCCGACGAGTACGGACGTGCCTTTCTCACCCGGCGAGACGGCTCCGGTGAACCAGCCCGCGAGGTTGGGGTCCTCCGGGGGCGGGGCGTCCACCCAGCCCTCGTCGTCGAGCCCGACGGGCATGACGGGTGCCTCCACCTGGATGCCCTTGATCCCCACACGCGCGGCGGGGGAGAAGGTCAGCGGCGCGACACCCTGCCCCGCCCCGTCGGGCGCCTGGTCCGCCGCGGCGGCCGACGCCGGCTGGGGCGGACCCACGTCGAATTCCCCTGAGCCATTCCGGATCAGCGCGAGGCCGGTCAGCAGAACGAGCGCGAGAACGCCCCACGGCGCGCGCTTCCTCTGCTGCTCCTCTTCATCGGCCGGCTGGGACGAAGGCATTTACTGATCCCCTCTCAACGCGGCACTGGAACCGCGTCCGTTGCGCGTACAAGAACGCTAAGCGCGGCGCGCGCGGCGGGCGACAGAGCGGGAGCGAACGGGTGGCGGCCATACCGGGCATGAGCCATCCGAGTCGCGGCCCGCAGGAAATTTCTGACGGTCCGTGACCTGCGGCAATATCCGCAGTTGCGTTCGCGCCCCGGCGTGTCGCCTCACCAGGACGGCCGATCGCCGAAATGCGGGCCTGTGCCCCGCATCTGAGGGTCTGTTTGGGAGGCGCTCTCGCCGATCGACCGGGGACGGTTACCCCGGGGCGTCTTCCGCGGAGGATTCACATGCGTACTACCCGTATGCGCACCACCCGTGCCCTCGCGGTCGCAGCCACCGCGAGTGCCGTCGTCGGCCTCGCCGCCCCGACGGCAGCGGCCTGGGCCGATCCGTCCAACATCGTCGCCATGCCGAGCGTCATCCCCCGCGGGGGCCAGCTGACGGTCACGGTCGACGGCTCGGCCTGCCAGGCCGTCGGCAGCAAGGTCACGTCGGACGCCTTCCCCGACACCAAGCTGAAGACCATGGGCGGCGGCACGGCCAGCGCGAACACCACGATCCACCACCATGCATCGCCGGGGGCCCACAGCATCACCGTGCACTGCGGCAACAGCGCGCCCCTGACCAAGCCCAACGCGTTCACCGTCATCCACGGTGGTGTCCGCGGTGGTCTGGGCGGCAGCAGCAACATCGGGGCGACCAGCACCGACATGGCGATCGGCGGGGTCCTCGTGGCGGCCGCGGTGGTCGGTGGCGGGGTGTTCTGGATGCGCCGCCGCTCGGAGAACGCGGGCCGCGGCATCTGACCGCAGGCCTGATACCGGCACGCCCTCCCCGGCCGGCCCGTCACTCGCACGCCGGGCCATCGAACGACGGGTGTGCGCAGTTTTGCCCGCTCCGACCGGCGCGTCCCCCCTTCCGCGCCGGACCGGCGGCGGTTCGCGCCCGCCCGCATGCCGCTGCCCGGTCGCCGCTGTGTTCAGCGGGCGACCGGGCAGTGCGGCGGGTGGGTCAGGACTTGCCGTCCCCGGTACGGCGGCGCGTCCAGTAGTACGCCGTGCCGAGCGTGCCCGCGATCAGGGCGCCGCCGAGAGCGATCTCGTGCAGGTCGAAGCCGCCGAGACTGCCGCCGACGCCGGCTTTGACCCCTCGGTGGGCGCCGGTCGGGTGCGAGGTGGGGTGGTGAGTGGGGTGCGAGGTCGGGCGCCCCGTGGCGATGGTGAGGTCCGTGGTCCCCGTCTCGCCCTTGCAGTCGAAGGTCACCTCGTACATCGCGCCGGGCTTGGCGTCGGGGAAGACCATCGCGGAGACGGACTGCTGCCCCTTGGGGATATGGGCGTCGTCGAAGACACCGGACGTCACTTTGGCGTCGCCCTCGCAGCCGTCCACGCTGAGCGTGACCTGGCCGCCGGCGGCGATCGTGGACGGGGTGACGCGGAAGCCGAACGAAGTGATGTTGTTGTTCGTCTCGGTGTCGTCCGCGACGGCCGCGGAAGCTGTGGAGGCGGAGAGAGTCAGGGCGGTGGCGGCGAGAAGAGTGGCCGACGCGACGGATATCGCGCGCATGATGTTTCCTCCGGGTCCCCGAGGAGCAGCCGCGGACCTTCTTCCGCTTTCACCAGATATGCGCCTCGATGCCGGAAACGCTAAGTAGGGACCCCCGCGCCCGCGATCGCAGCCGCGCGAACGGGGCAACGGTGTAGGCCGCACGGGGGAACGGCGCGGGGTGTCGAAGCGCGGCTGGGAGGGGGCGGGGGCGGCACGTGCTAGGGGCAGGGGCGCGAGCGCGAGCACCGCCCGGCGCGACATCGGGACCGCCACGGTGCGGCTGCCTCCCTGCCCCCTGCGGGGACACCGCCCTCCCGAGCGGCTGCCGCGCTGCAGGTGCCAGGGGACGGGGTACAGCACGGGCACTGCCCGGACCGGCAGGCCGGCACGGAGCAGCCACCTCCCGCACGGTTCGGAAGCCGCACGCGGGGGTCTCTCCTGGACGGGACACGGCGTGGGGTGCTGTCCGGCGCCATACCCAAGTGGGCGGGTCGGCCTTGTGCGACTGCCTGCCGCAATGGTCGGGAGGAGCCACTCGCCGCTCGCCTCTCCTGGCTCGCTGCTGCCGTGGCGCAGGTGTGTGGGGGCGGAGACTCGGCTCGCCTGCTGCCCGTTGCCCTGCCCGTTGCCCTGTCCGGATGGTCAGGTCGGCCCCGTACGGCTGCCGTCTTCCAGGGGCTGCTCGCCGCCTGGCTCCCTGTCCGCCGCTGTCGCTGCCGTTGCACAGATGCCGGCCCCGGCTCGGGGGAGTACCCCGCGCCGTATCCGGGGCAGTGGGTCGGCACTGTGCGGCCGCCTTCCGCTCGCTGGGCGCCTCTGCCGGCTGGCTCCCCTGTCCGCCGCTGTCGCTGCCGTTGCACAGATGCCGGCCCCGGCTCGGGGGAGCACCCCGCGCCATATCCGGGGCAGTCGGTCGGCACTGAGCGGCCGACCTGCGCTCGCCGGGCGCCTCTGCCGACAGGCCCCGGCTGCTGCGGCCCCGGTCGGCTTGCCGCCGAAGGGCTTCGCCGTACGGCCGGGACCTTTGGGCCGGGCGGGGGCAACTCACGTCTCCCGCCCGTGAGTCCGGTGCGGACGCCAGGGGGGAAGGCGCCCCCGGAGAGGCTCACGCACCCGTTGCCCACACATGTGCCCCGCTGCCCCGCCACTCCACGAGGTGGGGGTCGTCCAGGGCTATGTCGGCGTCGCCCAGGCCCGCGCGGCGCAGGAACTCCACCAGGTCGCGGTCGTCGCGTGCGACGCCGACGGGCTGCCCGCGCACGGTCACGCGCCGTCCGCCGTCGGGAGCGGGCGGGTGGACGATGATGGGTGTCTGCCAGGTCATGCCACCAGAGTGCGCCGCGCGGAGCCGCCGCGCAGCACGGTTTACGGACCTGTGTGCGAAGCCGGGGCAGCGGATGAGGGGTAACCGGTACGCCGGTATCCATCCCACAGCCGCCCGCCGGACGGCGCCAGCACCTCGTCCACCAGCGCGACAAGGCGTGCCGGCCTGCCCTCCAGGGCCTCCCGCACCATGCACTCCAGCTCGGCGGAGAACCCCGGCCGCACCTCGTCCACGCGCCGCGCAAGCCACTTCCCGCCGCCCAGCCACGTCCCCGTACGCAGGAGGATCAACTCGCAGGTCCGGCGGGCGATCTCCGTGACGATGAAAAGCCGCTCGCCCGCGTGAGCGCAGCCCGCGAGGTCGTCGAGGAGGTCGGTGAGGCCGTAGCGCCGGTCCTCCAGTTCGTCCGGTGTCACCACGGGCGGCCCCGCCGCCGTCAAACGCCGGGCCTCGTCCCGCAGTCGGGCGCCGGTTCCGTCCCGGTCCAGGATCACGACTCCCTCGGCGCACATCGAGAGCATCGACGACCGCCGCCGCGGAATCTCCTTGCGCACGAACCACCACCAGCTGGCCTCGGTGTGCACGAACAGCTCGACCGGCCACGCGCCGAACCGCAGGCTGGTCCTGGACGGCTCCCGCTCACCGGCGAGCAGCACCACGACGTCCAGGTCGGAGTGCGGCGTGCGCCGAGCGGTCACCGAGCTCCCGCCGAGAATCGCCGCCACCGCGTCGGGGTACCACTCCTCGACCAACTCCCGTGCGACCCGGGTGGGTTCCTCGCAATCGATTCCCATGGCTCCACTCTGACGCAGAGCGCTCCCACGGAAGACGGCGGACACGTAAACCCCCTGACAGGCGCGGGTCAGGCAGCCCGTGGAGCCCGGTGGACCCATAGGCTGAGCCCGATGATTGAGACCGTCGTGTTCGCCGTAGGGGAGACCCTCACCAAAGATGACCGCTACTGGGCATCCTGGGCCGATTGGCTCGGCGTGCCCCGTCACACCGTCTCCGCGCTCGTGGGAGGTGTCGTCACGCGGGGCCGCGACAACACAGAAGCGCTGCGGCTGCTGAGCCCGGACATAGATGTCGCCGCCGCCCACCACGCCCGCGAGGTCGCAGGGCGCGGTGAGCACCTCGCCGAGACCGACCTGTACCCCGATGTGCGTCCCGCTCTCGGCGGGCTGCGCAAACAGGGGCTGCGCGTGGTCATCGCGGGCAACCAGACGGCTCGCGTGGGTGAGCTGCTGCGCCGCCTCGACCTGCCCGCCGATCTCGTCGTCACCTCGGGGGAGTGGGGCGTGGCGAAGCCGGAACCGTCGTTCTTCGCCAGGGTGATCGAGGCGGCTCAGGCCGAGCCGGAGCGGACGCTGTACGTCGGCGATCACCCCGCGAACGACATCTTCCCGGCGAAGGCGGCGGGACTCAGGGCGGCGCACATCCGGCGCGGCCCCTGGGGCCACTGGTGGGCCGACGATCCGAGCGTCGTCGAGGCCGCGGACTGGCGGATCGAATCGCTCACCCAGGTCGCCTCGATCATCGGTGATTGACCATCAGAAGGGCTGCCCCGCAACAGTTTTGAGTGCGGGGCGGCCCTCATGCCTCAGCTGCCCAGGTTGTCGAAGAGCGCGCGGAACGGTTCCGGCGTGGCCGCGACCCCTCGGCTGTAGGGGGCGTCGAAGTCCCAGATGAGGAAGAGCAGGAACGCGATCAAGGCCGAGAACAGCCCCGCGAGGATGAGTTCGCGCGGGGTGCGGCGGATCTGCAGCATGAAGATCATGCCGATGGTGACGAGACCCCCGGTGATCAGGCCGAACCAGACGACCCCCGGCATGGTGGCCCCCGCGCTGTCGCCACGGGAGTTGCGCGCGTCGGAGGCTGCCGCGACCGCGTCGACGAGTGGCTGGTAAGCCTGCGCCTCGAAGTCGGACTTGGGCTGGTAGTCGGTGACGTCGTGGCGTACCCGGGTGAGGAGCTCGGCCCCGCGGTCGGTGAGTTCGCCGCGGTCGGCCATGGAGTCCCACTCGGTGGTGACGACATGGCTGACATAAGCGTGTACATCCGTGCGAATACGTTCGCGGACCTCGGTCGGATAGACCCGCGCCCGCTCGGAAACTTCGTGCAACGCCTGGGCCTCGGCGTGCACATGGTCCTGGGCGACGCTGCGGGCCTCCCAGACGCCGGCGATGGCCAGACCAAGGACGATGGCATACACGACGCCGATCATCATGGTCATGTACTCGATGACGTCCGGGGTCTCCGAAGCGTCGAAATCCGGGCTGGTCCTGCGGTGCCGCAGGAAGGTGACGATCAGGACGACGCCGCACGCGGCCGCCATCGCGAGGGTGAGAACAAGCCATTCCGACATGGGACCTCCGACGGTCAGCGAGGCCGCAGTGCGGCGACGGCGAGCACCGCGGGCGCGGTGACGAGCAGGGTGAGCGAGACCAGGGACGGGCCGCTGCGGGGCGGCGGATTGCGCGGAGCGGCGCGATACGAGGGGTAACTCACCGGAGCCGGGGCGGCCTTGGGAGCAGGGGCGGGCTTCGGTTTGGGGCTGGGTGACGGAGGCGGTGGCGGCGGGGGCGGCGCGGGCGGCGCGGGCTCGGCAAGGGTCGGACGCGCGGGCGGCGGCGGCGGTGGCGGGGGTGGCGGCTCGGGCGCCGGTGGCTCAGGGCGTGGCGGCGGGGCCGGAGCGGGCGGTGGTGGTGGCGGTGGCGGGGGCGGCGGCGGAGGCTTGGGGCGGTGTGTGGGACTTGCCCTGCAGACCACGCCGTCGCCGGCGACCGCCACCGAGTCACCGCCGGGAGCGTCACCGATCGAGGCGTAGGCGCAGTTGTCGGCGGGCGCGGTGGCCGGCGCCGCGGCAGCCGCGGGCGAGCCGAGCAGCCAGGCCAGCACCAGAGCCGCGGATAAGCGTGTGACCAGGCCGGATGGGGCCTTCGTGGATCCATGCACGTCAAGGATCATGGGCAGCATGTCGCGCTGCCACGCCGCCGCGGGCCTCCTGCAACCCGAAGGAAGGAGACGCCGGGCGCGAGCTTGACGAACAAAAGAATCTTGAACGCCGGTTGAACGCACCGGCCGTTCGCACCCGTACCTAGGGCCATGCGTGACGCACTCAGCGCCGCGTTACCCAAGGGACAGCGGGAGTCGAACATGAAGACCTGGCGGAGCGCCTCGCTCGTAGCGACAGCTGCGGCCATGCTGGCGCTGACGACGGCGTGCGGTCAGGAACAGGGGGACCAGTCGCCGAACGGACAGAACGTGGGCAACCAGGCCCCTGCCAAGAGCGACGGGTACGGAGCGGGTGACGGATACGGGGCCGACACGGGTGACGCGAAGGAGGGGGCGGGCAAGGCGAAGGCCGCCGGTCAACTCGCCGTGTGGGACAGCAAGAAGCTCGGCAAGGTCGTCACCGACAGCGAGGGCCGTACGCTCTACCGCTTCGACAAGGACACCGCCGAACCCCCCAAGTCGAACTGTGACGGCGCCTGCGCCACCACCTGGCCCGTAGCGTCGCCCGAGGGCGCAGCGGCCCCGCCCGGCGTGGACAAGTCCCTGCTCGGCGAGGTCACCCGGACCGACGGCAGCAAGCAGCTGACCATCGACGGCTGGCCGATGTACCGCTACGCCAAGGACACCAAGGCCGGCGACGCCAAGGGCCAGGGTGTGGGCGGCACTTGGTACGCGGCGGCCCCCGACGGCAAGAAGGCCGCGCCCGCGGCCGACGAGGCGCAGCCGCCCGCCGACACGGCTCCGGTCGACCCGGCAGGGCTCTCCACCCGCAAGGACCCCAAACTCGGGGAGATCGTCGTCGACAAGAACGGCATGACCGTCTACCGCTTCACCAAGGACTCCGCCTGGCCGATGAAGACCGCGTGCACCGGCGCCTGCCTCGAGAAGTGGCCGGTGGTTCCGCCCGTCCAGAAGAACGACACCAAGGGCATTCTCAAGAAGGGCTTCGTCGTCTTCGACCGCCCCGACGGAGTGCAGCAGCAGACGATCGACTGCTGGCCGATGTACACGTTCTCCGGTGACAAGAAGCCCGGTGACACCAATGGTCAGGGTGTGGGCGGCACTTGGTACGCCGCAGGCCCTGACGGAAAGCCCGTCGGCGCGCCGAAGTAGAAATCTGTACAGAAAGGGGGTCCCGTCAGAAGTACCTCAGTACCCAGTACCTCGCGTTCGGTCGACCGGTCCGTTCTTTTCCCTCAGGGGCAAGGAACGGACCGGTTTTTTGGGTGGAAATTCGGCACTTGCCACAGGCAGTGACCGAGAACGGACGGTCAATTTCCGTTTTGACTCGCTCCCTTGGCAGACGATCAGTAGCCTCACTTCGAACACCGGCTCGTCTCGCCTACGTCTTGGAGTCCTGATGGAGCGTCCCGCCTGGGCCCCGCAGGGCATCGACATCACGATGCCCAGCGTGTCCCGCATCTACGACTACTACCTGGGCGGTTCGCACAACTTCGAGGTCGACCGGGACGCTGCCCGCCGGGCCATGGAGGTCATGCCGGGGTTGCCCAAGATCATGCAGGCGAATCGTGCCTTCATGCGCCGAGCTGTGCGTTTCGCCGTGGACCAGGGCATCACCCAGTTCCTCGACATCGGTTCGGGCATTCCCACCTTCGGCAATGTCCACGAGGTCGCGCAGCAGGCGGACCCCGATGCGCGTGTGGTCTACGTCGACCACGACGCGGTGGCCGTCGCGCACGGCCGGGCCGTGCTCGAGGGCAACGAGAAGGCGATCGCCGTCGCCGGGGATCTGCGCAAGCCGCTGGACATTCTGGGCAGTTCGGAGGTCAACGGACTCCTTGACCTCGACCGTCCGGTGGCCGTTCTCCTCGTCGCCGTCCTGCATTTCGTGGAGGACGCGTACGATCCCTACACAGCGGTCGCCGAGCTGCGGGACGCAACCGCGCCCGGCAGCCTGATCGTCCTCACGCACGCTACGCACGAAGGGATGCCGATCCCCGCCGAGCAGGCCGGTCAGGTCGTCGGCGTCTACAAGGACATCCGCAATCCACTGATCATGCGCTCGCGCGACGAGATCGCGCGGTTCTTCGAGGGATACGACATGGTG
Organism: Streptomyces sp. NPDC055189; assembly: GCF_053606765.1. Lineage (NCBI taxonomy): Bacteria > Bacillati > Actinomycetota > Actinomycetes > Kitasatosporales > Streptomycetaceae > Streptomyces > Streptomyces sp. NPDC055189. The sequence continues at coordinate 50,714 of NZ_JBSGSG010000046.1, forward strand.
GAACCCGGCCTCGTGCCGATGCCGCGCTGGCGGCCCGAGACCGCACCCGAGGAAGAGGATCCAGCTACCTTCTCCGGGTTCGCCGGCGTGGGGCGCAGGGCATGAGCGGGGAGCCCGACGGGCCCGAGGGCAGAGTGCGCAGGTTTGCCACCATATGGAGCCGCGCCATCTTCCCGGTGACGGCGACCTCGCTGACCCGTCCCGAGTTCGAGCAGCAACTGGTGCCGCTGGCCCACAGGTTGCGCACGGCCCTGCACGAGCGGGTCTTCGAGGCCGCCGAGGGCCAGGCGATCGGCGCGGCACTCGTCGGAACGCACTGCACCGACCCCGAGGCGCTGAGCCGCACCCTCGACTGCGTGGACGCCTACCTGGTCCTGTACTGCGGGGACGAGGGCCCGCGCGAGGAACTGCGGGCCCGGTCCGCGCGCCTGCAGCATGCCCTGGCCGCGGGGTTCGCCGCCGCCCTGCGGGAGCGGACCCTCGCCGAGCAGGAGGCGATATCGGGGGCCGCCCTGAGCGCCCGCAGCGCCGTCGCCGAAGCCCTGCACGCGAGCGAGGCACGCTTCCGTGCCGTCTTCCACGGCGCGGCGATCGGCATCGGCATCGCCGACCTCACGGGCACGGTCCTCGAGGTGAACGACGCGCTGATCCGCATGTTCGGCGGCCTGGAGAACCAGGTGCGCGGACGCAACGTAGCGGAGTGGACGCACCCCGACGACTCCCCCCACGTATGGAAGTTCTACGAAGAGCTGGTGCGCGGCGAGCGCGAGCACTACCGCGTGGAGAAGGCGTTCTACCGGCCCGACGGCACCGTCCTGTGGACCAACCTGACCGTCTCGCTGCTGCGTGACGCGGACGGAGTCCCGCAGTACCAACTGGCGCTGATGGAGGACACCACCGAACGCCGCCTGCTCAATCTGCGCCTTCGCTACGAGGCCACGCACGACGCGCTCACCGGTCTGCCGAACCGGACGCTGTTCTTCGAGCGCCTGGAGAAGGCCCTCGCGGCGGGCGACGGCGCTCGGTTCGGGCTCTGCTACCTCGACCTCGACGGCTTCAAGACCGTCAACGACAGCCTCGGGCACGCGGCGGGCGACCGGCTCCTCGTCGAGGTCGCCGACCGGCTCCAGTCCTGTGCCACGGCGCCCGGCGAGATGGTCGCGCGGCTCGGCGGCGACGAGTTCGTGGCACTGACCACCGGCCGCGACACCGAGGTCGAGGTGGACGACCTCGCCGGACGCATCATGCACGCGCTCTCCACGCCCATCCGCGTCGAGGGCCGCGAACTGACCGTGCGCGGCAGCATCGGCATCGTCGAGGGCCCGGCCGGGGAGCGCGGTGCGGCGGAGGTGCTTCGCAGCGCCGACATCACGATGTACCGCGCGAAGTCCGCGGGCGGCAACCGCTTCGAGCTCGCCGACCCCGAGGCCGACGCCCGCGCCATCACCCGGCACGGCCTGACCACCGCGCTGCCCGCCGCTCTGGACCGCGGTGAGTTCTTCATCGAGTACCAGCCCCTCGTGCATCTCGGCGACGGCAGCGTGCGCGGTGCCGAGGCGCTTGTGCGGTGGCTGCATCCGCAGCACGGCATCATCGGCCCCGACCGGTTCATTCCGCTCGCCGAGCACACCGGTCTGATCGTTCCGCTGGGACGCTGGGTCCTTGAGGAATCGGTTCGCCAGGCCCGCACCTGGGAGTCACGGCACAAGGACGCCGGGCCGCTGCGCGTGAACGTGAACCTCTCGCCCATGCAGCTGACCCACCCCAACCTGGTGTCGGACACGGTGGAGATCCTGGAGCGCGCCGGGCTCGAACCGGGCGCGCTGTGCCTGGAAGTGACCGAGTCCGCGCTGATCGGCGCCGACGACGACCTGCTCAAGCCGCTGCGCCGGCTCGCCGAGATGGGCGTGGACATCGCGCTCGACGACTTCGGCACGGGTTACTCCAACCTCGCCAATCTGCGCCGCCTGCCGGTGAGTGTCCTCAAGCTCGACCGCTCCTTCACGCAGGGCATGCAGCACTTCCCCGCCGACCCCGTCGACCTGAAGATCGTCGAGGGGATCGTCGCGCTCGCCCACAGCCTGGACCTCGCGGTCACGGTCGAGGGTGTCGAGACGGGCCACCAGGCGGATCAGCTGCGAGAGTTGGGCTGCGACACGGCGCAGGGCTGGTACTACGCACGGCCGGGCCCGCCGGACCAGCTGCACGAGCTGGCACTCGCCGACGCTACGAGCTGAGGAGTACGAAGGTGCCTGACGGCGAGATTCATTGGGTGTACGCCTTTGTGGACCGGCCCAAGGATCGGTTCGCGCAGGCCCATGCCTTCTGGTCGGCGGTCACCGGAACGCGGCTCTCCGCGTTCAGGGGCGAGGACGACCAGTTCGTGACGCTGCTGCCGGACGGGGCGGACGCCTTTCTGAAGGCGCAGGCGGTCGACGGACCCGGCGGGGCACACCTCGACTTCGCCGTGGAGGACGTCCCCGCCGAGGCGCGCCGGGCCCGCGCGCTCGGAGCCACCCCGGTCTTCGCGGAAGAGGGCCTTGAGGTCCTGCGCTCGCCGGGCGGGCAGCTGTTCTGCGTGGTGCGGTGGGAGGGCGAGCACGTACGCCCTGAGCCGCTGACCGCGTCCGACGGGACCACGAGCCGCCTCGACCAGGTGTGCCTGGATGTGCCGCCGTCGGTGTGGGAGGCGGAGAAGGCGTTCTGGCCGGCCTTCACGGGGTGGTCCGACCGGCCGGGCTCGCGCCCGGAGTTCCACCTCGTCGAGCCGACGCCGCGGCTGCCGATCCGGATCCTGCTGCAGCGCTTGGACGCGGGGCCCGCTGGGGCGCACCTGGACTTCTCCTGTTCGGACCTCGACGCGGACGCCGTTCGCCACGAAGGTCTCGGCGCCGAGGTGGTGGGGCGAGGGCCGCACTGGATCGTGATGCGGGATCCTGCCGGGGGCACGTACTGCCTGACGATCCGCGATCCCCGGACCGGCGGTCTGCCTTCCGCCCGGTAGGCATCTGCGGGCCCGGTGGGGGCTGGCCGCGCAGTTCCCCGCGCCCCTAAGGGGCGCTCAGCTTCGACGCCCCGTAAGGGGCGCGGGGAACTGCGCGCTCGGCCCCCGCCGGGCCGCGGCTGAGAACGAAACCTCAGCGCCGCTCAAGCAGCATCCGCTGCAACTCCCGCGCAGCCCGTGGCGGAGCCACATCGCTGCGGTGCGCCAGCGCGATCGTCCGGTGCAGGGCAGGCCGGGCAAGCGGCGTCATCCGCAGCCCGCGCCCGGCGCGCTCGGCCACCATGCGCGGCACGACGGCGACCCCGAGCCCCGCCTGCACGAAGCCGAGCACCGCGTCCATCTCGCCGCCCTCGACCGCGAACTCCGGCTCGAAGCCCTCGGCCCGGCAGGCGGCGACCGTCAGCTCCCGCAGGTCGTAGCCGTGCCGGAACATCACCAGGCGCTCCCGCTGCAGATCCGCGACCCGGACGCTCTTGCCGCCGAATCCCCGCGCGTCCGGCGACGACACCACCACCAGGTCCTCACGCAGCAGCTCCACGGTGGTCAGGGCGGGCGACGGGCTGGGCAGCGGGAGCACGACGACGGCCAGGTCAAGGGCGCCGCGCGCCAGTTCCCGTACGAGGTCGTGGGAGCCGCTTTCCTCCAGGAGGAGCTGGATGCCGGGGTGCCGGTCGTGGAACGCGCGGAGCACCTCGGGCAGCAGACCCGTGCAGACGCTGGGCGTCGCGCCCAGGCGGATACGGCCGCGGCGCAGCTGGGCCAGCTCCTGGACCTCGATGCGCGCGGTGTCGGCGTCCGCGAGGATGCGCCGGGCCAGCGGGAGCAGCGCCTCGCCCGCGTCGGTCAGCGCGATGTTGCCGCGGGCCCTGCTGAACAGCTCGGCGCCCAGTTCCTTCTCCAGGGCGCGGACCTGCTGGGAGAGCGAGGGCTGCGAGACGTGCACCTGCTCGGCGGCCCGGGTGAAATGCCTGGTCTCGGCCACCGCGACGAAGTAATGGAGCTGCTGGAACTGCATATACGGCAGGGTACGGCCGATGATAGCCAACCGCTATCGAGATGAGCTGATCCATCTCTTGGACCGATCGGGACCTTCGGCCTTAGCGTCGGTCCCATGGCTCTGGCAACGCGGACGGACCGAAAACGGTCGTCGATGACGCGCACGATCTGGGACTCGTCCGTCGGCAAGAAGACAGTGATGGCCGTGAGCGGCCTGATCATGCTGCTCTACCTGATCGCCCACATGATCGGAAACCTGAAGATCTTCTTCGGGCCCGAGGAGCTCAACCACTACGCCCACTGGCTGCGCACGGTCGGCGAGCCCTTCATGCACTACGAGTGGACGCTCTGGCTGATCCGCGTCGTGCTCGTCGTCGCCGTGGTCGCGCACGCCGTCTCCGCCTACCAGCTCAGCCGCCGCGACATCAAGGCGCGCCCCGCCAAGTACGTCAACAAGAAGGCGGGCAAGAGCTTCGCCACGCGCACGATGCGCTGGGGCGGCATCATCCTCGCCCTGTTCATCGTCTGGCACATCCTGGACCTGACGACCGGCACCGTGCACCCGGGCGGCTACGAGCACCTGCACCCGTACCAGAACATCATCGACACGTTCTCCACGTGGTACGGCAACGTCATCTACATCGTCGCCGTCGTCGCCCTCGGCTTCCACGTGCGCCACGGCCTCTGGAGCGCCGCGCAGACCCTCGGCGCGGGCAAGGCGACCCGCGACCGCGCCCTCAAGATCATCGCCAATGGCGTCGCGTTCGTCCTGACGGCGGGCTTCGTCGTCGTCCCCGTGGCCGTCATGACCGGAGTGGTGAGCTAGCAGATGAATTCCTCCAGTGATTCCCGTGCCTCCCGTGAGCACTCCTCGCGTGAGTACGCCGAGTACGCGACCGGGGAGCCGGTCGTCGACACCAAGGCCCCCGCAGGTCCCGTCGCCGAGCGCTGGGACACCCGCCGCTTCGAGGCCAAGCTGGTCAACCCCGCCAACCGGCGCAAGCACACCGTGATCGTCGTCGGCACCGGCCTCGCGGGCGGCTCCGCGGGCGCCACGCTGGCCGAACAGGGCTACCACGTCGTGCAGTTCTGCTACCAGGACTCTCCGCGCCGCGCCCACTCGATCGCCGCGCAGGGCGGCATCAACGCCGCGAAGAACTACCGCAACGACGGCGACTCCGTCCACCGCCTCTTCTACGACACCGTCAAGGGCGGCGACTTCCGGGCCCGCGAGTCCAACGTCCACCGCTTGGCGCAGATCTCGGTGGAGATCATCGACCAGTGCGTCGCGCAGGGCGTGCCCTTCGCCCGCGAGTACGGCGGCCTCCTCGACACCCGCTCCTTCGGCGGCGTACAGGTCTCCCGCACGTTCTACGCGCGCGGCCAGACGGGACAGCAGCTCCTCCTCGGCGCCTACCAGGCGCTCTCACGGCAGATCGCGGCCGGCAACGTCGAGATGCACCCGCGCACGGAGATGCTGGACGTCATCGTGGTGGACGGCCGCGCCCGCGGCATCGTCGCCCGCGACCTGATCACCGGCAAGATCGAGACGTACTACGCCGACGCGGTCGTCCTGGCATCCGGCGGCTACGGCAACGTCTTCTATCTGTCGACGAACGCCATGAACTCCAACGCCACGGCGATCTGGCGTGCGCACCGGCGCGGCGCCTACTTCGCCAACCCCTGCTTCACGCAGATCCACCCCACGTGCATCCCGCGCACCGGCGACCACCAGTCGAAGCTGACGCTGATGAGCGAGTCGCTGCGCAACGACGGCCGCATCTGGGTCCCCAAGGCACAGGGCGACGACCGCCCGGCCAACAAGATCCCCGAGGACGAGCGCGACTACTACCTGGAGCGCATCTACCCCTCCTTCGGCAACCTCGTGCCCCGCGACATCGCCTCGCGCGCCGCTAAGAACGTGTGCGACGAGGGCAGGGGAGTGGGCCCGGGCGGCCAGGGCGTCTACCTCGACTTCGCCGACGCCATCAAGCGCATGGGCAAGAAGGCGGTCGAGGCCAAGTACGGCAACCTCTTCGACATGTACGCGCGGATCACCGACGAGGACCCGTACAAGACGCCGATGCGCATCTACCCCGCCGTGCACTACACGATGGGCGGACTCTGGGTCGACTACGACCTCCAGACCACCGTCCCCGGCCTGTTCGCGGTCGGCGAGGCCAACTTCTCCGACCACGGCGCGAACCGCCTCGGCGCGTCGGCCCTGATGCAGGGCCTGGCCGACGGCTACTTCGTGCTGCCGTCGACGATCAACGACTACCTCGCGCGCAACCCGCACCACGACGAGGTCGACGACGAACACCCCGCCGTCCGTGAGGTGCTCGACGAGACCACCGATCGCATCACCCGCCTCCTGGCCGTCGACGGCGACCGCACGCCCGACTCCTTCCACCGTGAACTCGGCGAACTGATGTGGGAGTTCTGCGGCATGGCCCGTACGGAGACGGGTCTGCGCAAGGCCCTTGAACGCATCCCGCAGATCCGCGAGGAGTTCTGGCGCCGCCTCAAGGTGCCCGGCACCGGCGAGGAGTTCAACCAGTCCCTGGAGAAGGCGAACCGCATCGTCGACTACCTGGAACTCGCCGAGCTGATGTGCCTCGACGCCCTGCACCGCGCCGAGTCCTGCGGCGGCCACTTCCGCGAGGAGTCGCAGACGCCGGACGGCGAAGCAGCTCGCCACGACGAGGAGTTCGGCTACGCCGCCGCCTGGGAGTTCACGGCCACCGGTGAGGCTCCCACCCTCCACAAGGAAGACCTCGTCTTCGAGTACGTCCACCCCACCCAGCGGAGCTACGCATGAAGCTCACCCTGCGCGTCTGGCGCCAGCAGAACACCGACGCCGAAGGCGCCATGTCCACCTACGAGGTGGACGGCATCTCCTCCGACATGTCCTTCCTGGAGATGCTGGACACCCTCAACGAAGAACTCATCGTCAAGGGCGACGACCCCGTCGCCTTCGACCACGACTGCCGCGAGGGCATCTGCGGCGCGTGCTCGCTCGTCATCAACGGCGACGCGCACGGGCCCGAGCGCACCACCACCTGTCAGCTGCACATGCGGTCCTTCAAGGACGGCGACACGATCGACGTCGAGCCGTGGCGCGCCGCCGCCTTCCCGGTCGTCAAGGACCTGGTCGTCGACCGCTCGTCCTTCGACCGGATCATCCAGTCCGGCGGCTACATCAGCGCCCCGACCGGCGCCGCCCCCGAGGCGCACGCGGCGCCCGTGCCGAAGCCGGACGCGGACTTCGCCTTCGAGCACGCGGAGTGCATCGGGTGCGGCGCCTGCGTCGCCGCCTGCCCCAACGGCTCGGCCATGCTGTTCACTTCGGCGAAGGTCAACCACCTGGGTGTTCTGCCGCAGGGTGCTCCCGAGCGGGAGACGCGTGTGCTTGACATGGTGGCGCAGATGGACGAGGAGGGGTTCGGTGGCTGCACGCTCACCGGTGAGTGCGCTACTGCCTGCCCGAAGGGCATTCCGCTGCCGTCCATCTCTGCGATGAACAAGGAGTGGTTGCGGGCCACCCGGAAGGTGAGTCGCTAGGTACTGCGTGGGGCTGTTGGGACCTGCGGGTCGTTTGTGGCTGGTCGCGCAGTTCCCCGCGCCCCTGCGGGGCGCGTAGCTTCGCCGCATGCATCCCGGAGCGTACGACCCCGCCAGGACGGCCGTCGTCACCGCCGACGGCACACGGACCCTCACCTACGGACAACTCGAAGAACGCTCCCTGCGGCTCGCGGATCATCTGCGGGCCGCAGGCTTGCGTCGGGGCGACCACTTCGCCCTGCTCAGCGACAACGACCCGCGCGCCCTGGAGGTGTACTGGGCGGCGCTGCGCTCCGGCCTCTATCTCACGGCCGTCAATCACCACCTCTCGACGGACGAGGCCGCCTACATCGTCCGCGACTGCGGGGCGAAGGCGCTGATCATCTCCGGCTCGCTCGCCGAACTGGGTTCGGCGGTGGTGGAGTTGGCGGGCGGCCCGCCGGTCCTGCTCGGCCTGGACGACGGATCGTACGAGAAGGCCCTGGAGTCCGCCTCCGCGCAGCCGCCCGCCCACCAGCCGCGCGGCACCGACATGCTCTACTCCTCCGGCACCACCGGCCGCCCCAAGGGCATCCAGCCCGCGCTGCCCGAAGGTGACGTGCGCGACGATCCGAGCACCTACGTGCTGATCTTCCAGGCCATGTACGGCTTCGGCGAGGAGACCGTCTACCTCTCGCCCGCCCCGATCTACCACGCGGCGCCCCTCAGATTCTGCGGAGTCGTCACGGCCCTCGGCGGCACGGTCGTGCTCATGGACGCCTTCGACGCGGAGGGCGCCCTGGCGGCCGTCGAGCGCCACCAGGTCACGCACAGCCAGTGGGTGCCGACCATGTTCATCCGGATGCTGAAGCTGCCCGCCGAGGTGCGCGAGCGCTACGACCTGTCCTCGATGAAGATCGCCATCCATGCCGCCGCCCCCTGCGCCGTCGAGGTCAAGCAGCGGATGCTGGAGTGGTGGGGGCCCGTTCTGTACGAGTACTACTCCTCGACGGAGGGCAACGGCATCACGTTCATCTCGCCCGAGGAGTGGCTGCGCAAGCCCGGCTCCGTGGGCAAGGACGGATTCCTGGGCGAACTGCGGATCTGCGACGAGGCGGGCGATCTGCTGCCGAGCGGCGAGACCGGCATCGTCTACTTCGAGCGCGACGAGGTGCCCTTCACCTACCACGGCGACGGTGAGCGCACCCGAGAGGCGCAGCACCCGGCGCATCCGAACTGGACCACCACCGGGGACATCGGGCACGTCGACGAGGACGGCTATCTCTTCCTCACCGACCGCAAGGCCTTCATGATCATCTCGGGTGGCGTGAACGTCTATCCGCAGGAGGCCGAGGACTGTCTCGTGCTGCATCCCGCGGTCGCGGACGTCGCGGTGATAGGGGTGCCGGACGCGGAGATGGGGGAGGCGGTCAAGGCCGTGGTGCAGCCGGCCGACGGCGTGACCGCGGGGCCCGAACTGGAGCGTGAGCTGGTCGAGTTCGTACGGGAGCGCCTTGCTCACTACAAGGCGCCGCGTTCCGTGGACTTCGCGGATTCGCTGCCCCGGACGCCCACCGGGAAGCTGGCCAAGTCCTCGCTGCGCAAGTCGTACTGGGAGTGAGCGGGCGGCGTCAGCCGATGTCGGTGCCGATGCCGCCGTCGATGCTGCCGTCGATCTCGCCGCTCGCCAGGACCGTCTCGCGGAAGGAGGCCACCACCGGCCGCAGGTCGATGGTGTGCCACGCCGCCCACAGGTGAACGGACGCCTTGTGCCAGGGCAGTTCGCGCACGGCGACGCCGTCCGTCGTGCCCCGTACCATGCTCCGCTGGATGAGCGCGAGGCCGAGACCGGAGGCGACCAGACCGAGTGCGGTGAGCGGCTCGGCGGCGTCGAGGCGGATGTCCGGGGTGAAGCCGGACGCCACGCACGAGGCGAGGAAGGTGTCGCGCCAGGCGGGATCCCGGGAGTTCTCGACCGCGATCCATGCCTGGCCGTCCAGATCGGAAGGCGTCAACTCGGCCTGCGCGGCGAGCGGATGGGCGGCAGGCAGCGCCAGCAGCAGGGGGTCTTCGAGCAGGGGCGCGGCGAGGAGATCGGGGTCGTCCCGCGCGGGTGGCTCCTGGACCAGGGCGATGTCCAGGCTGCGCTGGCGCAGGCCCTCGAACTGCTCCGCCGTGGGCAGGCTGTAGAGGGCGACATGGATTCCGGGGCGTTGTTCCTGAAGGGTGCGCAGTGCGCCGGGCAGGACGCCGGTGTGCATGGCGTCGCCCACGTATCCGATGCAGAGGCCGCCCTCCTCGCCGCGGCCGAGCCGCAGGCCGAGGTTCTCCAGGCGGTCCGCGTGCCGCAGCAGGGCGCGCGCCTCGCTGAGGAAGACCCGGCCGTCGGAGGTGAGGCGGATGCGCTGCTGGCTGCGCTCGAACAGGGCGAGGCCGAGCTGCTTCTCAAGCTGGGCGATCTGGCGGCTGAGCGGTGACTGGGAGATGTGCAGCGCCTCGGCCGCCCGTCCGACGTGTTCCGTCTCGGCCACGGCCACGAAATAGCGGAGTTGTCGCAGGTCAAGCATGTAAGACCTCAGAGGACTCAAGTGTGTCCAAGCGAGTCTTGGACAGTCTCAAGCATCGATCCTAACCTCGAACTCGCAAGGCAGACGGATCACCCGAACCACAGGGAACCGTCGGAAAACCACCACCGCGAGGACCCCTCATGAGCATCAAGTCCCTCCTTCCCGGAGCGCTCGGCTTCGGCACCGCCCCGCTCGGCAACATGTTCCGTGCCATCCCCGACGAGGAGGCCGCGGCCACCGTCGAGGCCGCCTGGGACCAGGGCATCCGCTACTTCGACACGGCCCCCTTCTACGGCGCGGGCCTCTCCGAGATCCGGCTCGGCGACGTCCTGGCGGGTCACCCCCGCGACGAGTACGTCCTGAGCACCAAGGTCGGCCGCGTCATCCTGGACGAGGTCGAGGACCCCGCCGCACGCGACCTCGGCGAGAAGGGCGGACTCTTCGAGCACGGCCGCCCGAACAAGATGGTCAACGACTACACGGCCGACGCCACCCTCCGCTCCATCGAGGACAGCCTGAAGCGGCTCAGGACGGACCGGCTCGACGTCGTATGGGTGCATGATGTCGCGCAGGACTTCTACGGCGACGAATGGCTGGCCGCCTATGAGACAGCCCGCACGGGTGCCTTCCGCACCCTGGACCGGCTGCGCGACGAGGGTGTCATCAAGGCCTGGGGCCTGGGCGTCAACCGCGTGGAGCCCCTCGAACTCACCCTCGACCTGGACGAGCCGAAGCCCGACGCCTTCCTCCTCGCGGGCCGCTACACCCTCCTGGACCACGACCGCGCCCTGCAGCGCCTGCTCCCGGCCGCCGAGGCCCGGGGCGTCGACATCGTCGTCGGCGGGCCCTACAGCTCCGGCATCCTCGCGGGCGGCCGGCACTTCGAATACCAGGAGGCGCCCGCGGAGATCATCGCCAAGGTCGAGCGCATCAAGGCCCTCGCCGAGCGCCACGGCGTCGGCATCAAGGCCGCCGCCCTGCAGTTCTCCCTCGCCCACCCGGCGACGGTGGCGGCCATCCCAGGCGCCACCAAGCCCAGCCGCATCGCCGAGGACGTCGCCGCGCTCGGTGAGACGGTCCCCGCCGCGTTCTGGACGGACCTGCGCGCGGAGAAGCTGATCGCCGCGGACGCGCCGGTACCCACCGCCTGACCCGCAACCGCCCGCTCTTCCCGACCCCGTACACCCCACTCACCCCGCACACCCCTCAAGGAGAACCCGTGGCTACCACCTCCGCGTCCATCGAGGTCCCCGTACCGGCCGACCGTGTCTGGCAGCTCATCGGCGGCTTCGACGCGCTGCCCGACTGGCTTCCGTTCATCCCCGTCAGCGAATCCAGCGAGGGCGGCCGCGTGCGCAGCCTCAAGAGCGCGGACGGCGGCGTCATCATCGAGCGCCTCCTCACCTTCGACGAAAAGGCACGCACGTACAGCTACTCCATCCTCCAGGCCCCCTTCCCCGCCACCGACTACGTGGCCACCCTGGCGGTGCACGAGGTGCCCGGACAGGACGCCTCCCGCGTGGAGTGGTCCGGCGTCTTCGAGCCGGTGGGCGTCAGCGACGACGAGGTCGTCGCCCTGTTCCACGGCATCTTCAGCGACGGTCTCGCCGCCCTGCGGCAGACCCTCGCCGCCTGAGGCGGGCCGAGGCCACGTTCGACCCGCCGAGCCCGCACGAATGATCTACTGGGTGCCGGGGGACACGGCGGGGGTCAAGCGTGGGCGACCAGCCATCCGCACCACAGCAGGAGGTAACACAGCATGCTCGTCGATCTCTCCGGCAAGACCGCCCTCGTCACCGGATCGACCCAGGGAATCGGGGCGGCCATCGCGGCCGGCCTGGCCAAGGCGGGTGCCACGGTGGCCGTCAACGGACGGACCGCGGCCTCCGTCGACAAGGCCGTCGACCGGCTGAAGGGGGAGCACGGCGCCGCCGAGTTCCTCCGGGCGCCCGGTGACATCTCCACCGACGAAGGCGCCGAACAGGTCTTCGCGGCCGTCCCCCGGACGGACATCCTCGTCAACAACCTCGGCATCTTCGGTTCCGCACCGGCCCTCGACATCAGCGACGACGAATGGCGCCGCTACTTCGAGGTCAACGTGCTGACCGCCGTCCGTATGATCCGGCACTACCTGCCGGGAATGAAGGACCGCTCCTGGGGGCGGATCCAGAACATCGCCAGCGACTCGGCGCTCGTCACCCCCGCCGAGATGATCCACTACGGCACGTCGAAGACCGCGCTCCTCGCGGTCTCCCGCGGCTTCGCCAAGGAGGCCGCCGGGTCGGGCGTGACCGTCAACTCCGTGATCGCGGGCCCCACGCACACCGGCGGCGTGGAGGACTTCGTGTACGAACTGGTCGATCCCGAGCTGCCCTGGGACGAGGCGCAGCGCGAGTTCATGGTCAAGCACCGCCCGCAGTCCCTGATCCAGCGGCTCATCGAGCCGGAGGAGATCGCGCACATGGTGGTCTACCTCAGCTCCCCGCTGGCCTCCGCCACGACGGGCGGCGCGCTGCGGGTGGACGGCGGTTACGTGGACTCGATCGTCCCGTAGCATCCCGTGGCCATGACCTCCGCCACCGCGCCGTCCCGTAATGCTCTCCTGTCCCGCACCGGTCTCCTGCTCGGCGTCGACATCGGGACGTCCTCCTCCAAGGGCGTCCTGGTCCGTCCCGACGGCACGCTCGTCGCATCGGCGCAGCGTGAGCACACCACGTCCACGCCGCACCCTGGCTGGTTCGAGCACGACGCGGAGGGCGTGTGGTGGGCCGACTTCCGTTCCCTGGCAAGGGAGTTGCTGACCGCGCTGCCCGCAGGTGATGCGCTCGCGGCGGTCGGCGTCAGCGGCATCGGGCCCTGCCTGCTTCCCGTCGACGAAGCGGGCACCCCGGTCCGCCCGGCCATCTTGTACGGCGTCGACACGCGGGCCGGGGCCGAGATCGCCGAGCAGGACGAGCGCTACGGTCCCGATGAGATCATCCGCCGCTGCGGCTCGCCCCTCACCAGCCAGGCGATCGGTCCGAAGCTCGCGTGGCTGCGCCGCCACGAACCGGCGGCCTACGCGACCACCCGCCGCTGGTACATGGCCAGTTCGTTCCTCGTGCACCGCCTCACCGGCCGGTACGTCCTGGACCATCACTCGGCGAGCCAGTGCACCCCGCTGTACGACCTGGCGGCCCGGTCCTGGATCGGCGAGCGCTGCGAGGAGATCGTACCGGGCCTGCAGTGGCCCGAGCTCGTCTGGCCCTCCGACGTCGTGGGCACCGTCAGCCGGGACGCCGAGGCACTCACCGGCCTCCCGGCGGGCACCCCCGTCGTCGCGGGCACGGTCGACGCCTGGGCGGAGGCGGCCGGTGTCGGCGTCGCCGCCCCCGGTGACCTCATGCTCATGTACGGCACGACGATGTTCCTGGTCGGCATCCAGCCGCAGCCGCTGACCAGCCCGCACCTGTGGGGCACGGCGGGCGCGTTCCCCGGCACGTACTGCCTGGCCGCGGGGATGGCGACGTCGGGTGCGGTCACCGGGTGGCTGCGTGACCTCACCGGCACCTCGTACGAGCAACTGACCGCGGAGGCGGCCGCGTTGCCGCCCGGCGCGGAGGGCCTGCTGATGCTGCCGTACTTCGCGGGGGAGCGCACCCCGCTCTTCGACCCCGACGCGCGGGGGCTCGTGCACGGTCTGACGCTGCGGCACGGCCGCGGCCACCTCTACCGGGCCGCCCTGGAGGCCACCGCGTACGGCGTCCGGCACAATCTCGCCGCCATGGCCGAGGCGGGCGCTGCCGCCGACCGTCTTGTCGCGGTCGGCGGCGGCGCCCGTGCGCTGTGGACCCGGATCGTCTCCGACGTGACCGGGCGCGAGCAGCACCTGCCGCGCCACACCATCGGCGCCGCGTACGGGGACGCGTTCCTCGCGGCGGTCGGCGCCGGGCTCGCCGAGCCGGGCGACATCGCGCACTGGAACCCGACGGTCGAGGTGGTCGCCCCGGAGGCGACCGCCTCGACCGTCTATGACCGCCTCTACGGGCTCTACCTGGACCTGTATCCGGCGACCCGCGAGGCCGCGCACCTGCTGGCGCGCCTCAACTAGCCCGTGCGGGTCAGTCGTTGGTGGTCACATGGACGTAGTCGACGACGAGCTGCTGCGGGAAGGTCGTGTTGCCGTCAGGGTCGCCGGGCCAGTAGCCGCCGACCGCGAGGTTGAGGATCACGAAGAACGGCTTGTCGAAGACCCACTGCTTGCCGCCCAGGTCGGCCGGGGTGCGGGTCTGGTAGACGTTGCCGTCGACGGACCAGGTGACCTTGTTCGGCGACCAGTCCACCGCGAAGGTGTGGAACTTGTCCGAGAACGCCTCGCCGCCGGGCAGCGTGTAGCCCGCGCCGATGCCGCCGGAGCCCGAGTAGCCGGGGCCGTGCAGGGTGCCGTGGACGGTGCCGGGTTCGAAGCCGACGTTCTCCATGATGTCGATCTCGCCGCTCTGGGGCCATCCGACGCTGCCGATGTCGGCGCCGAGCATCCAGAACGCGGGCCACATGCCCTGTCCCTTCGGCACCTTCATCCGGGCCTCGACATGGCCGTACGTCTGCGTGAACTTGCCCGAGGTGTTGAGCCGGGCAGAGGTGTACTCACACTTGCCGTACCAGCACTGGTAGTTCTCGGGGTTCTCCTTGCGGGCGGTGATGACCAGGTTGCCCTGGCCGTCGAGGGCCGCGTTCTTGTTGCCCGAGGTGTAGAACTGCCGCTCGTGGTTGTTGACGTTGTCGCCGGTCTCGGTCTGCCACTTGCTGCCGTCGACCGCGGAGCCTGCGGCGCCGTTGAAGTCGTCGGTGAAGGTGGCGGCCGCGGCGGCGCCGGCGGGAGAGGCGGTGGGGGCCGCCGACGCTCCGGAGGGGAGTCCGGCCAGGGCCGAGGCGCAGCAGGCCAGGGCGACCGTGGAGAGCGCCGCACGGCGGCGCCAAGAGGTGTGCACTGTCATCACATCGCTTCACGTGGGGGTGGCGAGAGAGTGGGGGGTGCGTAGTGCTGGGGCAGACGCGCGGGCTGTCAAGACGTGCGCATGACAACTCGACGTCGAGAACTGAACGCGGCGAGTGATCAACCCCGCCGCTTTGTTCAGTACTTGATTTAAGGCAGACTCCGGTTCGCCGTCAAGGAGTTGGTGCGTACCAACCTCAGCGACCCCCTGCCGCCGCCCGCGCCAGATACAGCGCCGTCCGGCTTGCCGCGGCCTCCGCCACCACCGCGGGCGGCCCCGAAGCGACCACGCGACCGCCCTCGTCGCCCCCGCCGGGGCCCATGTCGACCACCCAGTCCGCGCCCGCCACCACCGCCATGTCGTGCTCGACGACCACCACCGAGTGGCCCGCGTCGACCAGGCCGTGCAGCTGGCGCATCAGGACCTCCACGTCGGCCGGGTGCAGCCCGGTCGTCGGCTCGTCCAGGAGGTAGAGCGTGTGACCGCGCCGGACCCGCTGCAGCTCGCTCGCCAGCTTGATGCGTTGGGCCTCGCCGCCCGAGAGCTCCGTCGCCGGCTGCCCCAGGCGCAGATAGCCGAGCCCCACGTCCAGGAGCGTCCGCAGGCTGCGGGCCACGGCCGGGGTGTCCGCGAAGAACTCCGCGGCAGCCTCCACCGTCAGATCGAGCACCTGCGCGATGTTCAGTCCGTGGTAGGCCACTTCGAGGGTCTCGGGGTTGTAGCGCGCACCCCCGCAGTCGGGGCACGGCGCATACGTACTGGGCAGGAAGAGCAGCTCCACGCTGACGAATCCCTCGCCCTGACAGGTCTCGCACCGCCCGCCCGCGACGTTGAAGGAGAACCGCCCGACGCCGTATCCGTGCTCCCGCGCCGCGTCCGTCGCCGCGAAGACCTTGCGCACGACGTCGAAGAGGCCGGTGTAGGTGGCCAGATTGGAGCGGGGCGTGCGGCCGATCGGCTTCTGGTCGACACACACCAGACGCCCCACGCCCTCAAGGTCCTCGGTGACCTCGCCGATGAGCGTGGACTTGCCCGAACCCGAGACACCGGTGACCGCGGTGAAGGCGCCCAGCGGGAACTCGGCCGTCGCGTCGCGCAGGTTGTGCCGGCTCACGGGCCCGACCTTCAGCCAGCCGCGCGGGGTACGCACCTCGCGTACCGGGGCGGGCTCGCGGTCGAAGAGGAAACGGGCCGTCGCGGACTGCGTGACGCCCTCCAGGTCAGCCACCGGGCCGCTGTGCAGCACCTGACCGCCGTGCTCACCGGCGTCCGGACCCACGTCGACGAGCCAGTCCGCGTGGCGCATGACATCGAGATGGTGCTCGACGACGAAGACCGAGTTGCCCGCCGCCTTGAGCCGGTCCAGGACGGTCAGCAGGGACTCGGTGTCCGCCGGGTGCAGACCGGCCGACGGCTCGTCCAGGACGTACACGACACCGAAGAGCCCGGAGCGCAACTGGGTCGCAAGACGCAGCCGTTGGAGCTCTCCCGCGGAGAGGGTGGGCGTGGCACGGTCCGGGCTCAGATAGCCGAGGCCCAGCTCGGTGATGGTGGCGATACGGGCCAGGAGGTCGTCGGACAGGACACGGGCCGCCTCCGAACCCGTTCTGCCCTCAAGGGCCTTGGCCAGTTCCGACAGGGGCAGTGCGGCGAGATCGGCGATGGTGCGGCCCGCGAACGTGACCGCCATCGCCTCCGGGCGCAGCCTGCTGCCGCCGCACGCCGGGCAGTCGGCGCTCGCCAGGAACCGCTCGGCCTTGGCGCGCAGGGTCTGGCTCTTGGAGTCCGAGAACGTCTTCATCACATAGCGCCGGGCGCTCATGTACGTTCCCTGGTAGGGGCGTTGGATGCGGTCCGCGTCCCGCACCGGGTGCACCGTCACCACGGGCTGCTCGTCCGTGAACAGGATCCAGTCCCGGTCCGCCTGCGGCAGCTCGCGCCACGGCCGGTCGACGTCGTGGCCCAGGGCGTCCAGGACGTCCCGCAGGTTCTTGCCCTGCCAGGCGCCGGGCCAGGCCGCGATCGCGCCCTCGCGGATGGAGAGGGACGGATCCGGGACCAGGAGTTCCTCGCTGGTGCGGTGCACACGGCCCAGGCCATGGCACTCCGGGCAGGCCCCGGCGGCCGTGTTGGGCGAGAAGGAGTCCGAGTCGAGCCGCTCGGCGCCCTCGGGATAGGTGCCGGCGCGCGAGAACAGCATGCGCAGCGAGTTCGAGAGGTTCGTGACCGTGCCCACCGAGGAGCGGGAGGTGGGCGCCGAGCGGCGCTGCTGGAGCGAGACCGCCGGGGGCAGCCCGGTGATCTCCCCGACCTTCGGCGCGCCCACCTGATGGATCAGGCGCCTTGCGTACGGGGCGACGGACTCGAAGTAGCGGCGCTGGGCCTCCGCGTAGATCGTCCCGAAGGCGAGCGACGACTTCCCGGAGCCGGAGACACCGGTGAAGACGGCGAGCACGTCACGCGGGACGTCCACGTCGACGTTGCGCAGATTGTGCTCGCGGGCGCCCCGGACACGTACGAACGGATCATGAGGGCTGTGCATGGGGACTCCGTGAGCGGCTCGGGGGCAAACCCCACGATTCTAGGTCGTGGCCAGACCCGCGACCCGGGACAGCCGCCGGAAGGAGTCCAGGAGGCCATCGCGGTCGTACGTACTGGTCGTGACCAGCACTTCCTGCGCCCCGCTCTCCTTGATCAGCGTCTCCAGGTCGGCGGCCACCTGCTCCTCCGTGCCGTGGATGTGGCCGAGGAGACCGGATTCGTAGAAGCCGCGCTCCTTCTCGGTCATCACCGTCGCCGGTGACTCGATGCGCTCGGCGGGCGGCAGGGGAGGGAACGTGCCATGGGTGCGTGAATACGCCATCGACCAGGCTTCCGGGATCAGCAGCCGGCGGGCCTCCTCGCGTGTCCCGGCGACGGCGATGGTGCCCGAGACGACGACGTACGGCTCGCTGGACCACTCCGAGGGTTGGAACGATGCGCGGTACTGGTCGATGCCGCGGAGCATCTTCTCGCGGCTCCTGATGTCGCCGATGACCATCGGGAGACCGGCCCGTGCCGCGATGGCGGCGCCCTCGCCGATGGCCAGGACGAACGGCGGGACGCGCAGGCCTTCGGCGGGCCGGGCGTGCGCTCCGGTGTCCGACGTGCCGCGGAACCAGCCGAGGAGCTCGGTGAGCTGCGCCGCGAAGTCGTCGGCGTCGTGCTTGTCCCGGCCGAGCGCCTTGCGCACCCCGTCGGTGAAGCCCACCGAGCGGCCGAGCCCCATGTCGATGCGTCCGGGATAGAGCGCTTCGAGGACCCCGAACTGCTCGGCGACGACGAGGGGTTGGTGGTTGGGCAGCATCACGCCGCCGGTGCCCACCCGGATGGTGCGCGTCGCGGCGGCCACGGCCGAGGCGAGGACGGTCGGCGCGGAGCCCGCGACACCGGGCACCGCGTGATGTTCGGACACCCAGAACCTGTGGTAGCCGAGCTTTTCGAGCTCCTGAGCCAGGCGCACGGTGTCGCGCAGGGCCTCGGGTCCGTCGTGCCCCTCGCGGGTGCGGGAACGGTCGAGGACGGAGAACCGGGTGGCTTCCACGCGAGACCCCTTTGCCTGAACTGTCACCTCTGCCGGGTCAATGATCCGTGAGGTCCGCGGGGCGGGCAAGGTGTTTTTGATCTCCACGGAACGGTCGGGCCCGGCCGGATCGGGGCACTCTCACGCCGGACACAGCCACAGCGTGGCCAGCGGGGGAAGCGTCACGTGAAGCCGGGCCGGAAAGGCCCCGAAGGGCTCCGGGACCGCTTGCAGGGTGTCGGGGTTGCGCACATCGCCGCCGCCGTAGGGGGCCGCGTCGGTGTTGAGCGCCTCCCGCCAAGCGCCGGCCGTTTGCGGCACTCCGAGCGGGTAGCCGTGGCGGACCACCGGGGAGAAGTTGCTGACGGCCAGGAGCGGAGTCCCGTCGGCCGCGTACCGCAGGAACGCCACCACATTGTCCCCGGCCGCGTCCGCCTCGACCCAGGCGAAACCGCCCGGGTCCGTGTCCCGCTCCCACAGGGCGGGGGCTGCCCGGTACCGGTGGTTGAGGTCGCGCACCAGCCGCTGCACCCCTGCGTGGTCCGGTTGGGCCGCACAGGACGCGTCCAGAAGTCCCCAGTCCGGGCCGTGTTCCTGCGACCATTCGGAGCCCTGGGCGAACTCCTGGCCCATGAAGAGGAGCTTCTTGCCGGGGTGGGCCCACATGTAGGCCAGGTAGGCGCGGTGGTTGGCGCGCTGCTGCCACCAGTCGCCGGGCATCTTCGACACCAACGCGCGCTTGCCGTGCACGACTTCGTCGTGGGAGATCGGCAGGAGGTAGTTCTCGCTGTACGCGTAGACCATCGAGAAGGTCAACTCGTTGTGGTGGTACTGCCGGTGCACCGGTTCGTGCTGGATGTACTCCAGGGAATCGTGCATCCAGCCCATGTTCCACTTCAGGCCGAAGCCCAGGCCGCCGAAGCCCCCGGGGCCGCCGGTGTGATGAGTGGCCCGCGTGACCCCGTCCCAGGCCGTCGACTCCTCGGCGATGGTGACCACCCCGGGATTGCGGCGGTAGACCGTCGCGTTCATCTCCTGCAGGAAGGCCACAGCGTCCAGGTTCTCCCGGCCGCCGTGTTCGTTGGGCGCCCACTGGCCCTCCTCTCGCGAGTAGTCGAGGTAGAGCATCGAGGCCACCGCGTCCACCCGCAGCCCGTCGACGTGGAACTCCTCGCACCAGTAACTCGCGTTGGCCACAAGGAAGTTGCGTACTTCCCGGCGTCCGAAGTCGAAGGTGAGAGTGCCCCAGTCGGGGTGCTCGGCACGCCGGGGGTCCCGCGGCTCGTACAGCGGCTCCCCGTCGAAGGCCGCAAGCGCCCAGTCGTCCTTGGGGAAGTGCGCCGCCACCCAGTCGACGATCACGCCGATGCCCGCCTGGTGCAGGGTGTCGACCAGATGGCGGAAGTCGTCGGGCGTGCCCATGCGGGAGGTCGGTGCGTAGAGCCCGGTGGCCTGATAGCCCCACGAGCCGCCGAAGGGGTGCTCGGCCACCGGCAGGAACTCCACGTGCGTGAAGCCCGCGTCGGCCACGTACTCCGTGAGTTCCTCGGCGAGCTGCCGGTAGTTAAGTCCCTCCCGCCAGGACTGCAGGTGCACCTCGTACACCGAGAAGGGGGACCGGACCACGGGGCGTTCCGCCCGGCGTGCCATCCATTCCGCGTCCGCCCAGACATGGCTCGACCGCGTGACCACCGAGGCGGTCGCGGGCGATACCTCCGCCCGGCGGGCCATCGGGTCCGCGCGCAGGGTGTGTGTCCCGTCCGGGCGGGTGATGGCGAACTTGTAGAGGTCGTTCTCGCCGACGCCGGGGACGAACAGCTCCCATACGCCGGCCGAGCCGAGCGAGCGCATCGGGAATCCGGTGCCGTCCCAGAAGTTGAAGTCCCCCACCACACGCACGCCGAGAGCGTTGGGCGCCCACACCGTGAAACGGGTGCCGTCGACGCCCTGGTGGGTCATCGTGTGTGCGCCAAGGGCCGTCCACAACTCCTCGTGTCTGCCCTCACCGATCAGGTGCAGATCGAGTTCGCCCAGAGCGGGCAGAAAGCGGTAGGAATCCTGGAGCTCGACATCCTGGCCGTCGTACGAGATCCGCAGCGCATACTCGGGGATCGATTCGAGCGGCAGAACGCAGGAGAAGAAGCCGTCTCCCGTATCGGCAAGCTCCGTGGTCTGCTCGCCGATGACGAGCGCCACCGTCCGGGCGTACGGGCGCAGGACCGTGAAGGCCACGCCACCGGTCACCGGATGTGCGCCGAGCACGGAGTGCGGGTCGTGGTGCGTGCCCGCCAGAAGGCGTGTGCGGCTCTCCGCGTCGAGCTCCGGCGGCCCCTCGGTCAGGGGGATGTGCGGGGCGGCCGCGGGAGCGGGTGCGGATACATCGGCGGTGACCACGGATTCAGGCGCCTTTCGCGAGACGGTCGATTGCGGCCATGGGAACGGACAGCCAGTCCGGCCGGTGTCTGGCCTCGTACAGCGCCTCGTACACCGCCCGGTCCGTCTCGTAGGCCCGCAGGAGCGCGCCCTGCTTTCGCGGATCCCAGGCCGACTCGGCGGCGTAACCGGCGCAGTAGGCCTCCCGGCAGCGCTGTGCCCACTGGGGCTGCCAGGGGCGTTGGGCGTGGGCCGCGTACTCGAAGGAGCGGAGCATGCCCGCGATGTCGCGCACGGGTGCCTGGGTGCGCCTGCGTTCGGCGATCGGGCGGGCCGGTTCGCCCTCGAAGTCG
This sequence comes from Streptomyces sp. NPDC055189, assembly GCF_053606765.1. Lineage (NCBI taxonomy): Bacteria > Bacillati > Actinomycetota > Actinomycetes > Kitasatosporales > Streptomycetaceae > Streptomyces > Streptomyces sp. NPDC055189. The sequence goes on from NZ_JBSGSG010000046.1 coordinate 72,088, forward strand.
ATGACGAACCAACGGTCTTGGGCCCACAGGACCTGCCCGAGGTGCAGATCCCCGTGGATCCGCTGGTCGGGTTGGCCAGGGACACGCGCCCCGAGGACGCCGTACGCGGCCTTCAGGCGGGCCATGTAGGGCACGAGCGCCGGCACCTGGCGGGCGGTGGCCTCCAGGCGCGTGATCATCGCGGATGCGAGCCGGTGGCCTCCCTGCCGGTCGGGGTGATCGGGCGCGAAGACCCGGGCGAGCGCCAGGTGCACTTCGGCGGTGGCGCGCCCCAGTTCGTACGACTCGTCGGTGAAGTCCCCGCCCGATGCCAGGGCTTCGAGGGCCATGGTCCAGCCGTCCGTGGCGTCGCGCAGGAACGGCTGGAGCACGCCGAGTGTCGTTCTGCGCGGCTCGGCGGTCCAGAACCAGGCGACGGGAGCGGGTACCCGGGCGCAGCCCTCGCGGCCCAGAGCCCAGGGAACTTCCAGGTCGGGGCTGATGCCGTACTGGATGCGACGGAAGATCTTCAGGATGAACGAATCCCCGTACACCAGTGAGGTGTTGGACTGCTCGCCGTCCAGGACACGGGGGGTGAGCCCCGTCGGCACCTCGGTCTGCCCGTCGCGTTCGAAGCGCAAAGGGCCTGCCGCGCCCGGTGTGCGGAGCCGTTCGAGGAGCAGCGCGGCCGACCGGGGTTCGTGGAGCGCGTCGTACACGGTGAGTCCCCGCAGGGGGCCCGCACCGGGGCGGCCGATGACGGCGTGGCGGAGGCGGGGCGGCGGGTCTTCCTGCACGCCGAGGAGCAGTTGATAGCAGCCGTCGCGTGCCCCGGTGTGCCGGGAACGGATCAGCAGGTGCAGGCAGCCCGGGTGCAGCTCGGTCATCGACACCACGGTCAGTTCCGTGATGGGCAGGCCCTTGCCCGCGAACCAGCGCTGCTTGGGCAGCCACTCCTGGAGCACACCGTTGAGCGAGGTGAGCAGCGTCGTGGGGCTGAGGTCGCCGCGTGACTGCGTAGCGGTCTCCAACATTGCGTCACGTCCCTTCAGAGGTGCACGTCGGGTTCCGCCGGGCGGCGCGGGTGCAGCTCCTCGTGCAGCCGGAACCAGTAGAAGCCGTGTCCGGCCAGGGTGAGCAGGTAGGGCAGTTCACCGATGGCGGGAAAGCGCACCCCGCCGATCAGCTCGACCGGGTGGCGGCCGTTGAAGGTCTG
>NZ_JBSGSG010000047.1:0-71729 GCF_053606765.1 Streptomyces sp. NPDC055189
CCCGTCTTCGGGGGGGGTAGGGTGCGGCCCCACATCCACCCGCCACCCCGGGTCGCCCACACGCTGGTCCTGATGCGCTCCGGCCGCGTGCACGCGGCCGGAGCCCCCGCCGACGTCCTCACCGAGCAGAACATCGCCGAGGTCTACGACATCCGCGTCGAGGTCGGCGTCGACCCGCGCACGGGCCGTCTGCGCATCGACCCCATCGGTCGCCACCCCGCCTGACTCAGGGCGCCCACTACTTGCCGGACCCCCCGTGCCTCGAGCGGCGCGGGCGGCCCCTGCCTGAAGCGGCGCATCCGCCGCCGCGACGCGTCGACAGAAAGACGCGTTGCCGGAAAACAAGAAAGAGGAACGTTCATGAACCGTGCCCACCGCCTGGCGGCGTCAGCCTCCACCGGGCTCCTCGTCCTGGCCGCAACGGCCTGCGGCACGACCTCCGTCGACAAGCCCGGGGCCGGCGGCAAGGCCAGCGCCTCGCCCGCGTCGAAGGACTGCGCCAAGGACACCACGACCACCTCGAAGAAGCCGGTCTCCTTCAAGGACGGCGTCGGGCGCACCGTGAAGCTCGACAAGCCCGCCGCACGCATCGCGGTCCTGGAATGGCAGCAGGTCGAGGACGCGCTGACGCTGTGCATCACCCCCACCGCGGTCTCCGACGCGAAGGGATACAGCACCTGGGTCAGCGCCGAGAAGCTGCCCGGCAAGGTGACCGACATCGGCACCCGCGAGGAGCCCGACCTCGACACCCTCTACGCGGCCAAGCCCGACCTCATCGTCGTGGAGGCCTTCAACAAGGACGACGAGACCCTCAAGAAGCTGGAGAAGCGCGGCGTCCCCGTGATGGCCACCCGGGGGGCGAACCCCAAGGACCCGATCGGGAACATGCGCGAGGTGTTCAGCATGATCGGCGAGGCGACGGGCCGCACCGAGCGCGCCGACCAGGTACTGGGGGAGTTCGACGACCACCTCGCGGCGGCGAAGAAGAAGGTCACCGACGCCGACCTGCCCACGAAGGACTTCCTGTTCTTCGACGGCTGGCTGCAGGGAGGCAACCTCACCGTCCGCCCCTACAGCGACGGTGCTCTGTTCACCGAGATCGGCAAGGAACTCGGCATGAAGCCGGCCTGGACCGACAAGGTCAACAAGAACCATGGAGACGGCGGCGTCGACAAGTCCTACGGCCTCGCCCAGACCGACGTCGAGGGACTCACCTCGGTGGGCAACGCCAACCTCTTCTACGCCAACGACGAAGGAGCCGGCGGATACGTCGCCGCGCTGAAGAAGAACCCGATCTGGAAGACCATCCCCGCCGTGAAGGAAGGCCGCGCGCACTCCTTCCCCGCGCGGGTATGGGGCGCCGGCGGTCCGCGCTCCTGCGCGCAGGCGATCGACGCGTACGTCGACGTCCTCGACAAGAAGTGAACACGCCGCGGATAACGGCCCCCGCGGGCAAAGCGCTGCCGCGCCCCGAGCACGGCGGATCTCCCGCCGGGCAAGGCGGTACTCCCGCCGGGCGCGGCAGCGCGCCCGCCGGGGTGGCCGTCCTGGCACTGCTCCTTGTCCTGACCGTCCTGGTGGGCCTGTGGCACCTGACGCAGGGGACATCGGGCGTCGGCTTCGGCGACCTGCTGCGCCACCTCGCCGGGCAGCGCGAGAACACCGGCGGGGCGCCGGTCGGTGAGATCCTCACCGGCTCGCGCCTGCCGCGCCTGTTCGCGGGCGTGGCGGTGGGCTTCGCCCTGGGCTGTGCGGGCGCGCTGCTGCAGTCCGTCACCCACAACGCGCTCGCCTCTCCCGACACCCTCGCGGTCACGGCCGGGTCCTACTTCACGCTCTCGCTCGTCGCGGCCTTCGGCCTGACCGTCCCGCTCTGGGCATCGGGCGCCGTCGCCTTCGCCGGCGGTCTGGCCGCGGCGGCGCTGGTGCTGCTCCTGGCAGGGCGGGCCGCGGGTACCGCGGGCACCCGTCTCATCCTGGCCGGATCGGCGATCGCGCTGGCCCTGGACGCGGCGACCGGGACGCTCCTGATCCTGTTCAACCAGAACACGACCGGTCTCTTCGCTTGGGGCAGCGGTTCGCTCGCCCAGCTGAACATCGACGCGTCGCTGCGCGCCTTCCCGCTCATGGCCGTGGTGCTGTGCGTCGCCCTTGCGCTGTCGCGCAAGCTGGACGTGATGAACCTCGGCGACGACGCCGCGTCCACCCTGGGCGTGCCGATCCGTTCCACCCGGCTGACCGCGGTGCTCTGCGCGGTGCTTCTGACCAGTACCGCGGTGACCCTGGCGGGCCCGATCGGCTTCGTCGGCCTGGGCGCCCCCGTCCTGGCCCGCCTGATCGCGGGACGCGTCCGATCACTGCGCCGCCACCTTCTCCTCGTCCCCGCGGCCGGACTGCTCGGCGCGCTGCTCGTCCTGCTCGCGGACGCGTCGCTGCGCGCGCTCCAGGGCGCGGACGGAGCCGCCGCCATACCCACCGGCGTGCCGACCGCGCTGCTCGGCGCCGTCGTGATCGTGGTCCTCGCGCTGCGCCTGCGCGACACCGGCGCGCTCCGCCAGCCGCCGCACGCACGCATCGCCGCACGCTCACGCCGCGCGTTCCTGTTCGTCGTGCTCGGCGCGGTGATCCTCCTGGCGGTGGCCGCCCTGGTGGCGGTCTTGGCGGGAAGCCTCTGGCTGCGGACGGGTGACCTCGCGCTCTGGGCCCGTGGAGCCGCCCCCGACCTGATCGGCCAGGCGCTCGACGACCGTTTCCCGCGCGTACTCGCCGCGATCCTCGCCGGCGCGGCACTGGGTCTTGCCGGCTGCGCCGTACAGAGCACCGTGCGCAACCCGCTGGCCGAGCCGGGCGTGCTCGGCATCACGGCGGGCGCCGGACTGGGTGCGGCGGCCGTCGCCACCTCGGGCCTGCCCGGCGGACGGCCGCTGCTCATCGCGGTCGCGGTCGCGGCGGGGCTCGCCACGTTCGCGGTCATCGCGCTGCTGTCCTGGCGCGGCGGCTTCCTGCCCGACCGATTCGTCCTGATCGGCATCGGCTGCGGCTACGGGCTGAGCTCCATCACCACCTTCCTCCTGCTGCGCGCCGACCCGTACAACACGCCCCGGATCTTCACCTTCCTCTCCGGCACGACCTACGGGCGCACGCTGCCCGACGTCGTACCGGTCGCGGTGGCCCTGGTGCTCGCGCTCCCCGTGCTCTTTGCCATGCGCGACCGGCTCGACCTGCTCGCCGTCGACGAGGACACCCCGCGCATCGTGGGAATGAGGCCGGTGCGCGTACGCATCGGCGCTCTGACGATCGCCGCGGTGCTGGCGGCGCTCAGCGTGATCGCTGTGGGTGCCGTCGGTTTCGTGGGGCTCGTCGCCCCGCACCTCGCCCGCTCCTTGGTGGGCGCCCGGCACGGCCGCGCGATCCCGGTCGCGATGCTGCTCGGCGCGGTGCTGGTCTGCGTGGCCGACACGCTCGGCCGCACGCTCGTCGCACCGGCCCAGGTGCCGGCGGGCCTGATGATTGCGCTGGTCGGCGGCCCGTACTTCGTGTGGGTGCTGCGGCGCTCCCGCGCCTGACACGGCCGTCAACCCGCGGGCGAAACCCCCGCCCCCTCCGATCGGCCAGGAGCACTGATATGCCGCCCCAGCAGGATCAACAAGAACAACGAGCACAGCAAGACCATCAAGAACAGCAAGAACAGCAGAACCAGCAAGAACAGCAAGAACAGCAGAACCAGCAAGAACAGCAGGAAACGCCCGTGAAGTTCGTCGTCGTCCCGTTCGAGTCCGGCACGCCACCGACTCAGTTGCAGCGGCTCGGACAGCACGAGGTGCCCGAACGCTGGCACACGGTCGGCCGCTCCGCCCACGCCCCGCACATCGTGGCCGTCGAAGGCGACAACGGCACGGACTGGACCGCTGCCGCGCTGGTCACGGCACGCCCGAACACGGCCTACCTGAAGATCGTGGACGCCGTCGGCGATGTGCAGGCAGCCGTCCGGGCCGTCCTGGCCCACGCACGCGGCCAAGGGCTCGCGCAGGTCAAGTGGGAAGGCTGGACGGTGAGTCCGGAGGCCGCCGCTGCCGCCGGCTTCACCCCGCTGCGCCCGCCGCTGACACCGGCGGAGCACTCGGAAGGACCGGACACCGGCTACGTACGCTGGCTGCACGACGCCACGGTGAGCGAACCCCCGTACTATCGGCAGACCACGCACTTCACCTGCGGCGCCGTCACCGCCCTGGTCGCGCAGACCCGGGCGGGGGCGCTGCCGCACCAGGCACTCGACCGCCAGGCCGAACTGACGCTGTGGCGCGAGGCGACCAACTTCCCCGCATGCGAGCCCGTCAGGCTGGGCATTGCCGTGCGCCGGGCCTGGCCGTCGTCCCCCGTCACGGTCCACCTCGATACGGACCGCCCCGTCCTGCTCGACCACTACCCGGACGGCGAGCAGGAGTGGCGCGCCCTGCTCCAGCACGCATCGCGGGCGGACGCCGCGCACATCGGCCTCCCGGTCGACCCGCACCGCCTGTCCCTGACCGCGATCCGCAGCGCGATCGGCCAAGGGGAGCACGTGCTGCTCCTGCTGTCGCTCGCCGGGATGCAGGGCTTCGACGTGCCGCACTGGGTGCTCTGCCATGGCGCCGTACCCGGCGCCATCGTGATCGACGACCCGTGGGCCAACGATGCGACGGGAGACACCTGGCTCGACGCCCACCTGCTGCCCGTCCCCGACCCGTCGCTCGACGCCATGTCCGTCCTCTCGGCAGACCCCTTCCGCGGCGCCGTGACCATCGGCCGCCCGCACCGGAGCGAGGCGGGGTCAGGAGTCGAGCGGGCGGATGGCGTCCATGGCGCGGCGGGTCAGTTCGACGGCGACGAGCGCTGACGCCGTGTCGGTGAGCTGTACCGCGATGCGCCATTCCTTGTTGCCCTGGTCCACGGTGACGGCCTGGTGGCCGACGAGGTCGCGGGCGCGCTCCTCGTCCAGGAGGAGGCTGACGCGGCCGGTGCGGGTGTAGACGTAGGCGCCGCGTCGGACAGGTTCGCGGGTGTGCAGTACCGAGTAGAACGGTTCGTCATTGGCGGGGGCCGGTCCTGCTTCGCGCAGGGCCGGGCTGATGGCGGGGTCGGCGAGTAGTCGGCGCGTGTACGCGTCGACTGCCACCGATGGGGTGGGGCGGGCGTGCTCGTCAGCCCAGATCAGACGCATGATGTCGGCGGTCAGGGCCGGTTCAAGGTGCTGCAACGGGGGTCCTTTCGCATAAGCGGGCTCTCGCCGGTCGGCGGGGGAGGCGGCGATGCCGCCGGTCGCGCCGTTGCCTCGCAGGTGGTCAAGTGCGGCCCGCGCGATGAGTTCGGTATCCGTGGATCTGGCTCAGCCATTCTTCACTGAGCGGTACTCAAGGACCGCTACTTCACTATTTGTTGGGTATCGTCGCCGGCCGCAGCTGTCACGGCAGGGCGCTCTCTCGCGACGGCTGAACGAGTCGGCCTGCGTCAACTGTGGCTGTGAACAGGGGATTCAACCGGGAGACCGAGGGCACATGCAACTCCATGCCCCGTCACAGAGGCCCGTCCCTTCCCTTCGCGATCCTTGCGGTGGTCTGCATCGTTTTGGGCACCGCGCTGCTGGTCGCAGGGCGTGGAGGCGTGTGGACCTATGTGGCCGCCGCGGCGTTTGGTGTGGGAGGGCGCTCTTTGCTGACGAACAGGTGCGGTCACCCGCCTTCCCGTCCGTGAGCCAGGCATGCCGGGCGTGGGCCAGAACGCGCCAATTCCCGTGCCCCGGCGCGCCGCACTGCTGCGGCGCGAGGTGCGTGGGAGTCGTGAAGAGTCTGCGCATGATTCTTGGGATTCGGTCACGGGAGAGGAAAACTCGGAGGGCTCACTCGGCGCCTTCGAACAGGTCGGGCGCCGACCCATGCGATGGGAGACCGATCAACGATGTTCACTCTGGTACGGAGCAGAGTGCGGACCGCCGCGCTCGCGCTCTCGGCCGTCGCGGCGCTCGCCTTCGGCGCGACCGCCACGACCGGCGCAGCAGCGGCCCCCGTTCCCGCCCCCACCCCCGCTCTCGCGAAGCAGGGACCGACCTCGGTGGCGTACGTCGAGGTGAACAACAACAGCATGCTGAACGTCGGCAAGTACACCCTCGCCAACGGAGGCGGCAACGCCTTCGACGTCGCCGTGATCTTCGCGGCGAACATCAACTACGACGCGGGCAAGAAGGAGGCGTACCTGCACTTCAACGAGAACGTGCAGCGGGTTCTCGACAACGCCGACACCCAGATACGGCCGCTGCAGCAGAAGGGCATCAAGGTCGTCCTCTCGGTGCTCGGCAACCACCAGGGTGCGGGCTTCGCGAACTTCCCCTCCCAGCAAGCGGCTTCGGCGTTCGCGAAGCAGATGTCGGACACCGTGACCAAGTACGGCCTCGACGGCATCGACTTCGACGACGAGTACGCCGAGTACGGCAACAACGGCACCGGCCAGCCCAACGCCAGCTCGTTCGTGCACCTGGTGACGGCACTGCGCGCGAACATGCCGGACAAGATCATCAGCCTCTACAACATCGGCCCGGCCGCGACGCGTCTCTCCTACGGAGGTGTCGACGTCTCGTCCAAGTTCGACTACGCCTGGAACCCGTACTACGGCACCTGGCAGGTCCCCGGCATCGCACTGCCCAAGTCGAAGCTCTCGCCGGCGGCCGTCGAGATCGGCCGGACCTCGCAGAGCACGGTCTCCAGCTTCGCCCGCCGCACCGTCAGTGAGGGATACGGCGTCTACCTCACGTACAACCTCGACGGCGCCGACCGCAGCGCCGATGTCTCCGCGTTCACCAGGGAGCTGTACGGCAGTGCAGCCGTTTACAAGCCGTAAGGCGATCGCACGCCCCCGTGCGCGGTGCTTTCTCGGGGCTCGCCCCGTCCCGTCGGGCTGAAATCCGTGCAGGCCGCGCTCTCGACAACGATGTCGAGAGCGCGGTGGGGTCGGTCCAAGGCTTCCGCGTGCCGCCGTGAGGCAGGAGGCAAGGTCGGGAAAACTGGCCGCTGTAGAGGGGGAGTTGACGAGCCCCCGGACCGGTCGCAGCCTTGGGCAGGCTGTGGGACAGGAGGCACCGAAATGCGCATCCCCGGACCCGAGCACCAGGAAGACGGCGGGCTGAGCGCCGTTGCGGCCGCAGGAGGGCTGCACCGATACCAGCTGCGTCTGCACGAAGCGCACGGACCCGTCGTGCGCTTCCAACTGCCGGGCGCGGACACGGCCGTGTCGGTCGCCGATCCCGTCCTCCTGGAAGCAACGGCACACATCGACAAGCGGCCCGAGGAACTGTTTGCGTTCCTGGACCCGCTGTGCGAAGCGGGCAATCTGCAGGTGCTGCCCGCCGACGAGCACACCCCCTGGCGCCGCCTGCTGCTCTCGGTGCTCGCCGGACGCCCGTCCCACGAGCGGCACTTCGCGCGCTTCGCCGAGCTGGCGCAAGAGCTCGCGGACCGCTGGGCCGCACAGCCCGGCGGTGAACCCGTCGAACTGCAGAAGGAGTTGACCGCGCTGTCGCTCCGGATGATCTGCGGGTTCGCGCTCGGCGGCGCGGAAACCGACACCGGCCGGGTCGTCGACGCATTCGAGGAGGTGCTCACCGAGCACCTCGGGCGGCTCTACCAGGTGCCGCGACCCGACCCGCGCTCGGCGGAGCGGGCCGACGCGGCCCTGGCCTACCTGCGCGCGACGGTCGACCGCGTGGTGGCGGCGCACCGCCCGGGCGGGCGCACCGACCGCAGCGACCTGATCGGGGCGCTCGTCGAGGCCGGCCAGAGCCCGGCGCGCATCCGGGACACCGTGATGGTGACGCTGCTGGCCGCCCACCACACCACCGGCGTCGCCGTCTCCTGGACGCTGCACCTGCTGGGCCGCCACCCCGAGGCGGCCGATCGCGTCGCCGCCGAACTGGACCAGGTCCTGGGCGAACGCGCCACGCCCGGCTACGGCGACCTGCGGCGGCTCACGTATCTGGACAGGGTGCTCAAGGAGTCGATGCGCCTGTTCCCGCCCGGCCCCTACGGCGCACGCGAGACAACCGAGGACCTGGTGCTTGGCCCGTACGAGATCCCGGCCGGGACGACGGTGTTCTATCCGTTCTGGGCGGTGCACCTGAACCCTGAGTACTGGCCCGAGCCGGAGCGGTTCGACCCCGAGCGGTTCACGCCCGAGGAGGAGGCCAAACGTCCGCGCCTCGCGTACATCCCCTTCGGGATCGGACCGCGCAGCTGCGAGGGCGCCGCTCTGGCCACGGTCGAGGCCCAGCTCGTCCTTGCCGTCCTCCTCAAGCGGCTGCGCTTTCGGCCCGCGCCGGGGCACGAAGTGACGCCGGTGGAACGGTTCGTGCTGTGGGCGCGGGACGGGATCCGGATGACGGTGCGGCCACGGGAACACTAGGCGGGGAAGCCGCGGGACGGGGCGTGGCGGCTGCGACCGGGCGCGGCAAAAAACGGGTGCCGTGTGCCGGGCGGCCCGTCAGGATGAGGAACATGACTGGTGAGACGCACGTGGAAAGCGGGCCGGGCGGGGGAGCGGCGGGGCGTCCGCTTGCCCTGGTCACGGGGGCGGGGCGGTCGGCGGGGATTGCGTCGTCCGTGGCGCTGGATCTGGCCCGGTCCGGTTGGGACGTGGCCTTCACCTACTGGACGCCGTACGACGCGCGCATGCAGTGGGGCAGGGAGCCGGGTGCGTCCGGCGAGCTGCAGAAGAAGCTGACGTCGCACGGGGCGAGGACGCTTGCGGTCGAGGCGGATCTGAGTGACCCGGCGGTGCCGGCTCGGCTCTTCGAGGGCGTCGAGCGTGAGCTGGGCAACGTCACCGCGCTGGTTCTCTGCCATTGCGAGTCGGTCGACTCCGGCCTCTTTGACACCAGCGTGGAAAGCTTCGACCTGCACTACGCGGTCAATGCGCGGGCCACCTGGCTGCTGATCCGGGAGTACGGGCTGCGGTTTCGCGGACAGCACGGCAGCGGACGCATCGTCAGCCTGACCAGCGACGACACTGCAGGAAACCTTCCCTACGGGGCGAGCAAGGGAGCGATGGACCGGATCACGCTGGCCGCCGCACGCGAGCTTGCCCAGCTGGGAGTGACCTGCAACGCGATCAATCCCGGACCGACCGACACCGGATGGATGACCGAGGAGCAGAAGGCGGACATGATCCGCCTCACGCCCCTGGGGCGCCTCGGTGCACCGCGCGACTGCGCGCATCTCGTCTCGTTCCTCTGCTCGGCGCAGGGCGGCTGGGTCAACGGCCAGCTGCTCCAGAGCAACGGCGGGATCGGGTAGGCAGGCGCGCGGGAGGGCGCGCGGACGTTCCCGGCAGGCGACGCCGGCGGCGGTGACCCGGTAAGGACGGCTGCCGTGAGGCGGCGGACGGTGTGGGCCGCGGGTGTCATCGGCTCCTCTTTCGGGGGTAGTTGAACGGCATGTTGTGGGTGAAGGTGGTTGCCGTGTGGCTCGTCGGGGGGCTGCTGTGGGGAGTGCTGATGCGGTTCGCGGCCGGCCTCGCGTGGCCGACGGCGATGGTCGCCGGGCTGTTGTGGGGTGTCGTGTCAGGGCTTGCGTTCTGTGTGTGGATGCGTCGCCGGATGCGTACGGGCCGGGTCTAGCGGGGTCTGGAGGGCGTGTCCGCGTCCACGGTGCGGAAAGCAGACTCGCGGCCCGGGCGCCCGCCGGGATCGAGTCGCACCGGAGCGCCGAGACGCAGGGCGCTGTCGATGAGGGGGACGTGGCTGAAGGCCTGGGGGAAGTTTCCTACCTGGCGCTTGCGGCGGGGGTCCCATTCCTCGGCGAGGAGACCGAGGTCGTTGCGGATGCCGAGGAGTTTTTCGAAGAGCGCGCGGGCCTCGTCGGTGCGGCCGATCAGTGCCAGGTCGTCGGCGAGCCAGAAGGAGCAGGCCAGGAAGGCGCCCTCATCGCCGGGGAGACCGTCGACGCCGGTGTCCCCGCCGGAGGTCGGATAGCGCAGGACGAAGCCGTCGGGCGTGAGCAGTTCGCGCTGGATGGCCTCGATGGTGCCGATCACGCGCTTGTCGTCGGGTGGCAGAAAGCCGACCTGGGGGATTAGGAGCAGGGCGGCGTCCAGCTCCGCGGAGCCGTAGGACTGGGTGAAGGTGTTGCGGTCGGCGTCATAGCCGTGTGTGCAGACGTCCTGGTGGATGTCCTCGCGCAGCGTGCGCCAGCGATCCAGGGGGCCGTCCAGGGAGGTGGTCTCCAGGAGTTTGACGGTGCGGTCGACGGCGACCCAGGCCATGACCTTGGAGTGGACGAAGTGGCGGCGCGCACCGCGGATTTCCCAGATGCCCTCGTCCGGTTCGCGCCAGTGCTGCTCCAAGTAGCTGATCAGGCGCAGTTGGAGCAGGTCGGCGTAGTGGTTTTGGGGCAGGCCCGACCGCTGGGCGAGGTGGAGGGTTTCGACGGCCTCGCCGTAGACGTCGAGTTGGAGCTGGGTGGCGGCGCCGTTGCCCACGCGGACCGGGGTGGAGTGCTCGTAGCCGGGCAGCCAGGGGAGCTGGGTTTCGGTGAGCTCCCGTTCGCCGGCTATGCCGTACATGATCTGGAGATTTTCGGAGTCGCCGGCGACCGCGCGCAGCAGCCAGTCGCGCCAGGCGCGGGCCTCCTCGCGGTATCCGGTGCGCAGGAGCGAGGAGAGGGTGATGGCGGCGTCGCGCAGCCAGGTGTAGCGGTAGTCCCAGTTGCGTACGCCGCCGATGTCCTCGGGCAGCGAGGTGGTGGGGGCGGCGACGATGCCGCCGGTGGGGGCGTACGTCAGTGCTTTGAGGGTGATCAGGGAGCGGATCACGGCCTCGCGGTAGGGGCCGTGGTAGGTGCAGTGCGCGATCCAGTCGCTCCAGAAGGCTTCGGTGGCGGTGAGGGCGGCTTCGGTGTCCGTGTGCTGCGGCGGGGGCAGGTGGGAGGGCTGCCAGGTCAGTGCGAAGGCGGTGCGTTCGCCTGCGGCGATGGTGAAGTCGGCGCAGGTGGTCAGGTCTTGGCCGTAGCTCCCGGGCTCGCCGTCCAGCCAGACCGAGTCGGGTCCGGCCACCGCCGCGGTCCGGCTGCCGTGTGCGTCGTCCACGCGGTGCACCCAGGGCACGATGCGTCCGTAGGAGAAGCGCAGGCGCAAGGCGGAGCGCATCCGAACGCGGCCGGTGATTCCCTCGACGACGCGGATCACGGTGGGGCTGCCGGGGCTCTCGCCGAGGTGGCGCGGGGGCATGAAGTCGATGACCCGGACGGACCCGTGGGGGGTGTCCCATTCCTGTTCGAGGATGAGGGAGTCGCCGCGATAGCGGCGGCGGTCCGCGGGCGGGGCCGGGTCCGCGCCGGGGTGGTGGTCGCCGTGCCCGGCGGTGGGCACCGAGCCGGCGGGGGCGATCCGCCAGAAGCCGTGGTCGTCGGTGCCGAGCAGCCCGGCGAGGACGGCCGGGGAGTCGAAGCGGGGCAGGCACAGCCAGTCGACGGCGCCGTCCCGGCCGACCAGTGCGGCGGTCTGCATGTCGCCGATCAGCGCGTAGTCCTCGATGCGGGCTGCCATGTGGTGCTCCAGTTCGCGGGGGTCGTACGGGGGAGGCAAGCGGGATCGGGGCGGGGCCTGGTGCCCCGCAGTGGCGTGCGGGACGGCATGCGGGCCGCTAGCGCACGCTTTTGATCGGCAGCACGGCGAGTGCGCCGAGTATGGACGCCAGGACGGCGGCGGCGAAGAGCGCCACGTAGTTCGGCCCGTTGTCCCCGATCGTCAGCAGCAGCGTGGCCAGGCCGGGAACCAGGAGGGCGGGCAGCTGGTAGGAGAGCGCGATGACGGCCAGACCGGTTCCGGCGTTGGCGGAGTCGGGCAGGAGCTCGGTCATCATGGCGACGTCGACGGAGACGAACGCTCCCTGCCCCATCCCGGCCAGGGCGATGCCCGCCGTGAAAGTGGTCAGGTCGGTGGCGCAGAGGCTGACGAGGAGCCCGACGGCGGTGAACAGGGCCGAACACCACACGATGGTCTTGCGCCTGCCGGTGCGATCGGAGACCCAGCCGAAGACCAGGGTGGTGACGATGCTGGAGACGAAGAAGGCGCCCAGGACGGTGCCCTGCGCCGAGGGGGCGTCCGCGGAGGCGATGCCGAGCCGGTCGGTGAGGAAGTAGAGCAGATAGGTGATCACGGTGAACAGCGACATGGTGACGAGCAGCCGGCAGATCCACGCCCAGGCGAAGTCCTTGTGCCGCAGCGGATTGATCCAGTAACTGCGCAGCAGGCTCTGCCAGTCCACGGGCGCGGATTCGGTGCGCACGATGTCTTTGAGTACCAGGACGACGCCGATACTGGCGCCGAGCGCGATCGCGGCCGGTATCCCGAACCAGTACAGCGGATTGCCGGGCAGCGCCCCCACCAGCGAACTGCCGATGACGGGTGCGATGCCGGTGCTGAGCCCGAAGGTCGCTGCGACGCGGGCGCGGATCCTGGCCGGGATCTGGTCGGAGAGCAGCGCGTTGAGCGCCATGCTGGTGGAGGCGAATCCGGCCTGGCTGAGTACCCAGCCGGTGATGACGACGGTGACGTTGGGCGCCAGTGCCAGCACGAGCATGCCCGCGGTGCCCAGCAGGGAGCCGCCGAGGATGAAGGGCCGCCGGATGCCGGCGCGGGCGGTGGAGGCGTCGCTGAAGTGCCCCAGCGGCGCTGTGATCAGAACGACCAGTACGCCTCCCAGGGCGACGGTCAGGGAGAGCATCTGGGTCTTGTGTGCGGGGTCCAGTTCCGACAGGCGCAGCGGGATGCTGACCGCCGGCGCGGAGACGGCGGCGAGTGCGACACCGAAGTAGGCGAACACGAACAGCGGCAGGAACAGCGGGTGCTGCGGCCGGCCCGGGAACGCCGCCGGACCGGCGTGGTGAGCCTGCTCCGTGAGTGGGGACATCGTCGTCCTTCTGCTTGGCGGGTGGCTCGGGTCAGTCGTGCAGGGTGCGCAGCGCCGTGGCGATGGCCGCCTGCGCCGTGCGTGCGGTCAGGGAGGCCTTCTCGTACAGGCCGCCGTCGTGGGTCAGGCCCACCAGCCGCAGCGCCGCCACGGGGACCCCGGCCGCGGCGAGGGCGGCTGCGTAGGCTTCGCCGTCGCCGCGGAACGGGTCGCATTCGGCGGTGATGATGCAGGCGGGCGGCAGGTCGTGCAGATCCTCGGCGAGCAGCGGTGAGACGTAGGGGGAGCGTCGCTCCTCGGCCCACGGGACGTAGTCGGCGATCATGCGTTCCAGATCCGCCCACTGCTCGTCGGTGAGTTCGATGGCGTCGCGGTGGATGTGCGTGAGGGTCAGGTCGAGGCCGGGGACCTCGAGGATCTGCAGGGCCAGCGGGTGCCGGGCGCGGTCGCGGTTCACGAGGGTCAGCGCGGCCACCAGGTTGGCGCCCGCGGACTGGCCCGAGAGCGCGATGCGCCCGGGGTCGATTCCCAGCGCGCCGGCCTCGCGCACCAGCCACTCCAGTGCGGCGTAGCCCTGTTCCAGCGCGGTGGGGTGGGGGTGCTCCGGGGCGAGGGCGTAGGAGATCGCCGCGACGACGATGTTCGCCTCGGACGCCCGCACCGCGCAGTGGGTGGCGACGCTGGGGTGGTGGATGCCGCCCTGGCGCCAGCCGCCGCCGAAGAAGTGCAGACAGACCGGCAGGCCGAGGCCGGGGGCGGGCTCCTGCGGGTAGTAGAGGCGCACGAGTACGTCCGGCCGGCCCTCGACCGCCACCACGTGCTCGCGCACCGGCAGTTGGGGCCCGCTGGCTCCCAGGCGGGGGTAGACCGCCTGCTCGAATTCGAAGGCGGCCTTGCGCCGCTCCCGGGGGTCATTGGTCGCCGGCGGGGCGGGCACGCCGAGTTCGGTGAGGGCGCGGATCAGGTGGGCGTCGATGGGCATGGAGTGTCTCCGGTCAGGAAAGGGGGCTCAGGGGCCGGTGGGCCCGGCTGCGCAGGAAGTCGGTGACGCGGCTTTGCCAGGCACGGGCGGTCGCCGATGTCCTGGTGATCGACGTGGAGCCGTGCAGGTGCCCGGGGGCCCGCCAGGTCTGGACCGGCACCCCGGCTGCGGCGAGCCGGTCGGCGTAGCGCTCGCCGCTGTCGCGCAGCGGGTCGAACTCGGCGGTGAGGACCAGGGCGGGCGGTAGCCCTGCCAGGTCGGTGATGTCGGCGGGCGCCGTCCACCGGCCGTCCGGGCGGGCCCCGTTCAGGTAGGCGGAGCGGGTGTCGGACAGGTCCCCGAAGTCGGACAGGGCGCCGGCCTGGTGGTAGGAGGCGTCCTGGTCGATGTGCAGGCTCGCTCCGGGGACCTCGAGGACCTGGTGATCCAGCCGCAGGCCGCTGTCACGGGCGTGTGCGGCGACGAGACCGGCGAGGTTGCCGCCGGCGGAGATGCCGCCGATCCCGATCCGGTCGGTTCTGATGCCCAGGCCGGGTGCGGCGTCGATGAGCCAGTGCAGGGCGTCCAGGCAGTCCTCGAGCCCGGCGGGGAAGGGGTGTTCGGGGGCGAGGCGGTACTCCGCGGCGAAGATGGCGACGCGGCCGGCCGCCGCCCGGTGGCGCAGCAGCCGGTCGTTGACCACTTCGCGCACGCTGCCCAGGACGAAGCCGCCGCCGTGCAGGGACAGGTGCGCGAGCTGCGGTGGTTCCTCGCCCGGCGGCCGGTAGCGCAGGACGGTGATCTCTCCGGCTCGTGTCGGCACGCGGTACTCGCTCACCTCGCATCGGGGGTCGCCGGGCAGCGTGAACCGGGCGGCGAGTGCGTCGGAGAGCCGGTGGGCCGCCCTGCGGCGCCGGGCCGGGTCGGGCGAGTGCAGCTGGGGAAGTCCGCCCGCGATCTCACCGACGGCATCGAGCCAGTCCACTACGGCCGGCTCGCAGCCCGCGATGCGGGCGAGGTCTGGAACATTTACCATCAAACCTCCATCGAAGTGCTTCGACGAAACACTTTAAACATGGCTTGACGGCACGGTCAACCACCGGATGACGGGCGCGGGCCCGGTTCGGATAGGGTGCTGACGTGGGGAGTTCGGACGTGACGATCTATCAGGTGGCCAAGGCCGCAGGCGTGAGCATCTCGACGGTCTCGCTCGCGCTGAACCACCCGGACCGGGTCAGCCCGAAGACGCGCGACCGGGTCATCGAGGTCGCCGGCGAGCTGGGCTACCGGGCCGGCGCCACGGTCTCCGAGCGCGCCCGGAAGCGCAGCGGCCGCATCGCGGTCCTTGCGCCCTTCAGCAGCTACGAGACCTACCGGACCCGTCTGGTCGGCGTCCTGGAGACCTTCGGCCCCCACGGTGTCGAAGTGGTGGTGCACGACACGCCGCCGGCCACCGAGTCCCCCACGCCGCTGCTCGAGACCCTGCCGGTACGCGGCGACGTCGACGGACTGCTGATCATGGGGGTGCCGCTCGGCCGGGAGGGCGCCGACCGCCTGCGCCGCTGGGGACCGCCCACCGTCCTTGTCGATGCGGCGAACCCGGAGTTCACCAGCGTCACCTTCGACGACGAGCAGGCAGGCCACCTGGTGGCCACCCACCTGCTCGGCCGTGGCCACCGGCGCCTGGCGTACCTGCACGAGCCCTACCGCTCGCAGGGCCTTCCCTCGGCCGGTCTGCAGCGGCTGGAGGGAATCGCCCGCGCGCTGCGCGAGGCGGGCGAGGAGCCCGGCATCGAGGACATCGCGCTCACGGGCAACGACGCACGAGCGGCCCGCGCGCAGGCCGCCGACTTCGTCCGCCGTGCCGAGCGGCCGACGGCCGTCATCGCCCACCACGACGTCCTGGCGGCAGGCTTCCTGGCGGGACTGCGCGCCGCCGGGACCCGGGTGCCCGACGAGGCCGCCGTGGCGGGCTTCGACGACGGGACGCTCGCGGACACCGTGGGCCTGACCACCATCCGCCAGCCGTTCGCCGAGTCCGGCCGCCGTGCCGCCGAACTGCTGCGCTCCCTGATCGAGAATCCGCGGCAGAGCCCCGTGCGCACGCTCCTCGTCCCGCAACTGATCACCAGGGAGAGCACCTGACGGGGGAGTCCAGGAGCACCTGACCGGGGAGCCTGACGGGGGAGGTCAGCGCCCGCTGTAGTCCCTCCACGTGCCCGGCCGTTCGTCCTGGCCGGGACCGGGCCGGCTGTAGTCGCACACGCCCCCGGGGAAGGCCTTGCGGAGCCGTGCCTGCTGGGCGTCGGTGAAGCGCACGCGGTAGTCGCCGAAGTCCACCGGCTTCAGGGCGCACTTGAGCGGACTCTGGTCCAGCGGCGCCCCGGCCCGCAGCCGCGGGTTGGCGCCGATGGGGTACTGATCCGCGCACGGTCCGCTGGCCGGATACGTCAGCCGGGCGTTGATCCGCTTGGCCGGGGTCAGGTAGCAGGCGTCGGCGAGACCGGCGGGTTTGCCGGCCATGACCTTCGCCTGCTTGCTGCGCGAGGACGTGTCGGCCGCGACGTTCGTCAGCCAGCGGTCCATCGACGTCAGCACATAGGCGTCCGCGGTCTGCTGCTCGCCCAGCGCCAGCTGGCTTTCGATGATCACGTGGTTGGCCGACGTCCCGTTGGCCGCCTGCAGCCGCGCCCGCGTCACGTAGGACCAGTGAGCGGTATGGACATCGAGCGGCACCCGGTCGGAGTAGAGGCGGTGGTCGATGATCGGCGTGCTGCGCAGCCCCAGCCGCATGCTGTTGAGCAGGTCGCCGCGGTAGGCGGCCTTCAGCGCCCGCGGGTCCGCCTGGGCACGCCGGGCCACCGGCGTGCCCGCCGCGTCGTATCCGCCGATCTTCGAGTTCAGCTCGACGAACTGGGCCGGACTGATCTTCTTGCTGTTGAGCGCCGTGAGGCCGTACTGCACTCCGACGTTGTCCAGGACGCTGCGCACGAAGCCGTTCTTCGGGTCGCGGCCGAACTGGTTGGCGTAGGCCTCCGTCATCGTGCACTTGACCCCGCCGGGATTGGCGGTGGCGTGCCACCGCGCGGTGAGGGGGATCGACTGATCGCAGCGCTTGGTGGCGGTGCGGATGTCGATGTTCTCCGCGCCGACGCAGCTGCCGTACTCCAGCATCCCGGTGACCGCATCACGCTGCTCGGCGCTGAAGGAGCTGCCCGCCCCGGCGAAGTGACGTACGAGCAGTTTGCAGTCGCTGGCCATGCTCTTCTCCAGCGTGAAGCCGTCCGGGAAGCCGGCGATGGGGATGATCCCGTCCAGGATCCCCGGATAGGAATCGGCCATGGTGTACTGCTGGATGGCGCCTCCGGACCCGCCCCAGCCGATCGTGTGCCTGACCGGTCCGTAGGTCTCGACGAAGTGCTCCTTGACCATCATCGCCGTCTCCGCGGAGAGCGGGATGCTGCAGTTGGTCTCCAGGACGTTGAGCGTGGAGGAGACGACCGCGAACCCCCGTGACAGGAAGGTGTCGTTGACCACCCCTCCGGTCTGCGCCCCCTGGTGGTGGCCGCCCGAACAGCCGCCCCCGAAGGTGTAGACGAGCCTGCCGTTCCAGCTCTTCGTCCGCCGAAGGGGCGAGGGATCGGAGCCGTCGTACAGGGCGGCGGTCTCGTAGACCGCACGGTTGAGGGTGCCCGTCTCGATGCGGACGATGTAGGGCACCTTGCGTCCGCCCACGGTCGCCGTGGCGAGGTCGAGCGGGCGGTGGTCGGGGTCGGCCAGCGGCAGGAACGTGCCCAGTTTGCTGCGGTACTTGTAGCTGACCTTGGTGGGCGCCGAGCAGTCCGGCTGCTTGGCCGGGGCCAGTCCGAAGGCGGTCGTCTCGCAGTAGAACGGCACGGCCCGCGGACCGGAGAAGACGGGGCCGGTGGCGCGGTGGTTGGTGAGGGTGCGGGCCGATGTGCGTCCGCCGGCTTCGGCGGTGATGCGGTTCTTGCCGTCCTTCAGGCCGGTCACCCGGCCGAGCAGGGTGCCGTCGGGCTGGCGCCGGAAGCCGTCGGCCGGGGTGCCGTTCGCCTCCACTCGGACCGGCTGGTGGTGGTCCGTCGTCGTGATGCGCACGAGCGCGTCCCCGCCGGTGACCTGGCCCCGGTCGGGCGCTGTCGCGAGGGCGATCGCCGGTGGCGGCTCGTCCGCCGCCGAGGCTCCCTGCCCCGGCGGCAGCACCGTGGCTGCCATGACGGCGCAGGTCAGGAGCGCGGCGCGCTGGATTCTGCGGTGCATGCGTGTCCCATCTGATCAGGAACATGACAGCGGCTCGCCTGTTCTCTGATCCGGATCGTTCCCGGTGGCCTTCACAGACTCTGTTGAAGGCTAATGAAAATTAACTTAGCTAGGCGGGGGTGGTTGCGGTCAAGATGCGTGCAGGGATGGTTGCATTGATGTGTGCAGCGATGTGTGCGGGATCTGCCGCCTGCCATGTGGGCATCATGTGGGGATCCGGCGTTAACTTGTGAACGTCGCGGGGTGGCTCGCGCCGAGCGACGGGGTGCGGGTCCGTGCCGGTCCGGCCCGCATTCCAACCCTGGCAGGAGTTAATCCGAAGTAGCCTGCAGGGGTGAGTACGCAGAAAACCAGACGCCCTGCCGACCGCAAAGCGCAGATCCTGCGCGCCGCCGCGGCCCAGTTCCACGAGCGCGGGTTCCACGAGGTGGGCCTCGGGGACATCGCGGGCGCGGTCGGCATCTCGGCGCCGGCGCTCTACCGGCACTTCCGGGGCAAGCGCGACCTGCTTGCGGCGGTGGTCGCCGACGGGTTCGCGGTGATGGACGCAGCCGTGCGCGACGCCGCCACCCTGGATGACGCGGTGCGCTCCATGGCCGAGCTGTCCGTGGAGCGCCGGGAGCTGGGCGTGCTGTGGCAGCGCGAGGTCCGGCATCTGGACGAGCCGGTGCGCGGAGAGACGCGCCAGCGCTTCCGTGACCTGGTCGCCCGGCTCGAGGGGCTGCTCGGGGACCGGCGCGCCGAGCTGAGCGCGACCGACGCCGACCTGCTGGTGTGGTCGATGGTCGCCGTCCTGGGCAGTCCCTCCCATGCGCGGATCGCGGTCTCCGAAGGGCGGCTCGCCGCGCTGCTGGAGCAGATGTCGCACACGGTGCTCGCCGCGCGACTGCCGACACCTTCCGGGGTGCCGGTGCCCCGCGGCGCCGCACCGTCGGCCGACCGGGTGGCCGCCTCGCGGCGGGAGTCCCTGGTGAGCGCCGCGACCCGGTTCTTCGGGCAGCAGGGATTCCACGAGGCGCGCCTGGAGGAGATCGGCGCCGCGGCCGGGATCGCGGGCCCGAGCGTGTACAAGCACTTCGCCAGCAAGAGCGATCTGCTCTACGCCGCGCTCAACCGCGGAGCCCAGGCGCTGCAGCTGGCCCTGGCCGAGGCCATGGCATCCGCCGACGATCCCCGGCAGGTCCTGACGGCGCTCCTGCGCGCCTATGTCGGCCTGGTCCAGACGCACACCGACCTCTTCGCGGCCCTGGTGACCGAGGTCATCCACCTGCCCGACGACCAGCGCCACGACGTACGGCGCACCCAGCGCGACCACGTCCTTGAGTGGGAGCACCTGCTGGGCCAGTGCCGCCCCGACCTGCCCCGATCCGAGCGCCAGGTGCGGGTGCGCGCGGTGCTCGGACTGGTCAACGACGTCCTGCGCACCGAACACCTGCGGAGCCGGCCCGCACTCGCGCAGGGCCTGGTCGTCCTGGGCGAGAGCCTCCTGCTGCCCGGCGACTGACCTCCTTCCTCCTCGCGGCGCTTCCCTTGACAGCGCCGCCCCATGCCGTCATAAGTTAATCACGATTAGCCAATCGGAACGGCGAAGGGGAGCAGTCTGTGGACGTCGAGGCACGCCTGACAACAGGCAGGATCCGAGGCCGGGCAGCCGACGGGTACGCGGTGTTCCGCAACATCCCCTTCGCCCGGCCCCCGGTCGGTGACCTGCGCTTCGCGGCCCCGCAGCCGCCGCTTGCGTGGGACGGGGTACGGGACGGCACCCGCAGCGGCCCCGGCTGCCCGCAGCCCGCGCTGCCCGGTCCCGACCCCATGGCCCGGCTGCACAACCCGGCCGCGACCGGCGACGACTGCCTCACCCTGGAGGTCTGGACTCCCGACCCGGGCCCCTTTCCCGCCGGCCTGCCGGTCATGGTGTGGATCCACGGCGGCGGCTACGCCTTCGGCGCCGGATCCGCACCCGGCTACGAGGGCTCGGCCTTCGCCCGGGACGGCGTGGTCTACGTATCCATCAACTACCGGCTGAACGTCGAGGGCTTCCTGCCCGTCGCCGACCGCCCCGCCAACCTGGGCCTGCGCGACCAGGTGGCCGCACTGACCTGGGTGCGCGAGAACATCGCCGCGTTCGGCGGAAACCCCGACGACGTCACCGTCTTCGGCCAGTCCGCCGGTGCGGTGAGCGTCATGAACCTGCTCGCGATGCCCTCCGCCCGGGGGCTCTTCCGCCGCGCCATCGCCCAGAGCGGCGTCTGCATGACCGATGTGCCGCGCACGCAGGCCCACGAAGTCACCGACCGGCTGGCCCGGCTCTTGGGCGTGCCCGCCACGGTCGAAGGCTTCCAGAGCGTGGATCAGGCCGCGACGCAGGAGGCGGTGCTCCAACTGGCCCTGGAATACAACGAACCGCGGCATTGGGGCGCGCAGTCGTTCCTCGTCAGCCCCTTCCGCACGGTGATCGACGAGGAAACCCTCCCGCAGGACGTCCTCACCGCCCTGGCAGAAGGAGCCTCCGCGGACGTCGAGGTGCTCGCCGGAACCACCCGCGACGAGACCATCAGCTTCCTGGCCCAGCGCGGCCAACTCGACCGCCTCCACGAGGGCTTCGCGGACCAGGCACTGAAGACCTTCGGACTGGCCCGCGACGATCTCGCCGTCTACGACCAGGCCTCACGGCCCGGCGCCTCCCTGCACGAACTCGTGCAGGCCGCCTGGACCGACTGGGCCATCCGCATCCCCACGCTGCGCCTTCTGGAAGCCCACCAAGGCCCTCACTGGGCCTACGAATTCACCTGGCAGAGCCCGGCGCTGCCGCCGGGCAGCGGCGCCGCCCACACGCTCGAGGTGCCCTTCGTCCACGACAACCTGGCCGCCGTCCCGGCCGAGAGCGGCCTGCTCGGCAAGGAACCGCCGCACCACCTGGCCACCGTCATGCACCAGGCCTGGACCGCGTTCGCCCACGGCCGCGGCCCGGGCTGGAACGGCTATGACACCACGCGCCGCGTGACCATGCGCTTCGACGCCGACAGCGGCCCCGTCGACGACCTGGCGGGCGCCGAGCGGCAACTGTGGCACGGCATCCGATGAGCACCCTCGCCCCGCCGCCCGGGACGGCACGTCCCGCTGCCGGGCACCCCGGCCGGCGAACACGCCGAGGCGGGCGCCCGGGCACCCGCCCCGCCCCCGCCGCACCGATCATCGGCACCGGCGGCACCGCGCACCCTGCGCCCGCCGCCGTGCCGGCCGACCTCTCCGCATGCGCCATCGCGCCCGCCCCGGGCGTGCGCTGACGACACACGAAAGGGGCACCATGTTTCTCACCCAGCCCTTGCACCGCATGCTCCAGCAGACCCCTGACGCCCCGCTCACCGTCTACCAGGACCGCACCCGCACCGTGCGCGCATCGGCGCACCGCATTTCCTGTCTGGCGGGGGCACTCCAGGCCCTGCATGCCGCTCCGGGCGACCGGGTCGCGATCCTCGCGCACAACTCCGACCGCTACCACGAAACCCTGCTGGCGACGTGGTGGGCGGGCGCCGCCGTCGTCCCGGTGAACATCCGATGGAGCGCACAGGAGATCAGCTTCTCGCTGCATGACTGCGACGCGCGCATCCTGTTCGTCGACGACACCTTCGCCGGCCTGGTCGCCGCACTGGACAAGGCGCCGGCCACCGTCGTGCACTGCGGCGAGGGACCGACACCGCCCGGCATGCTCGCCTACGAGGACCTCATCGAGGCCACCGCACCCGCCGACGACGTGTGCCGCGGGGGTGCGGACCTGGCGGGCGTCTTCTACACCGGCGGCACATCCGGCACGCCCAAGGGCGTCATGCTCACCCACACCAACATGATGCTGTCCGCCATGGGCAGCCAGGTCACCGCCCGGCTCGCCACGCCGGGCGGGCGCCTGCTGCACTCGGCGCCGATGTTCCACCTCGCCGACCTCGCCATGTGGGTCACGCAGAACCTCGTCGGCGGATGCCACGTCATCCTGCCCGGCTTCGAGGCGGGCGCCGTACTGGAGGCGATCCAGGCGCACCGGCCCACCTCCGCGCTGCTGGTGCCCACCATGATCCAGGCCCTCGTCGACCACCCCGGCCTGGGCGAACACGACCTGTCCAGCATGTGTTCCATCGTCTACGGTGCTTCCCCGATCCCCGAACCCGTCCTGAAACGCGCCATGGACGCCTTCCCCGACGTCGCGTTCAGCCAGGCCTACGGGATGACCGAAGCCGCCCCCATGGCCACCCTGCTCACCGGCGAGGACCACCGGGCGGGCCGACGGCTGCGCTCGGCGGGCCGGGCTGCCGCACACTGCGAAGTGAAGATCATCGACCCTGGCGGGAACGAGGTCCCGCGCGGCACCGTCGGCGAGATCGCCCTGCGGGGCGGCCACATCATGCGCGGCTACTGGGGGAGACCCGAGGAAACAGCCGGGGTCCTGCGCGAGGGCTGGCTGCACACCGGCGACGGCGCCTACATGGACGACGACGGCTACCTCTTCGTCGTCGACCGGCTCAAAGACATGATCATCACCGGGGGCGAGAACGTCTACTCGGCCGAGGTGGAGAACGCCATCGCCCAGCACCCGGCCGTCGCCGCCTGCGCCGTGATCGGCCTGCCCGACCAGGAGTGGGGAGAACGCGTCCACGCCGTCCTGGTCCTGCGCGAGGGCCACACCCTCACCGCGGACGAGATCCGCCGGCACACCAAGTCCCTCATCGCCGGCTACAAGGCGCCCCGCAGCGTCGAGTTCACCGACGCCCTGCCGCTGTCCCCGGCCGGAAAGATCCTCAAGCGCGAACTGCGCACCCCGCACTGGCGCCACAGCGACCGCTCGGTCCACTGACCCCGCGCACCCCACCACCCTGCACTTTCCGCACACCGCACCTTCTGCGCACCGCACCTTCCGCACACCACTTGGACGGAACAGCACATGACTGCAACGGCACGTGTCACCGGCGTGGGAATGATCCCCTTCACCACCCCCAGCAAGAGCGAGCCCTACGACGTCATGGCCGAGCGCGCCGCACGCGCGGCCCTCGCCGATGCGGGACTCGACTACCGCCACATCCAGCAGGCCTACGTCGGCTACGTGTACGGCGATTCGACGGCCGGACAGCGGGCGCTCTACCCCCTGGGCGAGAGCGGCATCCCCATCGTCAACGTCAACAACAACTGCGCCACCGGATCGACGGCCCTCTGGCTGGCCCGCCAGGCCGTGGCGAGCGGCGCCGCGGACTGCGTGCTCGCCCTGGGCTTCGAACAGATGCGGCCCGGCGCCCTGAGCACCGTATGGCCCGACCGCCCCCAGCCGCTGGCCCGCTTCGAGGACACCGCCGCCGCGGTACAGGGACCCAGCACCGCACCGGCGGCAGCACAGCTGTTCGGCGGCGCCGGCGCCGCCTACGCCGAACGGCACGGCCTGGCCCCCGACACCTTCGCCCGCATCGCGGTCAAGGCCCGCGCCCATGCCGCACACAACCCCGACGCCGTCTTCCGCACCCCCGTCAGCGTCGAGGAAGTCCTTGCCGCCCCGGCCATCTACGGACCGCTGACCCGCCTGCAGTGCTGCCCGCCCACCTGCGGCGCCGCCGCCGCAGTGATCACCAGTGAGCACTTCGCCCGCGCCCACGGCCTGGACTCCTCCATCACCATCGCCGCCCAGGCCATGACGACCGACACCCCCGACACGTTCGCCGAGCAGGACCTCATGAAGCTGGTCGGCTACGGCATGACCCGAGCAGCCGCCGCGCAGGTCTACGAGCAGGCCGCCGTCGACCCCCTGGACCTGCCGGTCGTCGAACTCCACGACTGCTTCACCACCAACGAACTGATCACCTACGAGGCGCTGGGCCTGACGCCCGAAGGCACCGCCGAGAAGTTCATCGCCGACGGCGACAACACCTACGGCGGACGCGTGGTCACCAACCCCTCGGGCGGACTGCTCTCCAAGGGGCACCCCCTGGGCGCCACCGGCCTGGCCCAGTGCACCGAACTGGTCCGCCAGCTGCGCGGCACGGCCGGCGCCCGCCAGGTGGAGGGAGCCCGACTCGCCCTGCAGCACAACATCGGCCTGGGCGGCGCGGCCGTCGTCACCCTCTACGCGAAGGCGGACGCCAAGTGAGCCTGCCCGCCACCGCGATCGGCACCCAACTGCCCCCCGTCACCATGACCGTCGAACGCGGCCGGCTGCAGCTGTTCGCCCGGGCCATCGGCGAGGACAACCCCCTCTACACCGACCCCGCCGCCGCACGCGAGGCAGGACACCCCGACCTGCCCGTACCGCCCACCTTCCTGTTCGGCATCGAACTGCAACAGCCCGACCCCTTCGCCTACCTCAGCGCCCACGGCATCGACATGCTGCAAGTCCTGCACGGGGAACAGGAATTCACCTACCACTCCA
Organism: Streptomyces sp. NPDC055189; assembly: GCF_053606765.1. Lineage (NCBI taxonomy): Bacteria > Bacillati > Actinomycetota > Actinomycetes > Kitasatosporales > Streptomycetaceae > Streptomyces > Streptomyces sp. NPDC055189. The sequence goes on from NZ_JBSGSG010000047.1 coordinate 24,577, forward strand.
CCGCACACGCCGGAGACACCCTCACCGCCCGCTCGACCATCGTCGACGTGCGCAGCAAGAACGGCGGCGCACTGGACCTGCTCACCAAGGACACCACCGTGACCCGCGCCGACGGCACCCGCGTCGCCGACCTGCGCACCATCACCGTCGTACGAAACGAGGTCCCCGCGCCGTGATCCCCGTAACCGTGGGCACCGAACTCCCGCCCCTGCGCCTGCCGGAGATCTCCCGCACCACGCTCGCCCTCTTCGCCGGCGCCTCCGGCGACCACAACCGCATCCACATCGACATCGACGCCGCCTGCGAGGCCGGACTCGACGACGTCTTCGCCCACGGCATGCTCTCGATGGCCTACCTCGGCCGGCTCCTGACCGGCTGGGCCGACCAGTCCGCCATCCGCCGCTTCGCCGTCCGCTTCACGGCGATCACTCCGGTGCACGCCGCGCCCACCTGCCACGGCCGGGTCACCGCCATCGACGACATCGACGGAGAGCGCGTGGCGACCCTCGCCGTCACCGTCACCCTCGCCGACGGCACCACCACCCTGCGCGGCGAGGCAGCCGTGGCCCTGCCCGACGCCTAGCCAGACCCCACCCAACAGAGGAGCCACCATGGGAACACTCGAAGGACAAACCGCCATCATCTCCGGCTCGGGCCGCGGCATCGGCCGCGAAATCGCACTCCGGCTGGCCCGGGAAGGCGCCAGGATCGTTGTCAACGACCTGGACCCCGAGCCGGCCAAGGACACGGTCGCCGCCATCGAAGCCGTCGGCGGCACAGCAGTGGCCTGCGTGGGCAACGTGACCGACGACGGTTTCGGTGAACGCTTCGTCCAAACCGCCCTCGACCACTTCGACGGCCTGGACATCATCGTCAACAACGCCGGATACACCTGGGACTCCGTCATCCAAAAGCTCACCGACGAGCAGTGGGACGCCGTCCTGGACGTCCACCTCAAGGCGCCGTTCCGCATTCTGCGCGCCGCTCAGCCCGTCATCAGCGCCGCGGCCAAGAAGGAAGCACAGACCGGAACCCCGCGCTGCCGCAAGGTCGTCAACATCTCCTCCATCGCCGGCCTCGGCGGCAACGCCGGCCAGGCCAACTACGCCGCCGCCAAGGCCGGTGTCACCGGCCTGACCCGCACCCTGGCCAAGGAATGGGGGCGCTACAACGTCACGGTCAACACCGTGGCCTTCGGACTGATCAAAACCCGACTCACCGAAGCGGCAGCCGACCAGGCCGCCACGATCCACGTCGAGGGAAACGACATCAAGGTCGGAGTCAATCCCGACCTCCTCTCCGCCATGGAGCGCACCATCCCACTGGGCCGCACCGGGACGCCCGCCGAAGCGGCCGGCGCCGTCTACCTCCTGTGCACCCCCGACTCCAACTACGTCAGCGGCCAGACTCTCGTCTGCGGCGGCGGCTTCTCGATGTGAGGAAGACCCCATGAAGCGCATTCTGTTCGACGCCGAGCACGAGGACTACCGCCACAGTGTCCGAGCCTTCCTCCAGAAGGACGTGGTGCCGTACTACCCGGACTGGGAGACCGACGGCATCGTGCCCCGCACGCTGTTCACCGGCCTCGGCGCGCTCGGCGCCCTGAGCATCGCCATACCGCCCGAGTACGGCGGCGCCGGCATCCACGACTTCCGCTACAGCGTCATCCTGCAAGAAGAAGCAGCCGCGGCCGCCGTCGCCCCCGCCCTCCTGGGACCCACCCTTCAGGCGGACGTCTGCCTTCCCTACCTGCTCACCCTCACCACCGACGAGCAGAAGAAGCGCTGGCTGCCCAAAATCGCCTCCGGAGAGCTCATCACCGCGATCGCGATGACCGAACCGGGCACCGGCTCCGACCTCTCCGCCATCCGCACCAAGGCCGTTCGCGACGGCGACGACTATGTGGTCGACGGCGCGAAAACCTTCATCACCAACGGAATCAACGCCGACCTCATCATCACCGCCGTCCGCACCGGCCCCCACCCCCACCAGGGCCTGAGCCTGCTGATGGTGGAACGCGACACCGAGGGCTTCCACCGCGCCGGCCGCCTGCGCAAGGTCGGCATGCACGCCCAGGACACCGCCGAACTCGCCTTCACCGGTGCACGCATCCCCGCGGCGAACCTGCTGGGCCAGGAAGGGGAGGGCTTCAAGGCGCTCACCCGCAACCTGAGCCAGGAACGCCTCTCCATCGCCGTCAGCGCTCTGTCCCAGGCAACGGCCGCCCTGGACTGGACCCTGACGTACGTACGGGAACGCCACGCCTTCGGCAAGGCCCTGGCAGCACAGCAGACGGTCCGCCACCGCCTGGCCGAACTCGTCACCGCCACCGACGTCGCCCAGCAGTACCTCGATCGCAGCGTCAGCGAATGCAACGAGGGCACCCTGACGCCGCAGGACGCGGCCAAGGCCAAGTGGTGGTGCACCGAACTCCAGGGCCAGGTCCTCGACGCGTGCGTCCAACTGCACGGCGGCCACGGCTACATGCTCGAGCAGGCGGTGGCCAGAGCGTGGGCGGACAGCCGGGCCACGCGTATCTACGGCGGAACCACCGAGATCATGAAGGAGATCATCGGACGGTCTCTGGTCGCCTAGCAGAGCGCCCACGCTTGTGCGGGACACCTGATGGAGCGGTGTCACGCCACGTGCCCCACCGGCATCAGCCGATGGGGTACGCGTGCGGTGCGGGTGCGAGTCAGCGCTGGCGAGCGGGAACCGAATCGGTCCCGGCGGGCCTCTCCACCGTCTTGGAGTACTTCACCATGTCGTCGCCGATCCCGGATCAGGCCTTGAGGGCGGCGACCTCCCGCGCCCGCCCCGCCAACTCCCTAACCGGCCGCGCCCCCGCGTGACGCCGCATTTGTGTGCGCATGGTGAGGAAGTGCTCGTCCCCGCGTGCGGAGGAGACCAGCTCGTACTCGTCCAGGAACCGCCCCCAGGACGCGCAGGCAGACTCCAGGTGACCGTGAGCCAGCTGGCGCTGTGCCAGCAGGGCGTAGGAGTGGACGCGCCCCTGCCGCTCCTGTACGGGCTGGACCTTGATGGAGTCCTTCAGGGCCTTGATGCTGCCGGGCAGGTCGCGCTCCTCGTACAGGACGTGGGAGAGATGGAAGAGCCAGGCGGTGCGGTCGTATCCGCCCACCGCATCGCGGCGGTTGTCGGCGTGCGAGAGCGCGTTCTCGGCCTCGGCGAGCCGGGTGTGAGCCTGCCTGCGGTTTTTCACCATCGACGCCGCGTGCGCCTGCTGACCGCGCAGGAACGCCACTAGGCGCGGGCCCGCCTGCGGTGCGGCCTCGGCCGCACTATCGGCAAACTCCAGCCCCTTCGCCCCGTGACGAAGACTCGTCATCTGCAAGGACATGCCCCGCAGTGTCCGGCAGTACGTCACGTGATCCCCCGCCTCGTCCGCCAGGGAAAGAGCTTTGAGATACCAGCGCTGGGCGGCGGCATGGTCCTTCTCGTACATCGCCATCCACCCCGTCAGATACGTCAGATCCGACGCCGCGGCCCGCATGTCGGCCGCGACTTTCTCCGAGGCCTGCGCCCGCATCCACGGGCCCACCGTGTTCACCAGGAACGCGGCCGCCATCGGGCGGGCGTGCCCCGCCCCGTCCTCGTCCAGAATGTCGGCGATCCGCACCGTCGTCCGTCGTACGGACTCCACCTGCGATGCGCCGATTCGGGTGGTGGCCTTGCCCGGCGACACCGGCTCGTCTGCGTGCGCCGCCGACCCGAAGACGGGCACCGCGAGAGCCGCGGTGAAGACACCGGCCGCGAGGACTCCGCGCCGTGAGGGGTCCATGTCCGCTCTTCCCAGATCAATCAACTCTGCGACAGCGTCGACGTGTTGAGAGCCTTCGGCGGACACGGCAGGGGTGAGCCCGGCCTCCTCATGCGTGACGGGACGCCCGAGCTTCTCCGACAACGCGGCGACAACTATAACCCTGACCTGGGCTTTGGGCTGATGACCGGCCAGCCACATGGACACGGACTGCCCGGAGTAGGTGAGCGGCATCCCGGCGAGGGAGCCGATGCGATTGACCGCACGGGCGAGTTCACCGCGCTGGCATTGTGCCTGGTCAAGAAGGGCGGACAGCCCTGTATTCGGCGTACGCGGCATCAGTACTCCCGACAGCTCGGACAGCTTTTACGGCGTTTACGTGCGCGCTCTTCTCTCACGGTACCCGCGCAGCGTTACCGGGAGTTGGCTGTAGGTAACGATCCAGACGGAATGCCGAAGTCCAGCCAGGGAGCCCACGGTGACCCTCATGACCACCCCTCCCGCTCACAGCACCCGGCCTTTCCCAGCCGCCGTGAGCAGAGTCCCCCACACCTGGCTCATCGTGGTGAGCAGATGCAGTCCTCGCCCGGCGCGGCCCTGATCGCCGTAGTGAACAACCCCTAGAACTCCCGCGCCGGGCCTGACCACCCACCCCCGGGCTCCCCCTTGCGGGCGGCCCGGCACGGGCACCACCCGAGAGGAGCACCATGAGCGTCCCCACGCCCGGACCGGACCCGCACCCCGGCCCGCTTCCGCCCCGCAACCACAAGACCCCTCATGGCAAAGGAGAACGATTGTGATCAACACTACGAGCATGGCCGGTAAGCACGGCGGCGAGCCGAGCGACAAGCCGTGGACGCCGCCGCCGGCCCCGCCGTCCCCCGACGGCAGCGAACCCAAGAAGTAGAGGCTCGCATTCATGGACTACCGCACCATCGCCAGCACAGAGCTTGAGGCCATGGGAGCCTTCAGGGCCCCATGGCTTCGGCCGGCGTTCCACGCCGTGGACCGCGAAGCCTTCGCGCCTTCGACATTCTGGTCATCCACCAGCACGGAGGCAGGCCTGTATCCGGTCATCGACCGCGACCAGGACGAGGAGACTTGGCGGCGCACCGTCTGGTGCACCCACGAGTCCCTCATCACCCAGATGAACGACGGCGCCACCCGCCCCGAGCACGGGCCCGCCGAGGGGGATTTCTCCTCGTCGATCTCCGCACTCGACATCGTCTTCGAAAAGCTCAACCTCCTGGACCTCGACCCCGGTCACCGGGTGCTGCACCTGGGCACCGCCTCGGGCTACGACTCGGCCGTCATCAGCGAGCGGGTGGGCAGCGGCAACCTGACCACCGTCGAGTACGACCCCGCTCTTGCCGCATGGGGAGAGACGAACCTACGCGCGGCCGGATACACGCCCACCACCATCTGCGGGGACGGACTGGAGGGCTGGGAGCCAACGGCGCCCTATGACCGGATCATCGCGACGGCCGCCGTGCGCACCATCCCCGACGCCTGGCGCCACCAGGCCGCCGACCAGGCGGTCCTCCTGGTCCCGTTCATCACGTCCTACGCTGCGGGCGGAGTGCTGGAGCTGACCGTCGACCACACCGTGGCCTGCGGCCGGTTCGTGAGCAGCGCGTTCTACATGCCGGCCCGCGCCCACCGCCCCAGCCGCCAGCTCAATCCGCCCACCGACAACGTCAAAGTCGCCTCGCGTATCTCCCCGGCCGTGGTGCTGGAGCGCGACTGGGGCCAGGACTTCGTCATCGGCCTGCACGTGCCGGACATCAGCCAGGCCAAGCGCGGCGAGGGCGCCGAGCGGCAGGTGCAGTTCTGGGACGCCGTCGGCACCTCTGTCACCATCGTCAATTACGACCACTGGTGGGAGAAGGGGGCGGTGACCGTATATGGGCCCCGCAACCTGTGGGATGAGATCGTGAACGCCTACAGCCGGTGGAAACACGCCGGTGGGCCGCACTTCACGCGCTACGGCCTCACCTTCGACGACGACGGCACCCGCCTCTGGCTCGACCACCCCGCCAACACTGTGCGGTCCTAGACCCCGCCTGCCCGAGCGCGTCCCCTCGCCCGCGAGAGCGAGGGGGATGCCTCATGTCCTGCAGTGGACTCGTCCACGAGCAAATGAAAACCTCGGGCTCACCGTGCACGCGTACACGACGACCTGCGTCACCGTGGACACAGAACTGCACGACATGGTGGCCCAGACGTGCCACGCGACAGCGGCCGTCGAGGTCATACAGTGCCGGTCGGCAGCCCTTGCACCGGTTGTGCGGACGGTGTGTCGGCTCGCTCAGCGCGTCATTCCGTCACGTGCGGCCCGTCAGAGTGGGCTGATCCCCAGAGCCAGGCTGCCCGCAGCGCAGCTCTCCCTCAGCTCGTCGAGTTCGACCGGCGTCAGCTGCTTCCCGGCCGAGCCGCGGCGGCTGTTGTCGAGTTGGGCGCACGCGCTCTCCAGCCATGGCGGCGATGGCTCGACCCCGGCGAATTCGGCGAGGCGGGTCAGTTCCTGCCGGGGGGAGTCGAGGAGATCCTCGTAGGACAGGGGCATGCGCTGAGCGGCGGGCAGTTCGTCGAGGAATCGCGCTCCCTGGGTGACGAGTTCGGACCACAGGGTGCCGAAACGGCGCAGCGGGAAGTCCCGTTCCTGTACGAGGGCGGGGTCGAAGCGCTCATTGAGGAGAGGCGCCAGCTCCGGTGGCAGGGAACGCACGTCCTCGTCGGTGAGGTCGGCGAAGTTCTCGACGCCCGTCCGTTCCTTGATCTCACGCATCAAGGTGATCACGCGGTATCCGGGGTGGCGGCTCATGGACAGGGCGCAGTCGGGCCCGTCGCGGAACAGGTGCACGAACTTCGCGTAGGGGAAGGCGGTTCGCAGCCCCCGGGCCCAGCCCGTCGAATAGCCGGAGCGCTCCACGACGGCGGTACGCCCCAACCTCGCTTTGAGCCACTCGAAGAGCGCTTCGTGGTGTCCGGCCGCGGTGCGGTCGGGCCAGTCGATGACCGCCGCTCCGATCTCGTCGAGCAGGCCGTCGGGGTCGTCGGTGAGGTGGGGCAACACCATCAGGGAGAGTGCGGGGATGCCGGTGCTGTGCTCCGAATACCGCCCCGGACGGCGCGTATAGAGGAACTCGGGCATCAACAGCCCGCTGCGGATCATGTTCGCGAAGTACGGGGTGGGCCGGAAGAGGGCCTCCCAGAACTCGCCGCCCGAGACCTGCCCTTCGGGGAAGGCCGCGTCCCCGACGGAGGCCATGTACTCGTTGAGGCTGAGCACGTCGGGGTGGGTGCTGAGGATGCGGGACAGCGCGGTGGAGCCGCTGCGGCCCGTACCGATGACGAAGGTCAGACTGCGCAAGGTCGCTCTCCGAGGGCCGGGGGAGGGGGTTCCGGGGCTGTGTGCACCTCAGCACACTCACACCGGGGGCACCAGGTGGCAGGGCCCACGGGGCGTCTGCCAAGACTCACGAAGCCCTACCGGGGCGCGTCCGTTAGCGAGGCGCCGACCTCCGTGGCCATGCGGCGCAGCCAGACATGGGCGCCGTCCTGCTCGTGCATCGGATGCCACCACATCGTTTCCCGCACCGGTACGGCATCGAACGGGCACGCGAGGATGCGCACTGCGGCGAACTGTACGACGCGCCGGGCGAGGCGCTCCTGGATCATCGCGATGCGGCGGGTCCCCTCGACCATGCGCGGAAGCAGCTGGAACGACTGCACGGACACTTCCACGTGCGGGCTGATGCCGAGCATGTTGAGCTGGCGGGCGGCGGGCGCGTCGTAGGGGCGCTGGTAGACGGCCCAGGGCAGCCGGGCGAGATCGTCGAGGGTGAGAGCGTCGCCGACATCGGGATGATCGTCCGCGACGATGCACACCCAGCGGTCCTCATAGAGCTCCACCGTGGGGAAACCGTCGATGATGCCGTGCGGCATGAGCAGGCCGTCGACGGTGGACAGGGCCGTCGCGGGGTTCTCCACCACCACAGGCCCGGTCTGCTGGAACGTCAGCCGGACGCCCGGGGCTTCCCGGTGCAGCCGCCGTGACAGCTCCGCTCCGAAGATGGAGGCCCCGTAGTCGGAGGTGAGAAGCGTGAACTCGCGTGTCTCCGCGGCGGGGTCGAAGTCGGCCTGCGTGGAGAACAGACGGTCCAGCAGATCGCAGGCGGACGCGCTGCGCTCGCGCAGGGCAAGTCCCAGGGGCGTCAGTTCGTACGAGCCGCCTGCGCGCGCCAGGAGTTCGTCGTCGAAGTGCCGTCGCAGTCGGCCCAGGGCCGCGCTCATGGCGGGCTGGCTGAGGCCCACGCGCGCCCCGGCCCTGGTGACGTTCCGTTCTTCCAGCAGCGCGCGCAGGGCGATGACCAGATTCAGGTCGAGGCGGGGCGAGTTCATCGCGTACTCCTAGAGAAATTCACTATCCACGCCATGGATAACAGCCATAACAAAGATTGATTTCCATGATTCTGCGTCGGAGGCCAGAGTAGACGCACCACAGCGGGAGGAAATCTCATGGCAACACTGGCGCAGCCTGCGGGCCCGTTCGCGCTCGGCACCTTCTCGGCCCCCGACGGTCCCGCGTTCCCCGGCCTGCGGGTCGCGGACCGTGTACTGGACCTCCGGCGCGCCCTGGACTCCGGCCCCGGGACGCTGCGGGACATCGTCCAGGACTGGGACGAGCACCTGCCTCTCCTGACCACCCTGGCCGGTGACGACACACCGGAGTGGCAGCCGTCGGCCGGTCTGCACGTGCACGCGCCGCTCGTCCCGCGTCAGATATTCCAGTCCGGGGCGAACTACCGGCAGCATGTGATCGACCTCGAAGTCGCGCACCGCGCCCCCGACGACCCGCGCACCGTCGAGCAGGCGCGCGCGGAGACCGCCGAGATCATGGACCGGCGCGCGGCGGAGGACCTGCCGTACGTCTTCATCGGTCTGCCCAGCAGCATCACCGGTCCGTACGACGACGTGGTGTTGCCCGCCTGGGCCGAACAGCCCGACTGGGAACTGGAGCTGGCCGTCGTCATCGGCAAACCCGCGCACCGGGTATCGCAGGAGGACGCGCTCGACCACGTCGCCGGATACACGATCGCCAACGACCTGACCGACCGCGCGAGCGTCTTCCGCCGCGACATGAAGGCGATCGGCACGGACTGGCTGCGCTCCAAGAACGCCCCCGGCTTCACCCCGCTCGGCCCCTGGCTCGTACCCGCCGCCTTCGTCGCCGACCCCGGGGACCTGCGGGTCACGCTGAAGCTCAACGGCGACACGATGCAGGACGAGTCGACCAAGGACATGCTCTTCGACATCGCCCGGCTCATCTCCTACATCTCGCAGTCCGCACAGCTTCTGCCCGGCGACCTGGTGCTGACCGGCTCGCCCGCGGGCAACGGCATGCACTGGGGCCGGCTGCTGCGCGACGGCGACGTGATGGACGGCTCGATCACCGGGCTCGGCGCCCAGCGCACCCGATGCGTGGCGCAGGCCGCGTCGTGACCGTGAAGCGCACGGACCCCGAGGGCGAGATCGCCCGGGCGGCCAAGCAGTTCTCCAACTGGGGCCGTTGGGGCGAGGACGACGTCCTCGGCACCCTGAACCTCCTCACCGAGGCCAAGCGCCGCGAGGGCGCCACCCTCGTCCGGCGCGGTGCCAGCTTCTCCCTGTCCCAGCGCTTCGACATGGACGGCCCGCAGCGGGGCTGGCGGCGACGGACCAACCCGGTGCACACCATGCTCGACACCGGCACCGACGCCGCCCTCGGCAACCAGGGCTTCCCGCACGGACTCGGCGGCGCCGACGACGTCATCGCCATGCCGTTGCAGTGCTCCACCCAGTGGGACGGGCTCGGCCACATCTTCGACCACGGCAAGGCGTGGAACGGCCGCCCGGCCGAGCGCGTCGTCACCTCCGACGGCGACCTCGTCACCGGCATCGAGCACATGGCCCCGCACGTCGCCGGGCGCGGCGTCCTCCTTGACGTGGGACGCGCGATCGGCACGGATGGCGAACTGCCCGACGCCTTCCCGGTCACCGAGGAACACCTCACCACCACCGCCGAGGCGCACGGCGTGCACATCGGCCGCGGCGACATCATCCTGGTGCGCACCGGACAGCTCACCCGGGCCCGCCGCGACGGCTGGGGCGACTACGCCGGCGGGCCCGCGCCCGGCCTGTCCTTCACCACCGCCGGCTGGCTGCACCGCACCGAGATCGCCGCGATCGCCACCGACACCTGGGGCTTCGAGGTCCGCCCCAACGAGTTCGAGCACGCCTTCCAGCCGCTGCACCAGGTCGTCATCCCCAACATGGGTCTGCTGATCGGTGAGATGTGGGACCTGGACGCTCTTGCCGCCGACTGCGCCGACGACGGTGTCTACGACTTCTGGCTGACCGCCGCGCCGCTGCCGATCACCGGCGCGGTCGGCTCGCCCGTCAACCCGATCGCCGTCAAGTAACCGTCGGGATGCGCTACGTGCCCCTCACCCCTTGCCGCCCGAAGCCGCGCGGCCCGATCCGAAGGTCCTTGCCATGACCGACGTAACCGACGTGACCGACCCGAGTACCCGTAGTGTTCTTGTCATCGGCGGCGGCGCCTCCGGCAGCGCGATCACCGTCCTGCTGCGCCGCGCCGGCGTGGCCGTCGATCTCGTCGAGGCCAAGAGCGACTGGAACGCCACCACCGGCTCCGGCATCACCCTCCAGGGCAACGCCCTGCGGGTCCTGAAGGAACTCGGCGTCTGGGAGCAGGTGGAGCAGGCCGGCTTCGCCTTCGGCTCGGTGGGCGTCACCGCACCTGACGGCACCGTCCTGCACGTCGCCGAGGACATCCGCACCGGCGGCGACGACCTTCCGGCCACCGTCGGAATGCAGCGCCCGCGCCTGCAGCAAATCCTGATCGAGCAGGTCCGGGCGAGCGGCGCCACCATCCGCCTCGGAGAGACCGTGAACGCCCTGACCGAGGGCGACGATCACGTGCTGGCGCGGTTCAGCGACGGCAGCCACGGTCGCTACGACCTTGTGGTGGGCGCAGACGGCCTCGGCTCCGCCACCCGCGCCATGATCGGCATCGAGGACAAGCCGGAACTCACCGGCATGGCCATCTGGCGCATCGCCGCCCCGCGCCCCGAGGGCGTACGCCGCGCCGATCTGGCCTACGGCGGGCCCGCCTACATCGCGGGCTACTGTCCCACCGGTGCCGACACCCTGTATGCCTTCGTCGTCGAGGACAAGCGGGACCGCGCCTCGATCCCGCCGGAGACGTACGCGGACGAGATGCGCCGGCTCGCAGAGGGCTACGGGGGCCAGTGGCCCGAGATCGTCCCGCACATCACCGACCCGGCGGCGGTCAACTACACCTGGTTCGACCGGCACTTGGTGGAGGGCCCCTGGCACCGCGGCCGCGTCGTGCTCATCGGCGACGCCGCCCACTGCTGCCCGCCCACCCTCGCCCAGGGCGCGGCGCTGTCCCTGGAGGACGCCTCGGTCCTCGCCGAACTCCTCACCACCCGCCCCGTCTGGGACGACCAGCTCCTGACCGCATTCCACGCCCGCCGCCTGCCGCGCGTGCGCCAGGTCGTCGATGCATCCGTCCAGCTCGGGCAGTGGCAGCTCGACGGCGTGCGCGACGCCGATGTACCCGGACTCATGGCCCGCACCATGACCGCTCTGAAGGACCGCCCGTGACCGCGAACACGCAGGCTGTGAACGCCACGACCGCGAACACCCCGACCGCGAACCCCCTGGCCGACGCGCCGACCGTAGACATCCACGCGCATCTGCTGCTGCCCGAGGTGGAGGCCCTCGTCGCGGGCCTGCCCGGGCACGCGGCGGCCCGGGCCCTCGACGCCCGCCGCAACGGCCCCGACGCCCTTGCCGTCAACGGCCCCATGGTCGGCGCACGCTTCACCCTCATGACCGATCCGGCCGCCCGCCTCGCCGCCATGGACACGCAAGGAGTGGACGTCCAGCTCGTCAGCCCTTCCCCGTCGCACTACCACTACTGGGCCGACGAGGAGACCGCCGAGAAGGTCTACCGGCTCGCCCACGAGGCCACCGCGACACACTGCGCGGCCGCGCCCGACCGGCTGCGCGGGCTCGGCCTCGTACCGCTGCAGCACCCGGACCTCGCCGCCACGGCGCTCGAACACGCCCTGGGCAGCGGCCTCGCGGGCGTCGAGCTGTCCAGCCACGCCCCCGGACGCGACCTGTCCGACCCCGCGTACGAGCCGCTGTGGACCCGCGCCGAGGAGGCCGGCGCCCTGCTCTTCCTGCACCCCTTCGGCTGCACCCTCGACGAGCGCCTCGACCAGTGGTACCTCTCCAACTCCGTCGGGCAGCCCACCGAGAACGCCGTCGCCCTGTCCCACCTCATCTTCTCCGGCGTACTGGACCGCCACCCCGGCCTCAAGGTGATCGCCGCACACGGCGGGGGCTATCTGCCCACCCACATGGGCCGCGCCGACCACGCCTGGCGGGTCCGCCCCGACGCACAGGCCTGCGCCCGCCAGCCCTCCGGCTACCTGAAGAACCTCTACTTCGACTCGCTGGTCCACGACCCGGACGCTCTGCGGGAGCTGGTGCGCGTCGCCGGCGCCGACCGGGTGCTGCTCGGCTCGGACTTCCCCTTCGACATGGGCAGCGAGGACCCCGTCGGCGCACTGCGCGACGCCCCTCTGCCCGAGGCCGACTTCCACTCCGTGCGCGGCGCCAACGCGGCCGCCCTGCTCAACCTCGCCTGAGGAGGCCCCACCATGAGCGCTCGCCTGCTCACCCACCTGCGGCACGTCGACCTCGCCGTGCCCGACTACGACAAGCAGCTCGACTTCTACTCCGGCGTCTGGGGCCTGACCAAGGTCGAAGAGGACTCCGGCATCTCCTTCCTCGCCGCCGAGGGCAGCCCCGAACGGTACGTGATCCGGCTCCGCAAGGCCGACGAGAAGCGCCTGGACCTCGTGTCCTACGGGGCCGCCTCGTCCCGCGACGTCGACACGCTCGCCGAGCAACTCCTGGCCGGGGGAGTGCAATTGATCAGTGGTCCCGGCGCGGTCGATACCCCGGGCGGCGGTTACGGCTTCCGGTTCTTCGACGTGGACGGCCGCACCATCGAGGTCTCCGCCGACGTCGAGGTACGGCAGCACCGCAAGGTCGAGGAGAAGGAGGCCATCCCGGTCAAGCTCTCCCACGTCGTCCTCAACTCCCCGGACCTGAACCGCACCCGCGAGTGGTACGAGCGTCATCTCGGCTTCGCCCTCTCCGACACGCTGAGTTCGCCGCACATGGGCGAGGTCATGCACTTCATGCGGATCAGCAACCAGCACCACTCCATGGCCATCGCCCGGGGCCCGCACACCGCCCTGCACCATGTCTCCTTCGAGATGCGGGGCCTGGACGAGTACATGCGCGGCTCCGGCCGGGTGATGCGCGCCGGGTACCAGAAGATCTGGGGGCCCGGCCGGCACCTGGCGGGCGACAACACGTTCACCTACTTCCTCGACCCGCACGGCAACACGATCGAGTACACGACGGAGTTGGAACTGCTCGACGAGGACACCTGGCACCCGCACGTCTACGACTTCTCGCAGCCCGAGGTCACCGACCAGTGGGGCACCGCCAACCCGATGAACGAACTGGTTGCCAAGGAGTCGTTCAACGACCCCGACCGCGGCTGCTTCGTCGCCCCGCCGGTCTGAACCCCTCGATCTCCGGGGACGTGCCGGGCCCTGCCCATGCCCCGGCACATGCTGCCCGCCGCGTCCCCGGCACCCTCTGCAAAGGAGAACGGGCATGCGCTTCGCCTCGTACGAGTACCGCCACCGCCGCCACGTCGCCGTGCTGGAGGAGGACGGCACGCTGCACCCGCTGCCCGGCACCCGGTCGCTGACCGAGCAGCTCGCAGCCGGCGACGGACTGCCGGGGCTGCTCGCCGCGGGAGCCGCCGCCCTCGACGTGCCGCCCGGACCCCACGTGTCCGAAGTGCGCCTCCTCGCCCCGCTGCGCCCCGCGTCCGTACGGGACTTCGTCACCTTCGAGGAGCACGTGGAGGGCGTACGCCGTTCCGTGGACGGCGTGGCGGGCGTACCCGAGCAGTGGTACGCCGCCCCCACCTTCTACTTCACCAACCCGCACGCGATCTACGCCGCGGGCGATCCCGTTCCCGTGCCGCCCGGTTCGGCCGTCCTGGACTTCGAGCTGGAGGTGGCGGCCGTCATCGGGCGCGAGGGCAGCGACCTGACGCCCGAGCAGGCCCGCGACCACATCATCGGCTACACGATCTTCAACGACTGGTCGGCCCGCGACCTCCAGTCCGGCGAGATGAAGGTCGGCCTCGGCCCGTGCAAGGGCAAGGACACCGCCTCCACGCTCGGCCCGTACCTGGTCACCGCCGACGAACTGGAGCCGTACCGGGACGCCGACGGCTTTCTGCGCCTCGCGCTGACCGCCGAGGTCAACGGCGAGACCGTCGGCAAGGACCTGCTCTCCAACATGAGCTGGACCTTCGAGGAGATGGTCGCCTACGCCTCGCGCGGCACCAGGGTCGTGCCCGGTGACGTCCTCGGCTCCGGCACCTGCGGCAACGGCGGCTGCCTCGCCGAACTGTGGGGGCGGCGCGGCGAACAGACCCCGCCGCCCCTTTGCCCCGGCGACACCGTCACCCTCACCGTCGAAGGCATCGGCACGCTGACCAGCACCGTGGTGCCCGGCACCGCGCCCGTCCCCCTGCCCTCCGGCCGGCGCCGCCCCCGGGAACGGCCCTGATCCCTTCACGGCCAAGGTCGCCGCTACCCGGGGCCCGGCCGGGCACCCATCACGCATCGGCACCGCAGGTCGTAACGTGCGCATGGCAGCACCATGGCGGGGTCGTTGCATCCTGGTGGCGCTCCGCACATGTGCCTTGACCGGCCTTCCGCGCGGGCATAGCTTCTGCGACATGTGCATCTGCCAGCGGTTTCGTAAGCGACGGGCCATCGATCTGATGCGCGTCGCCACCGCGGTCTGTAGCTGACCCCCTCCTCTGCGCCGAGCCGGGCCGTGCAATGCCCTGCTCCATCGCTCCGCGCAGCCTCGGCACTCCGCAGCATGCGGACCTTGTTGACCTGACCTCCGTCGCACCCGGCTTCCCCGCCTGCCGGACGTCCGGTTCAACACGTCGTGTTCGACCACCTGAGGTGCGGTTCCGGCGCTCTGCGGGCGCAAGCCGCACCGCACAAGGAGGAGAGAAGACCATGACCACCGTCGCCACTCTGGACATCCTCAGGGCAGGACCGCGCTTCGGCGCCGAGATCACGGGCGTCGATCTGACCGCCCCCGTCGACGAGGCCACCGCCGATGAGTTGCGGCAGGCCTTCCACGACCACAAGGTCTTGGTCTTCCGCGGCCAGCACCTGAACCCCGATCAGCATGTGGCTGCCGTACGGCTCTTCGCCGAGCCCTTCGACCACCCCACCGCGGTGAAGGACCAGGCCAACCCGCTGGTCTACCCCTACAACGTGCAGCAGACCGGTAAGGCCAGCACCTGGCACATCGGCGGCCTGTGGCGCGACCCGGTCTTCGCGATCGAGTCACTGACCTACGAGGTGGTGCCCGAGCTGGGCGGCCACACGCTGTGGGCGGATCTGCAGGCGGCGTACGACGATCTGTCGGCGCCCTTCCAGCAGCTCCTTGAATCCGTGAGCGCGGTCTACGACGGCAACGCCGAGAACTATGCGCAGGGCAGCAAGAAGACCGCGGGCGGACCGACCATCGAGCACCCGCTCGTCCTGACCCATCCGGCCACCGGCCGCAAGGGCCTGTTCATCAGCACCTCCGCCACCGGCCTCACCGGCGTGAGCCCCGCGGAGAGCAAGGTACTGCTCGACCACCTCCTGCGGCATGCCTCCTCGCCCGACTACACGATCCGCTTCGGCTGGCGGCCCGGCGACTTCGTCCTGTGGGACAACCGCGCCACCTGGCACTACGCAGTCGACGACTACGGCGACGGCGCGCGCGTCTACCGCAAGGTCATCGGCGTGGAGCCGGAAGCCGGCGTGGTGCCGGGGGCGCGTTCCTGAATGCTCCCGGGAGACGACCGCGCCGCCCGGCGCGTCCTGCTGGTCTGCCTGGCCGCGGGCGCGACGACCCTGCTGGACCAGGCGGTGCTGAACATCGCGGTGCCCAGCATGCGGCAGTCGCTGGCGGCCGGTGCCGCGGACGTGCAATGGATCGTGGCCGGCTACTCGATGGCCTTCGGTCTCGCCCTGGTCCCCGGCGGCAGCCTCGGCGACGCGCACGGGCGCAAGCGGTTCTTCCTCATCGGCGTGGCCGTCTTCCTCCTGGCGGGGGTGGCGGCCGCGACCGGTGGCGGGCCGGGCACCGTGATCGGGGCCCGGCTGGTGCAGGGGGCCGCGGCGGGGCTGGTCAACTCCCAGGTGATCGGCACCCTGCAGGATGTCTTCCACGGCCACGACCGGGGCCGCGCCCTTGGCCTGTACGCGGTGACGGCCGGCGTGGCCACAGCACTGGGCCCACCGCTGGGCGGCGCGCTCGTCGCGGGGCTGGGCCCCGAACTGGGCTGGCGCTGCTGCCTCTTGCTCAGTGCACCGTGCGCCCTGCTCACTCTGGCCCTGGCGGTGCGATGGCTGCCCCCGCCCCGGCGCACCGCCGGCGACTCCCGCCTCGACGCCCTCGGACTCGCCCTGGCCTGCGGCTGCACGCTGACGCTGATGGTGCCCTTCATCCGAACCCCCGGCAGCGGGGGAGAGGCTCTCCTCTGGGCGGCCCTGGTGGGTGCCCTGGCGCTCACCCTGACCCTGCACCAGAGACTGCGCATACGACGCGGACGCCCGCCCCTGCTGCATCCCGCGCTCAGATCCTCGAAGCCGTACCTGCTGGGCACCGCCGTGGCCATGGCCCAGTTCGGCGCCTCACTCGCCTCCGCCCTGGTGCTCACCGTCTTCCTCCAGGAAGGACTCGGCCTCTCCGCCCTGACCACGGCGGCCGTCAGCCTCCCCTCGGCGCTCGCGATGGGCCTCGTCTCGGCGCTGGCGTGGCGGATGGTGCGCCGCATCGGACCGCGCACGGTGGACCTCGGCCTCGCCCTGGGTATCGGCGCCGCACTGGCGGGGGCGGCGGCCGCGCTCGCCGTGCCGTCGGCGGCGCTGCCGTTGGTGTGCGCCGCCGTGCAGGTCCTGGCCGGCGCCGCCGCCGGGCTTACGGTCTCGCCCAACCAGACCCGGGTCCTGCAGCACGCACCGGCCGAGGCGGCGGGCGTGGCCGGCGGCATTCTGCAGATGGCGCAGCGCATCGCGGCAGCGGTCTGCCTCAGCGCGGTCTCGGCGGTGTATCTGCACTCCGCGCCGACGGCGCCGACCGGAAACGGACCTCGCGTCGCGTACGCGCTCGCCTCGTGCGTCTGCGCCGGGCTCCTCGCGATGGCACTGGTGCTGTCACGACTGCGCGGGGACGCGACCGGGCCGCCTCCGCCAACCGCCGCGGCGAACCCAACGCCCCACGCCCTCACGCCGGCAGAACCAGGCCGGCAGTGTCCCCGTACGCCCGGACACCGCACGACCTGAACTCGCCACGCCTCAGCACCACTTGTACCGCCGGAACCCCCAGCGATCGGAAGCCTGATGAGCCCGCAATTTCTCTGGTACATCCCCAACACCATCCAGCCCGGTCACCGCGGCGACGACACGACATCGGGCTGGGGATCCATCGAATACTCCACCGAACTCGCCCGCACAGCAGAGGACCACGGCTGGGGCGGCGCGCTGCTGGGCACCGGATGGGGGCGCCCGGACACCTTCACCGTCGCCACCGCCCTGGCCGCGCGCACCACGACGTTCAAACCCCTGATCGCCGTGCGCCCCGGCTACTGGCAGCCCGCGCACTTCGCCAGCGCCGCCGCCACGCTCGACCAGCTCAGCCGCGGCCGCGTCCTGGTCAACATCGTCAGCGGCATCGACAGCCCGGCCGCCTACGGCGACACGAACGTCGATCCCGCCGCGCGCTATGCCCGCACCCGGGAGTTCCTGCATCTGGTGCGGCGCCTGTGGACCGAGGAGAACGTCACGTTCGAAGGCGAGCACTTCCAGGTCACCGGTTCGACGATCAGCCCGCACCCCTACGCCGGCGACGAGCGGGCCCACCCCACCCTCTACTTCGGCGGCGCGTCCGCGGCGGCCGAACGCGTCTCGGCCGGCGAGGCCGACGTACAGCTCTTCTGGGGCGAACCGCTGGAAGGCATCGCCGAACGCATCGCACGCTTGGAGGAGTTGAGCGAGCAGGTGGGGCGCCGCCACGCGCCGCTGGAGTTCGGGCTGCGGATCACGACCGTCGTACGCGACACCACCGAGGAGGCCTGGCGCGCGGCGGAGGAGAAGGTCGCCAAGATGGCGGCCGACGCAGGCGAGATCGGCTCGTGGATGGGCAACCGCAGGACCGCGGTCGGCCAGCGGCGCCTCCTGGATCTGGCCGAGCGCGGCGAGGTCCTGGACACCTGCCTCTACACCACGCCCGGCAAGTTCGGCGGCGGGGGAGCGGGCACCACATGGCTCGTCGGCTCACCCGACGACGTGGCGACGGCCCTCAAGGCCTACCGGGCGCTCGGCGTCACGCACTTCGTGCTCTCCGACACCCCCTACAAGGAGGAGACCCGCCGGATCGGCGACCAGCTGTTGCCCCGGCTGCGTTAAAGACCAGTGCGGGGGCGGTCAGCCGGGGCGGGGGAGCCAGGCAGGCGCGCTGCTGCCGCGGGGGACCAGGACGTCGCGGAAGCGGCCCGGCGTCCTGGACATGATCACCTGGTCGGTGACGCCCTGGTAGCGGCCGCAGGGGGTGTCGGCGCTGAAGGTGTCCGGGTCGAGGTAGGCGTGGGGGGATCCGGGGTCGGGATTGAGGGCGGTCTCGCGGGCGTAGGTGCGGTCGAAGACGCCGAGGCTGAGGATCCAGGCGGCGATGCGGGTGAGGTTGAGGGTGACGCGGTAGCTGCCGCCCTCGGTGGCGCGGCGCATCAGGGCGGCGAGCGCGCCGGTGGTGGCCAGCCAGGACAGCACGTAGTCGTTGACGACGCTGATGTAGGGCAGGCCCGGCGTGCTGGTCGGCCCGGCCGTGACACCGTCCTCGCCCTCCATCAGCATGATGCCGCTGAGCGCCCCGGCGGTCTGGTCGAAGCCGACGCGATGTGCCCACGGGCCGGTCTCACCGGCGAGCGAGAGGCTGACGTGGATGATGCCGGGGCGGATCGCCGCCGCCTGTTCGGCGCTCAGGCCGATCTGCTTCAGATAGCCGGGGCGGCGGTTGGCGTAGAAGAGGTCGGCGTCACACAGGAGTTCGCGGATCTGCGCCCGCCCCCGGGGGCCGTACGGGTCGATGGTGGTGGAGCGGACACCGACGTTGGCGCTGTTGTACGTGGAGTCGTGCTCCAGCTCGTTGGGCCGCCAGATATTCAGCACGTCCGCGCCGTGCTGGGCCAGGTCGCGGCCGACACCGGCGCCGGCGATGATGTGGCCCATGCCCAGGGCGCGTACGCCCGAGAGGGGCTGGTCGGCGGCGGGGGCGAGGGGCTCGGGGTCGCTGTCGCCGATCTTCTCGATCCTGATGAGCGGCTCACCGGCGATGTGCTCGTAGGCCGGTTCCCTGAGGAACTCCTCGGTGGTGCGCAGCACGGGCATCACCACGCCGATCTCCTCGCCGGCCCGCTCCAGGTCGGCGGCGTCCCGCCGGGCGACGGCGTCCGCGACGGCCTGCTTCTCGGGCCAGGTGCGCAGGAGCTTGTACACGGCGTTCTTGATCTTCGGGTAGGGGTTGAGTGGCATCACCCAGCGGCCGTCGCGTGCCTGGTAGAAGTCGAAGCCGAGCGGGTTGGCCGGGTCCGAGGGTGTCCCGCCCGGGTAGCCGTTGAGCAGTTCCCACTTCTTGTCGTAGAAGGGGCAGAGCCGGTGCGGGGCCTTGCGCAGGTCCATCGTGATGTCCTGGCCTTCGCCGCCGCGCCGGCGCCAAAGCGCCGCCAGGGCAACGGACTTGGCGGTCATGCCCAGGGCGGGCACGGCGCCCAGGCGCATGATGCTCGGGACGATCGGGTCGCTGCCGATGAAGCTGATGCTTCCGCCGCTGTCCTCGGGGCGAAGGCCGACCGAGGCGAGGACCTCGCCCAGGGCCTGGTGGATGTCGAAGCCCTCGTCGTGGGTGAGCGGGTGCGCGATGGCCTGTCGGATGCGGTCGGTGAGTTCTTCGGCGCTCATGGGTGGTGCCGCCTTTGCGTGGTGCGTGGTGCGTACTGAGCGGATGTCGGGGCGGGCTCGATCCGGCGAGCGGTCGCACGTCGTGCCGTCCGGAGGGCGCGCGACCGCATTAAGTTGTATTGTGCAACACGAGCGTAGTCCCGGGCTGGCGGTGATGCAAAATGCAACTCACTGACGCGAAAACGGACGAGGAAAGGGCGTGCACGCGTGGCCGATGACGACCGCGACATACAGGCCCTTGTCCGCGAGCTGGTGACCCTCTCCCGGCGCTTCCGGGCCAACGCCGAGCGGCTCCACCCGGACCTGACCTTCGTCGAGTACTCCCTGCTGTCCGAGATGGCCGAACGCAACGGGGCCCGCGCGCGCGACCTGGTCGGTCTCTACGGCATCAACAAGTCCACGATCAGCCGCCAGGTCGCCGCTCTGCAGCACGCCGGCCTGGTGGTGCGCGGGACCGACCCGGACAACGCCCGCGGTCAGCTGCTGCACCCCAGCGACCGCGGCCGGGAACTCCTCGCCCATGCCGACGCCCTGATGCACCACGAGGTGCACACCCGCACTCGGGCCTGGTCCCCGGACGAGGTCGGAGTCCTTCGCGGCCTGCTCACCCGCTACAACGCGGCCGCCTCCGCCGTCACGGAGGACACCCGCTCCTGACGGGGCGAGGCGACGCCCGCTAGGACCGAGTCGCCTTGTTGCACTCGTCCCCGGACGACTTGCCCGGCGCGACCGGCGCGCTGCGGTCGTACGGGTCGGTCTCCGTGCCGGTGACGTCTTCCTTGCGGTCGCTGCCGTAGGGCGGGGTGAGGTAGCCGGTGGGGGCGCCGCAGCCGCCGTTGGTCATGTCGTACTTGTACGAGACGATCGAGAACGTGCCCGGCTCGGTGATCACCTTGTCGGGGTCGTCCCAGCTCAGGACCAGCTCGCGCCGGACGATCGTGCGCACGATCTCGTTGTCGCCGCTCGCGTCCGCGCGGGTCGTCGGGTAGACGAAGGTGACGTCGGCGGTCACCTCCAGCGCGCCGCGCGTGCCCTCCTTGTAGGTGAGCAGGCCCCGGGTCTTCACGACGTCGCCGACCAAGTCGGTGCGGGAAGGCTGGAAGCGGCTGAAGAGGAGGAGCGGGTCGGCCTTCTCGCTCGGGGTGCGCAGAGAGGTCTTGAGGAAGGTCTGGACGTCCTCCTGGTGCGGGTTGATCAGTGCCATCGCCTTCTCGGGGCGCTCGCCCCGCAGTACCCCGCGGTCCAGGCCGGACTCGACGAGGAAGTCCCGGCTGCGGGCCAGGGCCCGCTCGACCTCGGCCTTGCTCATCCAGCCGACCGCCTTGGCCGTCGGCACGGTGATCCCCGCCGCTCCGTTGGCCCACCTGGCCGCGGGCGAACCGCGGAACGGCTTGTCCTCGGTGGGGCGTTGGGCCGGCCCCGTCGGGGGCGCCTGGCCCGGGCGAGCGGTCTCGGCCGCCAGTGGCGGGGAGTCGGAATCGTCGCCGGAGAACAGATCCACTACCCGCCCCGGCGCGAGCGCCACCACCAGCAGCACCAGCGCGGTCAGCAGCCCGGCCACGTACCAGCCCGTGCGCCGCTTGGGCTGCGCGGGGGTGTGGGTGCGCCAGCCCTCCGGGGTGCCGCCGGGCTCCGCGCGCAGGCGCTTCGCCACGTCACGGGCCCGCGCGGACGGTTCCTTGGGGGCGTTGGCACTACCCTCCACCGACTCGCGCAGAAAACGCTCCCACTCCTCATCGGACGTGGACGAGCCATCCGGCTCCGTACCCGCAGCCATCCCCAACCCCCTGGCAATCAGCAGACCGCAGCCCACTCCCCAGGGGCGCGTCCGCATAATCGCACAGCGTGCGGACAGTGAGGCTGGCCGGGGGGACGGTGCGGGCAGTCAACAACCGGACTCATGCCGCTTTTCCGGCGCCCGTGGGAGAAGGCGCGGTCTGGCCGGACCCGAGTGCCGTGCGGTGTTGAGGGGTAGAGCGATCTGGACCGCAGGACCGGGGATGGGACCATCAGGCACTCATGGCCGCCGCGTGAGAGATCACGCGACGCCTCGCCTGTCATGGACCGGACATACATGCGCGCATCCTCGGGATGCGCACGGAGAAGGGCGACGACGCCATGAACAGATCCGCCTCCAGAGGCTCGGTCCGTGTGAGCCTCGCGCTGGGTGCAGCCCTGGTGTCGAGCGTGCTGTGCGCCGCGGCGAGCGCGGCCGTGCCCGCGGACGCGAGCGGCGGCACGGGAACGGCCGCCGTCGCGCGCAGTACGGGTGCCGAACGTGCCTGCCCCATCGTGTACTTCGACCTGGGCGAGACCCTGGTGCACACCGCCGACGACGGAAGCACCGGCTATCAGCCCGGCGCGGCCTCCTACCTGCGGGCCCTGCGCGAACGCCACATCAGGGTCGGCCTGATCACCAATGTCCCGTCCGCCTGGGGCGCGACCGACGCCGAGCGTGCCGCCCGGCTGAAGAAGGAGGTCGATGCCACGTGGCAGGGTTCCGCGCCGTTCGCCTGGAAGGACTTCGGCGACCGGATCCTCACTCCGCGGACCGAGGCCGAACGTAAGCCTGCTCCCGCCCTGTGGCAGCGGGCGAAGGCCGACTCGGGACACTGCCGCGTCGTCTACCAGGCGGAGACGGCCGAGGAGGTCACAGTCGCCTCCTCGCTCGGCTTCGTGGGGTATCAGGTCGGCCGGCCCCACCGGCCCGCGTTCCTGCCGGTCGGGCTGGTCGACCTGCTCGGCCGGCGGTCCGGCTGACCGACGCCTACGTCACGGTTACGGCCGCGGCCTGCCGCGTCCCCCTCCGTCCGCGTCCACGGCCTTGGGGGCCTCGGTGGGCGCGGGCGGTGCCCCCGCGGGCCGGGTTTCCTGCTCCCGCTTGATCACCCCGCTGCGCAGCAGCAGTTGGAAGACTCCCAGCAGCACGACCGTCGCCAGCGCGCTGTGCCACAGCAGGGCGTCCAGGTGCCCGGCGGAGAGGTAGGCGCCCGCGGCGACCGCGGCCAGGGCGCACACCGCGCGGTCCACGATGCTCTCGACCGAAAGGAGCGTGGCGCGCGGGGCGTTGGCGGGCACCGCGTCGTTCACCAGCTTGCGCTGGATGGGGTAGGCGAAGCCGGTCGCGGCGGCGAACAGGCACAGCAGCGCCACCACGGCCCACGGCCCGCCGAGCGTCATGGCCGCCAGGGTGCCCGCGAGCGCGAGGCTGAGGATGGAGACCCAGGCGACCGGCGGCAGTCGGCGGCTGAGCCACTGGGGGCGGGCCGATGCCACCGCCTCGGCCACGGTCATCGCGGCCAGGACGCCGCCGTGCGAGGCCTCTGCGATGCCGTGGTCGAGGAGGATCGGCTGGAAGAGGTTGACCTGGCAGATCCGGGACAGCGTGAAGACCGCCACGCCCTGCACCATCACCAGGGCCAGCCACCGCGAGGAGGCCACGCAGCGCAGCGCGGAGCCCGCGTCGCGCAGGAACGCGCCGCCCCGGCGCCCTCCGTCCTTGGCGTCGGCGGCCTTGCCCCTGCCGCGGCCCGGCCCCGCGAGCCGGGGCAGCGCGACGGCGCAGGCGAGGGAGCCCGCCGCGCTGACGGCGCTGAGCACGTAGGGGGCCGGGTGCGCGAGGGCCATGAGGGGCCCGACCAGGGGCCAGCACACGACCTTGGCCGCAAGGCCCAGGGCCCGCGCGGTGCCCTCCGCTTTGAGGTAGTGCTCGTCGCATCCCTCGGCGCGCAGCCCGTCGTAGAGGTAGGCGCTGGCGGCTCCCGAGGTGAGGGAGCGGCCTGCGGCGATGGCCAGGAAGTGGACGAGGAAGCCGGTGTACGAGGCGCTGATCACCGGTGCCAGGTTCGCCGCCGTCATGACCACCGCTCCGGCCCGCAGGCAGTTCCGGGTGCCGATCCGGTCGGCGATGAGGCCGGTGGGGATCTCGAACAGGCAGAAGGCGACGTAGTAGATGCTCTGGATGCCGAAGATCTGCCCGTCCGAGAGCCCGGCCGCCTTCTGGTAGGCGTAGAAGACCGGCATCCACCACAGCAGGTTGAACAGGAGCTGGAAGCCGTAGTTGAGGTGGATGATGCGGCGGGCGGTGGCCGTCAGGCCGGTCTCCGCACCCGGTCGGCGCGAGCGTGCCCTCACAGCGCGTACGGGCGGATCTGGACCAGGCGGAAGTCGCCCTGCTCGGTCATCAGCCATTCGATGTCCAGCGGCCGGTCCACGTCGGAGCCATCGGAGTCGGCCCCACTCATGTCGGCCCCGCTGAAGTGGGACTGCAGGAGCCGTCCGGTCAGGGACAGGTCGGCGAGCCGGGCGCGGGTGGCGGCGGGAAGGCCGTCGCTCCAGGAGCCCAGGGCGACGGTGCGGCCGCCGCCTTCCACGGTGTTGTACAGGTACTGCTGCGGCAGGACCGAACCGTCGACCACCTGCTCGGGGGAGCCGGGGGAGCAGTTGAGGTAGACGTTGCGGAAGTCCTCGCGGCGGGTGGGGTTGCAGGTCACCAGGACGCCGCCGAGGGAGGCGGGCACGTACTCCTGGACGATCACGCCCATGTAGGTGTCGTCCAGGGAGATGCCGACCTGGTGGCGCAGGCGCACGCTGCGGGGCGAGACCAGGGAGGCCCACACCTGGCGTACGGCGTCCAGGAGTTCGCCGGTGCCGTGGACGGTGGTGACGGAGTCGTAGACGCCGGCCGCGGAGAATCCGGGCAGGTCCTCGGCGTTGGAGGAGGAGCGCACCACCAGGCGCCCGCGTGAGGCCGCGGCGGCGGTGAAGGCCTGGCTGATCTGCGCGGTGACCGAGTCGGGCACGGGCGTGTTGCGGATCAGGTGCTGCAGTTGCAGGCACAGCGAGTCCAGGACGTCGGTGGCGTCGAGTTCGAGTGCCATCTTGAGCTTGCCGATGCCCTGCTGGAGGGCGGGCGATGAGGCCAAAAAGCGCTGCTGGAGCGCGAAGGGCAGGGCGACGCCCTGCGGGGCGGCGACTGATCCGGCCACGAATTCGGCTGCCCTGGTGCGCAGTTCACCGGCAGAGGGTGCATCGAGGCCGAGGCGGGCCGCGAGGTGGCCGAAGAGGTGGTCGCGCGGCGGGCGGGGCTGTCCGTAGAAGGCGGTCAGGTCGGCCGTGCGGCTGTCGAGTACGTGGTGCAGTTCGCCGAGGTTGGCCGCCTTGGTGCCGTAGCGGTCGCGATCGGCGCTGCGCAGTCGGTGCAGGGCCAGGACGGGGGCGTCTTCGAGCAGGGGCGGTTCGAGGCGGATGCGCTGCTGATGCCAGGCCGGAGCGTGCAGGGCCGGCTCGTGGGCCAGGCGTTCGAGGGATATCTCGTCCTCGCGTACCCGGTAGCGCACCCATGCGCCGTCCAGGCCGTCCTTGTCGACGATCTCTTCCAGGTCGCGCACGATCGCATTGGGTATGCCCCAGCCGGAGGCGAGGACGTTGGTGTGCGAGAGCGGGGTGATCGGCGCGGTGTTGAGGAAGCCGGCCACCCGCGGTACGTCGTCGGGCAGGCACGGCATGGCCACGATGTCCGACCAGCCGAGCCCGGCCTCGGCCGCCGCGTACGCCTCGTGCGTGGAGAAGTACCGCAGACGTCCGGTGGCCTCGCCGGTGTTCAGCGCTGTCCGGGTGCGGGTGCCGAAGAGTTCGTGGCTCAGGATGCGCGGCACGCGCAGTTCGCTGACGGCCGCAAGGGCCTCTTCCTGACCGTGGTTGGCGGGCTTGAGCAGCAGCGGCAGCCTGCCGTCGACCCGCGTGCGGACGAACTCGTAGAAGAAGTCGAGCAGTTCGCCGTGCATGGTGTCGGCCTCGGTCGTCTCCAGGACCAGGAAGGTGCGTTCGGGGCCTTCCGTCTCCTGCTCGGTGTGCAGGGACAGCACGCCGAGCAGGAAGCGGCGCCCGGGGGCCATGTAGACCGAGGCGTTGAAGGCGTCCAGCTCCGCGTCCAGGGCGGTGAGTTCCATGCCCAGGACGCGGGTGGCGATGTAGTTGACGTGGAAGGGGTGCGCGGCGGTGTCGAGCAGGTGCCAGGTGTTCTCGGCGCGGTCGACGACGACTTTGAGGTAGGGGTGTCCTGCCAGGACGCCGGAGAGGGTGCGGAAGAGCGGCAGGGAGAGGTTCTCGCCGATGACCGTGCGGTCGGTGGCCGGTTCGGGTGAGCCGGTGAGCAGTGGGGCGGTCATGCCGATACCTCCTCGGGCTGTGCGGCGGGCAGCACCCGGGGCAGGGCGCCCACCAGGGTTTCGAAGTCGTGCAGCACGGTGCGCGGGTCGGTGGCCGAGAGCAGGCACAGGGCGGCCATGGTGTTGGCGCCCGCGGCCGGGTCGTAGACCGGCACGACGCTGCCGTCGGGGAGCGAACTCTCCTGGACCACCGACAGCTGGCTGCCGTGGCTCAGGGGCACCTGCCCGGCTACGGCGGAAAAGTCCCAGACCCTGCGGTCCCGCCAGGCCTCGCCGTGGCCGTCGACCGCCAGGACGACCAGGGATCCTGCCGCGCCGCGCCCCTGCGCCGGGGTCAGGCACTGCTGGGGCCACGTCACCGGGAGTCCGAGGAGGTGGTCGACGAGCATGCCGATGAGGTCGAGCCCGAAGACCTCCTCGATCTGCGGCACGGTCATGGCGCCGCCGAACCGGGCGGCCGTCTCGATCAGCCACATGCTGCCGTCCGCGCCGAGCTTGATCTCGGTGTGAATCCCGCAGTCGCGCAGGCCGAGGGCGTCGACGGCGCGGCGCGCGAGATCCACGATGCGGTCCTGGGCGTCCCGGGGCAGCAGGGCGGGGGTGATGCCCGCGCGCTCGGTGAAAGGCTCGATGGTGGGCATCCGGCCGCTGAGGCACACCGGGTGGAAAGTGCCGCCCGCCACGACGCCCTCGACGCTGACGTAGTCGCCCCAGCCGGGCTCGTCGAACCAGTGCGCGGCGGTGCCGGTCACGATCTGTTCGACGACGAAGTCCGCTTCGGCCTCGGCGACATGCAGTTCCGCGTAGCCCAACTGGGCCGATTCGGCCATCACGGCACGGGACCGGGTCCAGGCGGCCGAGGCCTCGTGCGGGGAGCGGATGATCTGGTGCGCGGTGGACCCCGCACTCCAGGCCGCCTTGAGCAGCAGCGGGCTGGGCAGCGCTCGGGCCGCCGCGTGCAGGTCCGCCTCCGTGGCGACGGGACGGAACGCGGGCTGGGCCAGGCCGTGTTCCTGCCAGGTGCGGCGCATCAGCCGCTTGTCACGGGCGAGCGCGGCGGCACTGCCCGCCCCCGCGAGTCCGAGCTCCTGGCACGCCTCGGCGACGGCCACGACCGCGTACTCGGAGAAGGTGAGCACGGCGTCCGCGCCCACGGCCCCGGCCTCCGAGACGATCAGTGACACGAGGTCGGCGCGCTGGGCGTCGGAAGGCGTGGTGATCGAGGCGCAGAGACCGCGGGCGGAGTCCGCGACGGAGGGAGGAAGAGCGCTGAGGGCCAGCAGGTGCACTTCCGCTCTCGCGGCCGTCCGGGACAGGACGTGACCGAGCGGCGGACCGCCCTTGGCATGCACTAACAGCACCTTGCTCACTGAAACTCGTCTCCCGATTCATCCGGTGGGTCGCGTATCGCCGTCTGCGGCGGCGATACCTGTGGGGCCGGGGAAATCTCCCGGCCCTTGTATGTGGCGGCTCTCGTATGTGGCGGGGCGTGTTCACCCGCTCACTCAAGGGGACCAGGCCGCAGGGGTGTGCGAGGCCGCCGCGGGCGCCTGCGACTCAGGCAAATGCCTGAGTCGCAGGGCGTATTGGGCCGCCGGGTCCGACCGTCATTTCGGGACACCGGCCGGGATTAGGGCATGCGTAGAGCCGGGGCGGGTTATCCAATGCGCTGTGACTGTGCGTCAGCCAGTCGTATACGGACGGAGACCGCTGTGGACGATTCCAGCCTCAAGGCACTGCTCGAGCACCTTCCCGTGTTCTGGTGGGAAGTCGACGAGCCGTGGCACGTGCTGGAGCGAGGGGGCGGCGCCTTCGCCGATACGAGTACGGCGCAGCGTTTCCTGGACCGGATGCGCCAGGAGCTGGCGGGCCCGGGGCATCGGCCGCAGGAGGGCCGCTGGCAGGCCCGGTTCGACGGCCGTACCTTCGACGTCAGCTGGCCCCTGCGCGAGGACGGCGTCCGCGAGGGCGGCGTCCGCGGTCGCAGGCGCGGCCTGGCGGTGGAGGTCGATGCCCGGGCCGCGGCGCCGCGCCGGTATGCCGCCTTCGCGGAGCTCGTGGACCTCGCCCCGGCCGCCGCGTTCATCCGGGACTGCGAGGGACGCTATCTGTGGGCCAACCACGCCTACGCGCACCTCTACGGCACCGTCCCCGAGCAGGTCGTCGGCAAGTTCATCGAGGACTTCGACGCGCCCGCCGAGGCCGACCAGTTCCGCACCCTGGACCAGGAGATCCTCACGCGGGGGACGGCGGTGCGCCACACGCTGGGCTACCGCCGCCCGGACGGCAGCGCGGGCCGGGCGGTGGGCCACCGTTTTCCCGTACGGGAGAACGCGCAGACCTGTGTCGCGGGGATCTATGTGGATGTCACCGACCATCTGCGCGCCACCGTCCAGCGCCAGGAGGCCGAGGAGAACCTGCAGGCCCTGCGCGACCACAGCGGCCTGCCCTGTGCGCTGCTTTCGGCGAACGGACGCGTGATCGAGGCGAGCGCGGCGGCCGCCGAACTGTTCCGCCTGAGCCTGCCCGATCTGGTCGGGCGCCGGGCGCACACCCTGCTCGCCCCCGAGCCCGACCTCGACCGGCTGCACCGACGGTGGAAGGGCCTGATAGCCCGCCGTGTCAGACGCCTTGAGACATCCGCGGTGCTCGTCGACACCGAGGGGCTGCAGCGCCGGGCGCAGCTGCACCTGACGACGATCGGCCATTCCGCCGGCCGGGCCCGCCACGTCTGGGTCGTGGTCACCCACCAGAGCCTGGCCCACGAGGCCCATCCGGCGCTCACCGCTGCGCAGCTGCGCATCCTCTCCCTCCTGGCGGAGGGCAGCAGCAACGGCGACATCGCCGCCTCGCTGAAGCTGTCGCGGCAGACGGTCGACTACCACCTCAGCCGCCTGCGGCACCTGCTGGGCGCCGCGACCCGCCCGGCCCTCGTCGCCCGCGCCTATGTCCTGGGCATCCTTGCCCCGCGCGCCTGGCCCCCGCGTTCGGCGACGGCGGCCCATCCGCTGAGCACAGCCTGACGAGCGCGGGCCGCCCGCCCGCCTGGCCCCGCCCGCCCGGCCGCAATGCAAGATCGCAAGATTCTGATGGAATCGAGCAAGAAATTCGCGTCCCCGGCCGGGTCTGGCGGCGCCGCCGCACCGCTGCATCACCTCGTTGGCCTGGGATGCGGCGTCAGCGGCGGCTGCGGGATCTGAACTGCGCCGGGGCGGGCGGGAGTTGCAGGGTGTGTGCGAAGCGTTGACATTCCCGGGGTGTGCGGCAAATCTGTGCTCTCGTGGGAGCAAGAAATCGACTGGATTAAGAAAATGTCATATACACCCGCACCGTCCCATCCGGGCTGCCGCCCCAACAGGCCCGGATGCGTCATGAGTTCACGCGGGTGATCCGACCGCTCAGCAAGCCCCCGCTCCTCCCCGCGCTGCGCCGGCCAGGCGCACCGCGGCACCCGCAGCCCCCGTGGAACAGAGGACGCCATGAGATGGAAGCCACGCAGCAGACGGCTGATCACCGCCGCGCTCAGTGCCGGACTGATAGCCCTGGGCCTGGTGCCCGCCACCGCCGGCGCGGCCCCCGCGCGGCCCGCGGCCGAGCCCGCGAACCTCGCGCTGAACAAGCCGATCGAGGCGTCCTCGTCGACGCAGAACTACTTCGCCACCAACGCCAACGACAACAGCACGAGCACCTACTGGGAATCGAGCGGCCACCCCTCGACGCTGACGGTCAAGCTCGGCGCCAACGCCGACCTTGACTCGGTCGTCGTCAAGCTCAACCCCGACGCGGCCTGGGCGACGCGCACGCAGAACATCGAGGTGCTCGGCCGCGAGCAGTCCGCCCAGGGCTTCAAGTCCCTCAAGGCGCGCGCCGATTACAGCTTCAGCCCCTCCGGCAACCGCAACTCCGTGAGCATCCCGGTCAGCGGCCGGTACGCCGACGTCCAGCTGAAGATCTACAGCAACAGCTCCGGATACGGTGCCCAGGCCGCCGAGTTCCAGGTGATCGGCACCCCGGCGCCCAATCCCGACCTGACCGTCTCGAACCTCACCTGGGATCCGGCCAAGCCCTCCGAGAGCGACAAGATCAACGTCAACGCCACGGTGCGCAACACCGGCAGCGCGGCCGCCGCCGCGACCACGGTGAACGTCAGCCTCGGCGGTACCGTCGCGGGCAGCGCGGCGGTACCCGCACTCGGCGCCGGCGAGTCGGCCACCGTCAAGGTGGACATCGGCAAGCGCGCCCAGGGCAGCTACACCGTCTCCGCGGTCGTCGACCCCACCGACACCATCGACGAGCAGAACGACGACAACAACAGCCGCACCGCCGAGGAGAAGCTGACGGTCGGCCAGAGCCCCGGCCCCGACCTCGAAATCACCGGCATCACGTCCAATCCCGCCAACCCCGCTGTGGGCGCCAAGGTCACCTTCGCCGCGAAGGTCCACAACCGCGGCACCAGCGGGGTGAGCGCCGGATCGGTGACCCGCCTGACGGTGGGCGATGCCACCCTCAACGGCTCGGCCCCGGCCATCGCCGCGGGCGAGACGGCCACCGTGGACATCAGCGGCAGCTGGACGGCGACCAGCGGCGGCGCCACGCTCACCGCCACCGCCGACGCCACCAACACCGTCGCCGAGACCAACGAGAACAACAACGTCTTCGCCCGCTCCATCGTGGTCGGACGCGGCGCGGCCGTGCCGTATGCCGAGTACGAGGCGGAGGACGGACGCTACGAAGGCACGCTCCTGGAGGCCGACGCCGAGCGCACCTTCGGCCACACCAACTTCGCCACCGAGTCCTCGGGCCGCAAGTCCGTGCGCCTCAACTCCGCCGGCCAGTTCGTGGAGTTCACCTCCACCAGCGCGGCCAACTCCATCGTCGTACGCAACTCGATCCCCGACGCCGCGGGCGGCGGCGGCCAGGAGAAGACCCTGAGCCTGTACGCGGACGGCAAGTTCGTGCAGAAGCTGACCCTGTCCTCCAAGCACAGCTGGCTCTACGGCAACACCGACCAGCCCGAGGGCCTGACCAACCGGCCCGGCGGCGACGCGCGGCGCCTCTTCGACGAATCGCACGCCCTGCTCACCCAGACCTATCCGCAGGGCACCAAGTTCAAGCTGCAGCGCGACGCCGGTGACGACGCCGCGTTCTACATCGTCGACCTGGTCGACCTGGAGCAGGTGGCGCCCGCCGCGAGCAAGCCCGCCGAATGCACCTCGATCACCGCCTACGGAGCGGTCCCCAACGACGGCATCGACGACACGAACGCCATCCAGAAGGCCGTGACCGCCGACCAGAAGGGCGACATCGCCTGCGTGTGGATCCCGGCCGGACAGTGGCGCCAGGAACAGAAGATCCTCACCGACGACCCGCTCAACCGCGGCCAGTTCAACCAGGTCGGCATCCGTGACGTGACCATCCGCGGCGCGGGCATGTGGCACTCCCAGCTCTACACCCTGACCCCGCCGCACGAGGCCGGCGGCATCAACCACCCGCACGAGGGCAACTTCGGCTTCGACATCGACGACAACACCAAGATCTCCGGCATCGCCATCTTCGGCTCGGGCACCATCCGCGGCGGCGACGGCAACGCGGAAGGCGGCGTGGGCCTCAACGGCCGCTTCGGCAAGAACACCAAGATCAATGATGTGTGGATCGAGCACGCCAACGTCGGAACGTGGGTCGGTCGCGACTACAGCAACATCCCCGAGCTGTGGGGTCCGGGCGACGGCCTGGAGTTCAACGGGATGCGCATCCGCAACACCTACGCCGACGGCGTGAACTTCACCAACGGCACCCGCAACTCAACCGTGTTCAACTCCTCCTTCCGCAACACGGGCGACGACGCCCTGGCCGTGTGGGCCAGCAAGTACGTCAAGGACACCTCGACGGACGTCGGCCACGACAACGTCTTCCGCAACAACACCGTGCAGCTGCCCTGGCGCGCCAACGGCATCGCGGTGTACGGCGGCTACGGCAACAAGATCGAGAACAATCTCGTGTACGACACCATGAACTACCCCGGCATCATGCTCGCCACCGACCACGACCCGATCCCCTTCACCGGCCAGACGCTGATCGCCAACAACGGGCTCTACCGCACCGGCGGCGCGTTCTGGAACGAGGACCAGGAGTTCGGCGCCATCACGCTGTTCGCCCAGGGCCCGGACATCCCCGGCGTCACGATCCGCGACACCGACATCCATGACTCCACCTACGACGGCATCCAGTTCAAGACGGGCGGCGGCGCCATGCCGGACGTGAAGATCTCCGACGTGACGATCTCCAAGTCCAACAACGGCTCGGGCATCCTGGCCATGGGCGGCGCCCGCGGCAGTGCCACGCTCACGGACGTGACGATCAGCGGCTCGCGCGACGGCGACATCTTCAAGGAGCCCGGATCCCAGTTCGTGATCAACGGAGGGGGTGTCAAGAAGTCCTCCGTCCGGTCGTTCACCGCCCGCTGACGGCGACACCTGCCCGGTATGCAGGAAAGAGCCGCCCGCCCCTGGGGGCGGGCGGCTCCACCGCTTGTGCCTACTCCTCCCGCAGCCGCTGGGCCGCTGCCCGCCCCGTCGCGACGCAGGCGGCGACGCCCACCCCTTCGTACAGCGCCCCGCACAGTGCGACACCGGATAGCTTGCCGACCGCCTCCCGGATGGCGGCGACCCGATCCGCGTGCCCCACCTCGTACTGCGGCAGGCCCTGGCGCCAGCGCGTGACTTTCGAGGCGTGCAGGTCGCTCATCGGGCCCAGGGCCTGGCTCAGTTCGGCCCGGGCGAGAGCGACCAGGCGCCGGTCGTCGAGATCGAGCAGGTGCTCCTCGCCCACCCGGCCCACCGAGGCGCGCACGATCAGTTTCGACGGTGCCTCCTCACGCTGCCAGGCCCACTTGTGGGACAGGAGTGTGGCGGCCTTGATCGTGCGGCCGTCCACCGGCGGGACGAGGAAGCCGTTGAGGCCCGGGGAAGGACTGCCCTGCCACTGACGGGCGAACGCCATGGTGATGACGGCCGATCCGGCGTAGCGGACGGCGTCGAGTTCGGCCCGGGCGGCCGGGGAGTGCGGGCCCAGGAGCGTGGCCGCGGCGTGCGCGGGCAGCGCGACGATCACCGCGTCGGCATCCAGCGCCGCCGGCCCGTACTCGGTGGCCGCGTGGACCCGCCAGCGGTGGCCCTGAGCGCGCTCCAGGGCGAGGGCGGTGCTGCTGGTCAGGACGCGGGCCCCGCTCGCGGCGGCCACCGCGCGCGGCAGCCGGCCGGTGCCGCCCGCGATGCCCCGGACCACGCTCGGCCGCGGCCCCGGCGCCGTGCTCGCGCTGTCCCGGCGGCGGCGCAGAGCGGCGAGCAGGGATTCGTCCGAGGCGGCGACGGGGGCGAGGAAGGGCATCGCCGAGCGCAGGGAGAGCTCATCGGTGCGCCCGGCGTAGATCCCGCCGAGCAGCGGTTCCACGAGACGGTCCACCGCTTCCCGGCCGATGCGGGGCGCGAGGTACGCGGCGATGCTGATATCCGTTCCCTCGGTGAGGACGGGGTGCGCGGGGATCGCCTCCTCCCGCGCCAGCCTGGCGAGCCCTTCGTCGGACAGCAGGCCGGTGCCGTTGAGGGCGGCCGCGTCCGCGGGAATGCCCATTACATGGCCCGCGGGCAGCGGGCGAAGGGCATCTCGCGTCCAGAAGGTGACGGGGGCGGGTTCCGGGTCGCGCAGGCTGTCGCCGAGGCCGACCTCCTCCGCGAGCCGTACGGCTTCGGGGCGCAGCGCCATGACGGACTCCGCGCCCTCGTCGACGGGAGTACCGGCCAGCGTGCCGGTGCGCAGCTTGCCGCCCACGCGCTCGCCCGCCTCCAGGACGGTGACCTCGGCCTTGCCGCGCAGCTCCCATGCGGCGGCGAGACCGCTGATGCCGCCGCCGATGACGATCACTGAGGGCACGTGGACTCCTTGGTGGGGGAGGGGCCCTGTTCGGGGGCACCCGTACGGGCTTCCGGCGCACCCGGCTCATACGCACACCAGGGGTCGGCCGCCAGGTAGTCCCCGGTGACGGCGTAGGCACGGGAGCGCGAACCGCCGCACAGCGTCCGGTACTCGCAGCGCCCGCACTTGCCGCGCAGCAGGTCGGGGTCGCGCAGCTGGGTGAACAGCGGCGAGGTGCGGTAGATGTCGGTCAGCGGGCGGTGCTTGGTGTTGCCCGCCGACAGCGGCAGGAAGCCGCTGGGCGTGACCTCGCCGGTGTGCGAGACGAAGACGAAGCCCCGCCCCGATGAGACGTCCATGGGCGGTCGCCGGTTCGTGCGCCGCTCGCCGTCGAAGAGCCCGAGCGCGGCGGCCCGTGCCGTCAGGCGGGCGTGCAGCTCCCCGGTGCGGGGTGCTTCGCCCAGCTCGGCCAGAGCGGTCCGCTGCAGCACGACGCGCCGGAAGTGGTGTCCCTCGGTGGTCTTGGTGGCCATGAACGCCCCGCAGTCGTAGAGGAAGTGCAGGACGTCCTCGGTCTCGGCGGGCGTGAGCGAGGCGAGGTCGGCGCCGCGGCCGGTGGGCACGAGCAGGAACCCGGACCACAGCATGGCCTTCTCGCGGCGCACGAGCTCGGCGATGTCGGCCAGGTCGTCGAGGCTGTGCCGCGAGACCGTGGTGTTGATCTGCACCTTCAGGCCGAGGTCGCGCGCCGTGCGCCAGCCTTGCAGCGTCAGGGCGAAGACCCCCTCGACGCCCCGGAAGGCGTCGTGGCGCGCGGCGGTGGACGCGTCCACGCTGAGCGAGAGGGCGACGGCGCCCGCGTCACGCACCGCCGTCAGGTTCCGCCGCGTGAGGGTGGGCGTGCCGGACGGCGACACCGCGACCCGCAGGCCCAACTGCGTCCCGTAGGCGATGAGGTCGGCCAGGTCCGGGCGCTGGAAGGGGTCGCCGCCGGTGATGACGAACAGCGGGTGGGGCCGGCCGAAGGCGGCGATCTGGTCCATCAGGGCGCGGGCCTGCGCCCCGTCCAGCTCGAAGGGACTGCGCCGGGTGTTGGCCTCGGCCCGGCAGTGCAGACAGGCCAGCGGGCAGGCCCGCGTCGCCTCCCAGATGACCAGGAAGGGGCGGTCGGCGACCGCGTGCCGTGGCGTGCGCACGAGCTTGCCGGGGTCGGCCGTCGTCAGGGCTTCAGGAGCGGTCGTCGTCACCGGACCCGCTCCCAGCCGCGCCGCTCGGGACGCGGGGTCAGCCGCTTCGGGTCCCGGCTGCGATAGACGACGAAGGGCCTGAAGACGTAGCGCACCGGGGCGCTGAACATGTGCACCAGGCGCGAGTAGGGAATGAGCGCGAAGAGGGTG
This sequence comes from Streptomyces sp. NPDC055189, assembly GCF_053606765.1. Lineage (NCBI taxonomy): Bacteria > Bacillati > Actinomycetota > Actinomycetes > Kitasatosporales > Streptomycetaceae > Streptomyces > Streptomyces sp. NPDC055189. The sequence continues at coordinate 60,065 of NZ_JBSGSG010000047.1, forward strand.
AATCCGAACAGGATGTGCAGCTTGAAGGCGAGGGGCGCGTCCGCCATCAGCTGGTAGTCGGGCGAGAAGGTGAACAGCGAGCGGAACCACGGCGAGATGCCCTCGCGGTAGTTGTAACCGTTCGTCGCACCGGTCGAGTTGAGGATCGTGGCAAGGAGACCGAGGACGATCGCGCCGAGCAGGAAGGTGTACATCAGGTGGTCGCTGCGCAGGGTGGCCCGGCGCACGGCGGGCACCGCGAAGCGGCGGTAGACGAGCACTCCGATCCCGGCGATGGCCGCGGCGCCCGCGATCGCTCCGGTGCCGACCGCCACCAGGTGGTAGGTGTGGTCGCTGACGCCGAACGCGTCGGTCCAGCTCTGCGGGATCAGCAGGCCCACCACATGGCCGAGTACGACGAACAGCATCCCGAAGTGGAACAGCGGCGAGCCGATCCGCAGCAGCCGCGACTCGTGCAGCTGGGAGGAGTGGCTGGTGCGGCCGAACCGGTCGTAGCGGGCGCGCCAGACGGTGCCCGAGATCAGCAGCGCGATCGAGACGTAGGGCAGCACGCCCCACAGGAGGAGATCGGTCATGCCGACGGCCTTTCGGGAATGGCGTTGTCAACGGAGCGGGTGGGCCAGGGCAGGTCGATGACCGCGCCGAAGGGCTCCGGCGGTGAGCCGATGCCGACGAGCTCCTGCGGCGGCCCCTTGCGGGCCATCGCCTTGGCCTCCTCCCTGGTCTTGGGGGAAGGGCCCGGAAGCGTGGTGCACAGCGCTTCGAGGACCGCCGCGTAGGGGGTGTCCGCCGCCGCGACGGCAAGGCGAAGGAGTTCGAGACCGACCCGGTGCTCTTCCAGCAGGGCGGTGCCCGCCTCGGGGCGGCGGGCGGCGAAGTCCAGGACGACGGGCAGGAAGTCGGGCAGCTCCTCGTCGGCGTAGCGCAGGCCGTGCTCGCGGTAGATCTGCTTGACGCGGACGAGGGACATACCGCGCCGCCGGGTGTCGCCGTCGGCCCACCATGTGAGGTAGAGGCAGCGGCGGTTGCGGGTGTCGAAGGTGGACGTGTAGTGAGCGCACAGGTCGAGCGGCTCGGTGGCGGCGACGTGGTCGAGGAAGCGGGACAGGAGCGCGGCGGCGCCGGGCGGCGCCTCGTCCAGCGCCGCACGCAGGGCGGGCAGCTCCGCGTACAGCCGGTTTTCGGGATACTCCAGGCAGCGGCCCACGATCAGCCGGGTGACGTCGTCGGCACTGACCGGCGCGGTCACGGATTCTGCGGCGGGCGCGCTCATGCGCTCCTCCGGGTGGCTCCGAGATTGAGCAGGACGCGCGCAGGGGATCCGGAGGCATCGGGGAGCCCCGCGACCGGGCAGGCCGCCCGGGCCGGGTCATCGGCGTCCTGGAAGGGGTGTGCGTCGGCCAGCGCGTCCGCGTCCGCCCGGGCCGCGCTCGGCACCACGAAGCGGTCCTCCAGCTTGGCCACGGCCAGCAGCCGGAACATGTCGCGCATCTCGACCCCCGACAGGCCGACGGCCCGGGCGATGCTCTCGTCGGGTTCCTCGCCGAGGTTGATGCGCCGCATGTAGGCGCGCATGGCGGCCATCCGGTGCAGCACGGCGTCGACGACGTCCGTGTCCCCGGCGGTGAGGAGCTGCGCCAGGTACTCCACGGGGATGCGCATCGCGTCGATGGCCCCGAAGAGGTTGCCCGCGTCCTCGCCGTCGTTCCCGGTGGCGGCGACGGCCTCGACGACGGGCGAGAGCGGCGGCACGTACCAGACCATCGGCATCGTGCGGTACTCCGGGTGCAGCGGCAGCGCGACCTGGTAGGTGGCGATCAGGTCGTAGACGGGGGAGCGGCGGGCCGCCGCGAGCCACTCGTCGGTGATGCCGGACGCGCGCGCCGCAGCCTGCACGGCCGGGTCGTGCGGATCGAGGAAGCAGTCCAACTGGCTTGGATACAGGTCGTGTTCGTCCTCGACGGCGGCCGCTTCGGCGACCTTGTCCGCGTCGTAGAGCATGACCCCGAGATAGCGCATGCGGCCCACGCAGGTCTCCGAGCACACCGTGGGCATGCCGACCTCGACGCGCGGGAAGCAGAAGGTGCACTTCTCGGCCTTGCCGGTGGCGTGGTTGAAGTAGACCTTCTTGTACGGGCAGCCGCTGACGCACATCCGCCAGCCCCGGCAGGTGTCCTGGTCGACCAGGACGATGCCGTCCTCGGAGCGCTTGTACATCGCGCCGGAGGGGCAGGCGGAGACGCACGCGGGGTTGAGGCAGTGCTCGCAGATGCGCGGCAGGTAGAACATGAAGGACTGCTCGAACTCGAAGCGGATCTTCTCGCCCACCTCGTCGCGGATCTTCTCCACGATCGGATCGCGCGGCCCGTGCTCGGGTGCGCCGCCCAGGTTGTCGTCCCAGTTCGGACCCCATTCGATCTTCTCCATGGGGGCGCCGGTGACCTGGGAGACGGGCCGGGCGGTGGGCAGGTCGTCGCCCGCCGGAGCGTCGGTGAGGTTCTTGTACTCGTAACTCCACGGCTGGTAGTAGTCGTCGAGCCCCGGCAGGTCCGGGTTGGCGAAGATGCTGCCCAGGCGCTTGGCGCGCGAGCCGGAACGCAGGCGCAGCTTGCCGGAGCGGGTGCGCTCCCAGCCGCCCTTCCACTTCTCCTGGTCCTCCCAGCGCCGGGGGTAGCCCTGGCCGGGGAGGGTCTCGACGTTGTTGAACCAGACGTACTCGGTGCCCTGCCGGTTGGTCCACGTCTGCTTGCAGGTGACCGAGCAGGTGTGGCAGCCGATGCACTTGTCGAGGTTCATCACCATGGCGATCTGGGCCATGACGCGCCCGGGGGCGGCGGTGTCTCGGGGCATCAGTACTGCACCTCCTGGGCGCGGCGGCGTACGACGGTGACCTCGTCGCGCTGGTTTCCGGTCGGCCCGAGATAGTTGAACGCCCAGGTCAACTGGGCGTAGCCGCCGATGAGATGGGTGGGCTTGAGCATCACGCGGGTGAGGGAGTTGTGGATGCCGCCGCGCTTGCCGGTCTTCTCGGTGCGCGGGACGCCGACCGTGCGCTCCTGGGCGTGGTTCATGTAGACGGTGCCGGGCGGCATCTTGTGGGAGACGATCGCGCGGGCGGTGACGACGCCGTTGCGGTTGACCGCCTCGATCCAGTCGTTGTCCGCCACGCCGATCGATTCGGCGTCCTGCGGGGACATCCAGATCGTCTGGCCACCCCGGCCAAGCGACATCATGTACAGGTTGTCCTGGTACATGGAGTGCACGGCCCACTTGTTGTGCGGGGTGAGGTAGCGCACGGCGACCGTCTTCTCGTCGACCCGGCCCAACTGCGGTTCTCCGTACAGGCGGTGCATGTTGAGCGGTGGCTTGTAGACGGGCAGTGCCTCGCCTACCTCGTGGATCCAGTCGTGGTCCAGGAAGAAGTGCTGGCGTCCGGTGAGGGTGTGCCAGGGCTTGAGGTGCTCGGTGTTGACGGTGAAGGCGGTGTAGCGCCGGCCGCCGGACTCGCTGCCCGACCATTCGGGCGAGGTGATGACGGGGACCGGGCGGGCCTGGGTGTCGGCGAAGTTGACGCGCTTGCCCTCGGCCTCGGCGGCCAGGTGGGCCATCTCCGTGCCGACCTTCTTCTCCAGGGTCTCGAAGCCCTGGGTGGCCAAGCGGCCGTTGGAGGTACCGGACAGCGAGAGGATCGCCTCGCAGGCACGCTGGGCGGTGTCGATGCGGGGCCGCCCGTCGGCCACTCCGCCCCGGACCGTGCCGTTCTTCTCGCCCAGGTAGGCCACTTCCTCGCCCACGTCGAAGGTGATGGCCTTGGTGGTGACGCCGAGGGTGTCGATCAGCGGGCCCAGGGCGGCGAACTTCTCGCCGACGGCGCCGTAGTCACGCTCCACGACCGCCAGGTTGTACATGGTGCGCCCCGGCACGGGCTCGCATTCGCCCTTCGACCAGTCGAGCGCGACGCCGCCGGGCTGCGCCATCTCCCCGCCGGGGGTGTCGTGCTGCAGCGCGGTCGCCACCACGTCCTTGCGTACGCCGAGGTGCTCGGCGGCCAGTTCGCCGAACCTGCGGGCCAGCGTCAGGAAGGCGTCGAAGTCGGAGCGGGCCTGCCAGGGCGGGTCGACGGCCGGGGTGAAGGCGTGCAGGAAGGGGTGCATGTCCGTGGAGGACAGGTCGTGCTTCTCGTACCAGGTGGCGGCCGGGAACACGACGTCCGCAAGGAGCGTGGTCGACGTCATGCGGAAGTCCATGGCCAGCAGCAGATCGAGTTTGCCCTCGACGTCCTGCTGGTGCCAGGTGACATCGCGCGGCGCGCAGCGCGGGCCGTCGTCGGGCAGGTTGGAGTGGGTGCCCAGCAGGTGCTTGAGGAAGTACTCGTTGCCCTTGGAGCTGGAGCCGAGGAGATTGGCCCGCCACACGGTCAGCACCCGGGGCCAGTTGCCGGGCGCGTCGGGATCCTCGCCCGCGAACTTCAGCCGTCCCGCCTTGAGTTCGTCCACGGTGTGCTGGACGGGGTCCTCGGCCTCGCCGAGGTCCAGGGGATTGCGGTCGAAGGTGGGGTAGGAGGGCATCCAGCCCATGCGGGCGGAGGCGGCCAGGCAGTCGGCGCCGCTCATGCCCTCGAAGTGCCCGTCGGCCAGCGGGGAGGCGAGGGATTCGGCGGGCAGGGTGTCGTAGCGCCACTGGTCGGTGTGCAGATAGAACCAGCCGGCGCCGATCATGTGGCGGGGCGGGCGGGCCCAGTCGGCGCCGCTGGCCAGGGTGGCCCAGCCGGTGACCGGGCGGCACTTCTCCTGGCCGACGTAGTGGCCCCAGCCGCCGCCGTTGCGGCCCTGGCAGCCGGTGAGGGTGAGCAGGGCAAGGAAGGCGCGGTAGATGGTCTCGGAGTGGAACCAGTGGTTGGTCCCGGCCCCCATCAGGATCATGCAGCGGCCCTTGGACTGCTCGGCCGTCTGCCCGAACTCCCTTGCCACGCGCGCCGCCTGGGCGGCCGGGACGGAGGTGAGGGTCTCCTGCCAGGCGGGGGTGCCGGGCTGCGAGGCGTCCTCGTAGGAGGTGGGCCACTGGCCGGGCAGGCCCTCGCGGGCGACGCCGTACTGCGCGAGCATCAGGTCGAAGACGGTGGTGACCAGGTGCCCGCCGATCCGCCGCACCGGCACGCCGCGCCGCATCGTGGTGTCCGTGTCCTCCTCGAAGCGGGGAAGCACGATCTCGGCGGTGTCCGCGCCCGCCTCGCCGTGCAGAGCCTCGTCGTACAGGCTGAGGCGGGGGACGGTGTCGCCCAGGTCGAGGTTCCACTCGGGGGTTTCGCTGCTGCCCCAGCGGTGGCCGAGGGTGCCGTTGGGTATGACGGGCTCGCCGCTCGTGTCGTCGACCAGGACGGTCTTCCAGCGGGCGTTCTCGGTGGACTCGCCGAGGTCGGCGGCGTTGAGGAACTTGTGCGGGACAAGACCCTGTTCGGTGTCCCGCAGGGTGACCAGGAACGGCAGGTCGGTGTATTGGCGTACGTAATCGGTGAAGAAGTCCGTCTGCCGGTCGACGAAGAATTCCTTGAGGATGACGTGGCCCATCGCAAGGGCGAGTGCGCCGTCCGTTCCCGGGTGCGGATGCATCCACTCGTCGGCGAATTTGGTGTTGTCCGCGAAATCCGGGGACACGGTGACGACTTTCTGGCCGCGATAACGCGCCTCGGCCATCCAGTGCGCGTCCGGCGTGCGCGTCACCGGCACATTGGAGCCCCACATCATCAGATACGCGGCGTCCCACCAGTCACCGGACTCCGGTACGTCGGTCTGGTCGCCGAAGACCTGCGGCGAGGCGACCGGCAGGTCCGCGTACCAGTCGTAGAAGGACAGCATCGGGGCGCCGATGAGCGAGTGGAAACGCGCCCCCGCGGCGTGCGAGGCCATCGACATGGCGGGGATGGGGGAGAAGCCCGCGATGCGGTCGGGGCCGTGCTCCTTGATGGTGTGCACCTGGGCGGCGGCGGCGATCTCCACCGCCTCCTCCCAGCTCGCCCGGACGAGGCCGCCCTTGCCGCGCGCCTGCTGGTAGGCGCGCCGGCGCTCCGGGTCGCGCTGGATGTCGGCCCAGGCCAGGACGGGATCCTTCAGGCGCTTCTTCGCCTCGCGGTACATCGTCAGGAGGGTGCCGCGCACGTAGGGGTGGCGCACCCGCGTCGGCGAGTAGCTGTACCAGGAGAAGGAGGCGCCGCGGGGGCAGCCGCGCGGCTCGTACTCGGGGCGGTCCGGGCCGACCGAGGGATAGTCGGTGGCCTGGGTCTCCCAGGTGATGATGCCGTCCTTGACGAAGACCTTCCAGCGGCAGGAGCCGGTGCAGTTCACGCCGTGCGTGGAGTGCACCACCTTGTCGTGGCTCCAGCGGTCCCGGTAGAAGGCCTCGCCGTCACGCCCGCCGGTGTGGTGCACCGAGCGAAGGTCGTCGGAAACGTCGGCCCGGCTGAAATACCGTCCGGCCTTGAGCAGCGTCTCCGCGGCTCCGCGTTGATTGTGCCGCAACGTGACCCTCCGAAATGGGAAAGACTCCGGCCATGACTTGCCGACAACTCGCCGGGAAATTCGGTGGCCTGTTAAGACCCTAAGCCCGCTCATCGGGCAGAACCCGAGGACTTAAGTCCCAGCGGGCAGTGACCTAATTCCGCAATTCGCGGTCCGCGCCCGTGACATGGTGTGAGTCCGGGTCAAATAGCGCACACGAGGGGGCTTTTGGCCCGCCGGGCCGTAGGGTCCGCATGTCGCTTCCGGAAGGTCTGTCGCTGATGAGCCGCTCCAAGTGGATACCCGACCAGCACGGCGCCTGGGCCATGCTGGCCGTGCCGTTCGCCGCGGGCACCTTCCTGGGGGATCCGGGATGGCTGCACCTGCTCCTGTTCGTGTGCTGGCTGCTGGCCTACGCCGCGGCCTTCCACCTCCAGCAGCACCTCAGACTGAAGCGCGTCTCCCGCAACCCCCGCGCCGCCGAGCGGCACGTCCGCCCGTTCCTGACCTTCGCCACCTTGCTCATCCTGCTGGGCACCCCGCTCCTCGCGGTGCGTCCCTGGCTGGCGGTGGCGGGCGCCGCGGCGCTGCCGTTCTTCGCGGTCAACACCTTCTACGCGCTGCGCAACCGGGAGAGGGCGCTGGTCAACGGCCTGGTCGCGATCGTGCCCGCATGTGCCATGCTCCTGGTCGCGCTGCGGCTCGGCGGCGGGACGCTCGGCGAGGGCGCCGGCCCCTCCGCTGCCTGCCTCCTCTACTTCGGCGGCACGGTCCTGTACGTGAAGTCCATGATCCGCGAACGCCGGAACCGCCGCTTCCTGTACGGGTCGATCGCCTACCACGGCGCGGCCCTGATCTGCGCGACGGTGCTGTTCCCGCCGCTCGCGGTGCTCTTCACCCTGTGCCTGCTGCGTGCCGCGCTGCTGCCGGGCCGGGGCGTGCGGATCCGCACCGTGGGCCTGATCGAGATGGGCCTCTCGGTGGTTCTGCTCGTGACGCTGCTCCTCCTCTGAGCGGCGGGCTCGCACCCGGGGGTCCAAGGTCCCGTGGCGCGGGCCCTTCGGCGGGGTTTTGGCAGGCCGCAGTGGCCCAGACTGGGTTCCGAGCGGAACCTACGGTTCCGTAGGTTCCGGAGCTCCAGCAGCGAGGTTGAGCGCTATGCCGAATACCGTCATGCCGAAGGACGCTGTGCCCGGGGCCGCTGCGCCGGAGGCCGCGGAGGGCGGGAGGCTGCCCCGGATCATCCAGGGCGGCATGGGTGTCGGCGTCTCCGACTGGCGGCTGGCCCGCGCCGTCTCCCGCGCCGGACAGCTCGGCGTCGTCTCCGGCACCGCGCTCGACGCGGTACTCGCGCGCCGACTCCAGCTCGGCGACCCGAGCGGCGATGTGCGGCGCGCCCTCGACGCTTTCCCCGTACCGGAGTTGGCATCCGAGGCGGTCGCCCGCTTCTACGTCGAGGGAGGCATCGGCGAGCACGAACGCTTTCGTACGGTGCCCATGCTGCGGGCCGAGCGGGGCCGCTCCGCCGAGCTTCTGACCATCCTCGGCAACTTCGTCGAGGTGTGGCTGGCCAAGGAGGGGCACCAGGGCCGCGTAGGCATCAACTACCTCGGCAAGGTCGAACTGGGCCTAGCGCCAGCGATGTTCGGGGCGATACTCGCGGGCGTCGACTGCGTCCTGGTCGGTGCCGGTGTCCCCGGCCACGTCCCGGAGCTGGCCACACGCCTGGCCCGCGCGGAACCCGTGACGGTCGCCGTCACGGTCGAAGGCGACGACGAGGCGCACCCCCACCGCTTCGACCCAGGAGCGGTCCTGAGCGGGGGCGCGGTCGCGGAGGAGGAGACCCGCTGCGGCGGAGGCGGAGGCGGAGGCGGGGGCGGGGGCGGAGGCGGTGCCTGTGCCTGCGGCGGGGCGGGAGGATCCGGCGGCACCGGCGCCAGGACCGTCAGCGGGAGGCGTCGGGTGCAGGACGTGAGGATCGACGGACTGCGCGCTGATCGGCCCGCAACCGCCAGTAGCACCAAGGGGGTTGGAGCAGAAAGGGTCGTGTCTGTGGCCGCCGGGCTCCGGCGGCCCGACGTGCTGGCCATCGTCTCCCTGCCCGTGCTCGCCTCGTACCTCGCCAGGGATGAAATCACCCGTCCCGACGGCTTCGTCATCGAGACCCACGGCGCGGGCGGGCACAGCGCACCCCCGCGCGGCAGACTACTGCTCGACCCGGACGGCGATCCCGTCTACGGACCGCGCGACCACCCCGACCTGGCCAGGATGGCCGCACTCGGCATCCCTTACTGGCTGGCGGGCGGCACCGCCCACCCCGACCGGCTCGCGGCCGCCCGCGCGGCCGGGGCCACCGGGGTGCAGATCGGCAGCGCCTTCGCGCTGAGTGAGGACTCCGGCATCGAGCCGGAACTGCGCAGGGAGCTGACGGCGCGGGCCCGTGCCGGGACCCTCGCGGTGCGCAACGACCCCCTGGCCTCCCCGACGGGCTTCCCCTTCAAGGTCGCGCAGGTGCCGGGCACCCTCTCCGACCCCGGTGTCATCGCCGACCGCCGCCGTGTGTGCGACCTGGGATATCTGCGTACGCCCTACCGAACGCCCAGAGGAACCATCGGCTACCGCTGCCCGGCCGAACCCGAGACGGTCTACATACGCAAGGGCGGCGACCCGGCCGCCACCGAGGGGCGGTTGTGCCTGTGCAACGGGCTGCTCGCCGCGGTCGGACTCGGCCAGCGACGGCCGCACGGAGGCGTCGAACCGCTCATCGCCACGCTCGGCCAGGACCTCGGCTTCCTGGCCGAACTGAGCCCGGACGGCGCACCCTACGGCGCTGTCGACGTGGTGCGGTGGATGGTCGGCCCCGCTCCTGCGTCCTCCTAGGGCCAGGGGCCTGCGCGCGGGTGCACTCGGCTGACCGGCGATCGTCGAGGTGATCAGGGAGTGGTGAATCCGCGGAAGGTCACTTGCCTGCGGGTGCTGAAGCCGGTCCGCTTATACAGCGAGATCGCCTCGTGGTTTTCTTGCGCCACGTGCAGGAAGGGACGCTCGCCCCGGGAGACGATGCGCGAGGTCAGTGCCGACACGAGGCGGGCGGCGTGCCCCTGGCCGCGGGCTTCGGGGGCGGTGCAGACAGCGCTGATCTCGGTCCAGCCCGGAGGGCGGAGCCGCTCTCCCGCCATCGCCACCAGGGTGCCGTTGTCCCGGATGCCGAGGTAGGTGCCGAGTTCGGGCGTACGCGGCCAGAAGGGGCCGGGCTTGGTCCTCGCCGCGAGGTCGAGCATCTCGGGCACGCTCTCCGCACCCAGTTCGACGACGCCGTCGTCCGAGGCGGCGGAGGGGCCAGGGGGCCGGACGCTGCCGGACCAGGTCATCTGCAGGCCTTCGAGGACGAAGACCGGTTCCCAGGACGGCGGCGGGAGCACGGGGCAACTGAACATGTCGGCGAACTCGCCCCGCCCGAGCAGTCGAACCAGGTCCGCCCATCCCTCTGTTGCCGCTTCGGGAGCAACGGCAGAGAAGGTCGCGACCCCGGGCAGATAGCTGACGGCGGCGCCGTTACTGCGGGCCAGATGTGCGTGATGTCCGCGGAGCGACGCACCCACCGGGTCGTCAAGTGCGGCGACCTCATCGCTCACCATCTTGCTCTGCCTTTCCCGGGTCCGTTTGTTCGGCAGGAGTCTACGAGGCACGTGGGCTTCCCGTGCCGGGCGGGCATCGCTTGCCGCGTGCCGGCTTGGTCAGATGCTGCTTTCTCCTCTCGCCGGTGCGCACACAGGGCGGAGCTTCCGGGGCCGTACACGTTCGGTCGGTCCGTGCCGCTTTCCCGGCGAAAATGATTGACACATCAAAACTGATGAAGTCATCATCTTGCTGAGCGTCAGGTCCGGCGGACACACGCTGTCCGCCGTCGGGGCGCGCACTCACGGACGAGAGGAGTTCAGCGTGATCGAGATCGAGGTCCCGGCCGCAGCGGCCCGCGCCGACGTGCATCACGGTCTGCACAGCGAGCCGGGCGCGCTGCGCGGAGAACATCCGGGCCGGGCCCGCAACCCGGTGATCAAGGTGGTCGGGCTCGGCTGGCTGGAGTTCGTCAAGCCCGACCTGGACCGCGCGGAGCGCTTCGCCCGCGACTTCGGGTTCGTCGTCCACGAGCGCACACCGGACCGGCTCACCTTGCGCGGCACCTTCTCGGCCCCGCCGTGCCTGGTCATCCGCCGCGGCCGTACGGCCCGCTTCGCCGGCGCGGCATTCCTGGCCGAATCGGCCGCCGACGTGCGGCGGCTGGCCCGCTGGGCCGGGGCGAACGTCCTGCCGCTCGGCGGCGGCCAGGCCGTGCAACTCACCGATCCCAGCGGGATTCCGGTGCGCGTCGTCGCCGGCCTCGACCGGCCGGCGGCCCTGGCGGAGCGCGACCCGCTCAAGCTGAACCTCGGCACGACGCCGGTGCGGTTCAACACGCCCCAGCGGGCTCCGCGCGCCGCGGCCCAAGTACAGCGGCTGGGGCACATCGTGCTGGAGACGACCAAGTTCCGGCGGGCCCTGTCGTGGTACCTGGAAGCGCTCGGCCTGATCGTCAGCGACTTCCTGTACCTCGACGACCTGCGGGACCGCGGACCCACGATGGCGTTCCTGCGCTGCGACCTGGGGACCGTACCGGCGGATCACCACACGCTGGCCATGCATCTGGGGCCGCGCGTCGGGTACGTGCACTCCGCCTACCAGGTCACCGACCTCGACGCCGTGGCGGCGGGCGGGGAGCACCTCGCCGAGCGGGGCTATCGCCGGGTGTGGGGCATCGGTCGGCACATCCAGGGCAGCCAGATCTTCGACTACTGGCGCGATCCCGACCGGATGATGGTCGAACACTACGCCGACGGCGACCTCTTCGACTCCTCCCTGGAGCCGGGGTGGGCGCCCATGAGCGCCGGCGGCCTGGCCCAGTGGGGCCCGCCCGTCTCCCGTGACTTCCTGGGCAGCACGCCCGGCCCCGGCATGGTCGCGGCCCTGCTCAAGGCGTTGGGCGACAAGAGCAACGAGATCGACAAAGACACCCTCACGGCACTGGCGAAAGCGATGGCTGCCTAATGCTGTCGTCAAGCCACGAGATGAAGAGGCGGCCGTGGTGTGTAGGCGTGTCGGTCGCGGAGGATCGCGTAGAGGACGTTCACGCG
>NZ_JBSGSG010000048.1:0-71576 GCF_053606765.1 Streptomyces sp. NPDC055189
CAAACGCCGGCCGGGCTGGATCTTTCAGCCCGTCCGGCGTTTGAGGACCGGGGGTCTGGGGGCGGAGCCCCCTGCGCGGCGCAGCCGCCAATGGATACAGCCGGGAAGGGGCGGGGTTGGGGAAAGAGAAAGAGGAGTTACCCGCATGACCAGCCGAGGCAAGGCAAAGAGCGACGAGAAGCCGCCCGACCCCGCAACAGAGGCGTACCTCAAGGGACTTGAGATGGTCCGGCGCAACCCCGCCCTCGATTCCCTCGACGCCACCTTCTGTCGCACCGCCTGCAAATCCGCCCCGCCCCACGGCTACGCAAAGGTCGACTCCGACGGCTGCGTCCATGCCCACCCCACCCGCCACGCCGCCCCGGCAGAATGGGCGTGGGCCCTGGCCCACTGCCTCCTCCACCTCGGCTTCGGACACGTCCCCGCGGCAGAGGGGAAGCGGACCCAGCCCGACCGGTACGACCTCGCCGCCCGCTGCACAGTCGTGAACCGCTTCCAGCAGACCTTCCCCGTAGGCCGCCCGCCCGACAACCTGCCCGCAACCTTCCCCGGCGGCGACGAGGAGCAGCTGGCCGCCCGCTGGCGCCGCGACGGCATCCCCGCCGGATACGAGAATTGCGGCGCCGGCGCGGGCGACACCGCACCCGACCAACTCCTCGTGCCCTGGTCCTCCTGGTACGGCCCCGTCAAGGACTGGCAGACCGACTTCGCGCGCGCCCTCACCCGTACCGTCTCCGCCGCCATGGACGTGGCAGGCGGACGACGTGACGAGCTCAAGGGCGCGCGCGTCCCCACCCGCCCCTGGGAACGCGCGCTCAGCTGGTTCGTGTCCTCCTACCCCCTCCTCGGCGGCATCGCGGCCGGCATGACGATCGTCGCCGACGCCGAACTCGCCCGCGCCCACCAGATCTCCGTGGCCGCCGTGCACGCGGCGGCGGGGGAGATCTACATCAACCCGCTGAAGCAGTACGCCGACGAGGAGTGGAGGTTCATCCTGGCCCACGAGATGCTGCACGCCGCGCTCCGGCACGGCGACCGCCGCGGCGCCCGCGACCCGTACCTCTTCAACGTGGCCGCCGACTACGTCGTCAACGGCTGGCTGCGCGAGATGGGCGTCGGGGAGATGCCGGAAGGTCTGCTGTTCGACCCGGATCTCGCGGGCCTGGCCGCCGAGGAGGTGTACGACAGGATCGTCACCGACCAGCGGCGCATGCGGCGCCTCGCGACGACCCTGCGTGGCAAGGGCCGCGGCGACATCCTGGGCGAGCCGCTCGGCGCGCCCGTGGGCGACTACGTCGACCTCGACGAGTTCTACCGGCGCGGTCTCCTCCAGGGCTTCGACCTCCATCGCGAGCAGAACCGCGGGCTGTTGCCGGGCGGTCTCATCGAAGAGATCCGCGCGCTCACGCATCCGCCCGTGCCGTGGGACGCCCGACTCGCCCGCTGGTTCGACGAGTTCGTGCCGCGCCCCGAACCCCTGCGCAGCTACGCCCGCCCGTCGCGCCGCCAGGCATCGACCCCCGGCATCCCGCGCGCGGGCCGCTACCACCCGCCCGAGGAGATCGCCCGCTGCACCTTCGGTGTCGTGCTCGACACCTCCGGCTCCATGGACCGCCGCCTGCTGGGCAAGGCCCTGGGCGCCATCGCCTCGTACGCCACCGCGCGCGACGTACCGGCCGCGCGTGTCGTCTTCTGCGACGCCGCCCCGCACGACGCGGGCTATCTGCCGGTCACGGAGATCGCGGGGCGGGTCCGTGTGCGGGGGCGTGGCGGCACCGTGCTGCAGCCTGGCGTCGATCTGCTCCAGCGTGCGGACGACTTCCCCGCGGCGGCACCCGTCCTGGTGATCACCGACGGGGAGTGCGACGTGCTGCGGGTCCGCAGGGAGCACGCGTACCTGCTCCCGTCCGACGGTCGCCTTCCGTTCACCGCCCGTGGGCCGGTCTTCCGCGTGCGCTGAGTCAGGGTGTGATCGGATGGGTGCACGGAAGTTCCGGAACGCATCACGGAACCGCACTGAAGGGATCTGCATCGTGGCTACCACGCGCTCCGCGCACACGGTCTGGGAAGGCAACCTGCTGGAGGGCTCCGGCACCGTCACCTTCGACTCGTCCGGGATCGGCGAGCAGGCCGTGTCCTGGCCGTCCCGCGCCGAGCAGGCCAACGGCAAGACCAGCCCGGAGGAGCTGATCGCCGCCGCGCACTCCAGCTGCTTCTCCATGGCCTTCTCGAACGGCCTCGCCCAGGCCGGCACCCCGCCGACCCGCCTGGTCACGTCGGCCGACGTGACGTTCCAGCCGGGCACCGGCATCACCGGCATCCACCTCACCGTCGAGGGCACGGTGGAGGGCATCGACGAGGCCGCGTTCACCGCCGCCGCCGAGGACGCCAAGAAGAACTGCCCCGTGAGCCAGGCGCTGACGGGTACGACGATCACGCTGACGGCGAAGCTCGCCTGACGCGGTCCGGACCGTGCCGCCGTCCCTCCCGGGGCGGCGGCACAGTCATATGCGGCATTGACAATAAGCCGCTCAAGTTTTGTGATGGAGGGCGGAGTACGCCGGGAAACGGGCTCGCGGTGGAAGGAGACTGGACATGGCACGTGCAGTCGGGATCGACCTCGGTACGACGAACTCGGTGGTGGCCGTCCTGGAGGGCGGTGATCCCACGGTCGTCGCGAACGCGGAGGGAGCGCGCACCACGCCCTCGGTCATCGCCTTCGCCAAGAACGGCGACGTCCTCGTCGGAGAGGTCGCCAAGCGGCAGGCGGTCACCAATGTGGAGCGCACCGCACGCTCCGTCAAGCGCCATATGGGCGACGGGAGTTGGCGCTTCCCTGACGGTGGTTCGGTGGACGGTACGCGCTACACCGCCCAGGAACTTTCCGCCCGCGTCCTGCAGAAACTCAAGCGAGACGCCGAGTCCTATCTGGGCGAGGACGTCACGGACGCGGTCGTCACCGTCCCCGCGTACTTCGACGACACCCAGCGCCAGGCCACCAAGGAGGCCGGCGAGATCGCGGGCCTGAAGGTGCTCCGCATCATCAACGAACCGACGGCCGCGGCCCTCGCGTACGGCCTCGACAAGGGCGACGACCAGACGGTCCTCGTCTTCGACCTCGGCGGCGGCACCTTCGACGTCTCGCTCCTGGAAATGGGCGACGGCGTCATCGAGGTGAAGGCCACCAACGGCGACACGCAGCTCGGTGGCGACGACTGGGACCAGCGGATCGTCGAGTACCTGGTGCGGCAATTCAAGAACGCGCACGGAGTGGACCTCGCCAAGGACAAGATGGCGCTGCAACGCCTCCGGGAGGGCGCGGAGAAGGCGAAGATCGAGCTGTCGTCGTCGAGCGAGACGGACATCAATCTGCCGTACGTGACGGCGTCCGCGGAAGGTCCGCTGCATCTGGCGGAGAAGCTGACCCGCGCCCAGTTCCAGGAGCTGACGGCCGACCTGCTCGAACGCTGCCGAGTCCCCTTCCACCAGGCGGTGAAGGACGCGGGCGTGAAGCTCTCCGCCGTCGACCACGTGATTCTGGTGGGCGGTTCGACGCGGATGCCCGCGGTGACGGAACTGGTCAAGGAGCTCACCGGGAGCGAGCCGCACAAGGGGGTCAACCCGGACGAGGTGGTGGCGCTCGGCGCGGCGCTCCAGGCCGGTGTGATCAGGGGTGACGTGAAGGACGTCCTGCTCCTCGACGTGACGCCGCTGTCCCTCGGGATCGAGACCAAGGGCGGCATCATGACCAAGCTCATCGAACGCAACACGACGATTCCCACCCGGCGTTCGGAGACGTTCTCGACCGCCGAGGACAACCAGCCCTCGGTCGGCATCCAGGTCTTCCAGGGGGAGCGGGAGATCGCCGCGTACAACAAGAAGCTGGGCGTCTTCGACCTCACCGGGCTGCCCCCGGCGCCGCGCGGTGTCCCCAAGATCGAGGTCACCTTCGACATCGACGCCAACGGAATCATGCACGTGTCCGCGAAGGACGAGGCGACGGGGCGCGAGCAGCGCATGACGGTGACGGGCGGTTCCGCGCTGCCCAAGGACGACATCAACCGCATGGTGCGGGAGGCGGAGGAGCACGCGGAGGAGGACCGCAAGCGGCGCGAGGCCGCGGAGACCCGCAACCAGGCGGAGCAACTCGTCTACCAGACCGAGCGGTTCATGCGGGAGAACGAGGAACGGATACCCGCCGAGACAAGGACCGAGGTGGAGGCGGCGGCCACGGAGCTGAAAACCCTCCTGAAGGACAAGGCCGACGACACGGCGGCGTTGCGCGTGGGCGCGGAGAAGCTGGCCACGGTCAGTCAGCGCATGGGGCAGGCCATGTATACGAGTGCGGGCGAGACCCCGCAGGGGGCCCCGGAGTCCTCTCCCGAGGAGGGCGTGGTCGACGCGGAGATAGTGGACGACGAGAAGCCGGGGGAGGGGAAGGGGAAAGGCACCGAAGGCTAGCCCCCGCCCGGCGGCGGGGGTGAGGGTTCAAGACCCCGTCTTCTCCCAGCCCCGCCGCTCCGGACGCGGCCCGACCCGGCTCGGGTCCTTGCTGCGGTAGACCACGTACGGCCGGAACAGATACTGCACCGGCGCGCTGAACATGTGCACGAGCCGGGTGAACGGGATCAGGGCGAACAGCGCCATGCCGACCACCGCGTGGATCTGGTACATGACCGGGACCCCGGCCATCATGTCCGTGTCGGGCTGGAGGGTGAACAGGCTGCGGGCCCAGGGGGCAATGGATTCACGGTAGTTGTAGCCGTCGCCCGAGGAATGCGTCAGCTTGGCCACCATGCCGAGCACGATCGCCGCGAACAGCACCAGGTACATCAGCTTGTCGTTGGCGGTCGTCGCCCGGAACACCGGCGCGTTCGTGCGCCGCCGGTAGAGCAGCAGCAGGATGCCCAGCACCAGCAGGATGCCCGCCGCCGTGCCGCCGTACAGCGAGAACAGGTGGTACGTGTGCTCGCTGACGCCCACCTTCTCCGTCCAGGATTCGGGGACGAAGAGGCCCACCAGATGCCCGACGAGGACGAACAGGATTCCGTAGTGGAACATCGGCGACGCGATGTTCAGGAGCTTGGACTCGTAGACCTGTGACGAACGCGTCGTCCAGCCGAACTTGTCGTAGCGGTAGCGCCAGGCGAGGCCCGCCGCCAGGAGGACGACGACCACGTACGGGATGACGCCCCACAGCAGCGTTCTCATCAGTGCTCCCCGATCATTGCGAAGGGTTCAAGACCGACGTCCTCGCGCGGCGGACCGGACCGGGCAAGGGCCTGCGCCTCTGCCCGGTCCTTCGGCGAGGGGCCCGGCAGCGTCGCGCACACCGCCTTCAGGACGGCCGCGTAGGGAGTGCCGAAATCGGTGAGGGCGAGCCGCAGCAGCTCCAGGCCCGGCCGGTGCTCCTGGAGGAGGACAGGACCCGCGTGCGCGGAGAACTCCAGGACCGCGGGCAGGAAGTCCGGCAGCTCCTCGCCGGTGAACTCCATGCCGTGCTCCCGGTAGACCTCCTTGAAGCGGACCAGGGCCATTCCGCGCCGCCGCGTGTCGCCGTCGCGCCACCAGCTGAGGTAGAGGCTGTGACGGTTCTTGAAGTCGAAGACCTGGACGTAGTGCGCGGCGAGAGCGGACGGTTCCGTTGCCGCCGCGTGTGCCAGGAAGCTCTCCATTTGCGGCGCCGCCGCGCGCAGTTGGGGGAGCAGTTCGCGGAATTCCCCGTCCGGATAGGACAGGCAGTGCGCGGCTGCCTGATAGAGCACGGCGTTGTCGCTCACAGGGTGTCCCTCTCGGCGGCGGTCTCGGTCGCGGACGGCTGCTCGTCGGAGGTCTGCCGTTCCCGCATGGCGTGGAAGCTCTCGATGGTCACGAGCGGCAGCTGCTTGCGCCCCGAGTCCTGGCCGAAGGGCCCGTCGCCGCCCATCCCCGGACCGTCCGCGTGATCGAGGCTGCACGAGTCGGGCACCGCCGACTCCTCCAGGCGCTGCGCGTCACCGACCGCGGCGGTCGGGATGACGTAGCGGTCCTCGTACTTGGCGATGGCGAGGAGGCGGTACATCTCCTCGATCTCCTGGCCCGACATGCCCACGGAGTCGGCGACCGAACTGTCGGGCCGGTCACCGAGGTTGATCGCCCGCATGTGCGCCCGCATCGCCGCCAGCTTCTCTAGCGAGGACCGCACGGGGCCCACGTCACCGGCCGTGAAGATCTCCGCCAGGTATTCGAGGGGGATGCGCAGGGTGTCGATCGCGCCGAACAAGTTGTCCAGGTCCTCGCCGTCGTGCCCGGTCTCGCTCAGTGCGTCCACGACCGGCGAAAGCGGCGGGATGTACCAGACCATCGGCATCGTGCGGTACTCCGGGTGCAGCGGGAGCGCCACCTTGTACGTGCTGATCAGCGCGTGCACGGGGGAGCGGCGTGCCGCCTCGACCCAGTCGTGGCCGATCCCGGCCCGCTCGGCCTCGCGCCGCACCTCGGGGTCCTCGGGGTCGAGGAAGACCCCCAGCTGGGATTCGTACAGCGCCGTGTCGTCCTGCACGGACGCCGCCTCCGTCACCTTGTCGGCGTCGTAGAGGATCACTCCGAGGTAGCGCAGGCGGCCCACGCACGTCTCCGAGCAGACGGTGGGCAGGCCCACCTCCAGGCGCGGGTAGCACATCGTGCACTTCTCGGCCTTGCCGGTGCGGTGGTTGAAGTACACCTTCTTGTACGGGCAGCCGGTCACGCACTTGCGCCAGCCGCGGCAGTGGTCCTGGTCCACCAGGACGATGCCGTCCTCCTCGCGCTTGTACATCGCGCCGGAGGGACAGGACGCCACGCACGACGGATTCAGGCAGTGCTCGCAGATCCGCGGCAGATAGAACATGAAGGTCTGCTCGAAGGCGAACTTGACCTTCTCGGCGGCCTTCTCACGGGTCTTGGCCACCATCGGGTCGAGATCGCCGTACTCCGTCGCGCCGCCCAGGTTGTCGTCCCAGTTCGAGGACCACTCGATCTTCATGGGCTTGCCGCTGATCAGCGAACGCGGTTCGGCGACCGGGTAGTCGTCGCCGAGGGGGGCGTCGGTGAGGTTCTTGTACTCGTACGTCCAGGGCTCGTAGTAGTCCTTGATCTCCGGCAGCTTGGGGTTGGAGAAGATCTCCAGGAGAGCCTTGATGCGGCCGCCGTTCTTGAGCTTCAGGGCGCCCTTCTTGTTCAGCTCCCAGCCGCCGCGCCACTTCTCCTGGTCCTCGTAGCGGCGCGGGTAGCCCTGGCCGGGGCGGGTCTCGACGTTGTTGAACCAGACGTACTCCATGCCGTCGCGGTTCGTCCACGCCTGCTTGCAGGTGACGGAGCAGGTGTGGCAGCCGATGCACTTGTCGAGGTTCATCACCATCGCGATCTGTGCCATGACGCGCATCTAGTACTCCACCTTCTGCGAGCGGCGGCGGATGACCGTCACCTCGTCGCGCTGGTTGCCCGTCGGGCCCAGGTAGTTGAAGGCCCACGACAACTGGGCGTAGCCGCCGATGAGATGGGACGGCTTGAGGATGAGGCGGGTCAGGGAGTTGTGGATGCCGCCGCGCTTGCCGGTGGTCTCCGTCTTGGGGACGTTGACCGTGCGTTCCTGCGCGTGGTGCATGTAGACCGTACCGGCCGGCATCCGGTGCGAGACGACCGCCCGCGCGACCACCACGCCGTTGCGGTTGACCGCCTCGATCCAGTCGTTGTCCTTCACGCCGATCGCCTCCGCGTCCTGCGGCGACATCCAGATGCACTGGCCGCCCCGGGAGAGCGACAGCATGAAGAGGTTGTCCTGGTACTCGGAGTGGATGGACCACTTGTTGTGCGGGGTGAGGTAGCGGACCGTCACCTCCGCCTCGCCGTCCGGGCCGAGCCGTGGCTCCCCGAAGAGGCGGTTCATGTCCAGCGGGGGCCGGTAGACGGGCATCGCCTCGCCCAGTTCGTGGATCCAGTCGTGGTCGAGGAAGAAGTGCTGGCGTCCGGTGAGGGTGTGCCAGGGCTTGAGGTGTTCGGTGTTGAGCGTGAACGCCGTGTAGCGCCGTCCGCCGGCCTCGCTGCCCGACCACTCGGGCGAGGTGATCACGGGGACGGGGGCGGCCTGGGTGTCGGCGTAGGTGATGCGCTTGCCCTCGTGCTCGGCGGCCAGATGCGCCATCTCCTGGCCGGTGCGCGCCTCCAGGGTGTGGAAGCCCTGGGTGGCGAGGCGGCCGTTGGTCGTGCCGGACAGGGCGAGGATGGTGTTCGCGGCCTTGATCGCGGTGTCCAGGGCGGGGCGCCCGTCGGCGGGCCCGCCGCGCACGACGCCGTTGCGTTCGCGCAGCTCGTCGACCTCCTGGTCGGGCCGCAGGGCGATGCCCTTCGCGGGCAGGCCAAGCGTCTCCGCGAGCGGGCCGAGCGCCGCGAACTTCGCGCCGATCGCGGTGTAGTCCCGTTCGACCACCGTCAGGCCCGGCATCGTCTTGCCCGGGATCGCCTCGCACTCGCCCTTGCGCCAGTCCAGGACGACACCGCCGGGCTGCGCCGTCTCGCCGGGGGTGTCGTGCTGGAGCGCGGTGGCCACGACGTCCTTGCGCACGCCGAGATGGTCCACGGACAGCTCGCTGAGCCGTTCCGCGATCGCCTTGAACGTGTCGAAGTCGGTGCGGGCCTGCCAGGGCGGGTCGACGGCCGGGGTGAAGGAGTGCACGTAGGGGTGCATGTCCGTGGAGGAGAGGTCGTGCTTCTCGTACCAGGTGGCGGCGGGCAGGACCACGTCCGAGAGCAGCGTCGACGACGTCTGGCGGAAGTCAAGGGAGACGAGCAGGTCGAGCTTGCCCTCGGGGGCCTCGTCGCGCCACTTCACGGTTGAGGGCCGCTCGTCGGGCTCCGCCTCCTCCGCCCGCAGCGAGGAGTGCGTGCCGAGCAGGTGCTTGGTGAAGTACTCCGCGCCCTTCGCCGAAGAGCCGAGCAGGTTGGCGCGCCACAGGGTCAGGACGCGCGGCCAGTTCTCCGGGGCGTCCGGGTCCTCGCAGGCGAAGTTGAGGGTGCCCGCCTTCAGTTCGTCGACGACATTGGCCACCGGATCCTCGGTGGTCTCGCCGAGATCGAGCGAGTTGCGGTCGAAGGTCGGATAGGACGGCATCCAACCGGTGCGCGCCGAGAGCGCGAGACAGTCGGCGCCGGTCATCCCCGCGAACCGCCCCTCGCCGAGCGGCGATGCGAGCACGTCCGCGGCGAACTTGTCGTAGCGCCACTGGTCGGTGTTCAGGAACCAGTACGCGGCGCCGATCATCTGCCGCGGCGGCCTGCTCCAGTCGTTGGCGCTGGCCAGCGTCGCCCAGCCGGTCGCCGGGCGGCACTTCTCCTGCCCCACGTAGTGCGCCCAGCCGCCGCCGTTGCGGCCCTGGCAGCCGGTCAGCTGGAGCAGCGCGAGGAAGGCGCGGTAGATGGTCTCGGAGTGGAACCAGTGGTTGGTCCCCGCCCCCATCAGGATCATGCAGCGCCCGCGCGACTTCTCGGCCGTCTGCGCGAACTCCCGCGCGATCTTCACCGCCTTCGCGGCCGGGACCGAGGTGTGCGCCTCCTGCCAGGCCGGGGTGCCGGGTGCGTCGGCGTCCTCGTACGAAGAAGGCCACGCGCCCGGAAGGCCCTCGCGGCCGACGCCGTACTGCGCGAGCAGCAGGTCGAAGACCGTCGTGACGAGGGGGCCGTCCTGCCCGCCGAGCCGTGTGGCGGGCACCCCGCGCCGGACGATCTCGCCGCGGCCCTGGCCATGTGTGCCGCCCTCGGTGTCGAAGCGGGGGAGCAGTACCTCGACGCCCGTGGCGACATCCGAGTCGTGCAGGGAGAGCTGCGGCTTGATGTTGCCCAGCTCCAGATTCCACTTGCCCTTGCCGGACTCGGTCCAGCGGAAGCCGAGCGAGCCGTTCGGGACGGCGGGCTGCCCGGTTCTCTCGTCCAGGACGGCCGTCTTCCAGTCGTCGCCCTCGCCGTCCTCGCCGAGGTCGGAGGCGCGCAGGAACTTGGACGGGACGAACGCGCCGTCGCGCTCGGTCAGCGTCACCAGGAAGGGCAGGTCGGTGAACTTGCTGACGTAGTCGGTGAAGAAGTCCGTCCGCCGGTCGACGAAGAACTCCTTGAGGATGACGTGGCCCATCGCGATGGCAAGGGCCCCGTCCGTGCCGGGGTGCGGGTGCAGCCACTCGTCGGCGAACTTGGTGTTGTCCGCGTAGTCGGGCGAGACGGCGACGACCTTCTGGCCCCGGTAGCGCGCCTCGGCCATCCAGTGCGCGTCGGGCGTACGCGTCACCGGGACGTTCGAGCCCCACATCATCAGATACGCGGCGTCCCACCAGTCGCCCGACTCCGGTACGTCGGTCTGGTCGCCGAAGACCTGCGGCGAGGCCACCGGCAGGTCCGCGTACCAGTCGTAGAACGACAGCATGGGAGCGCCGATCAGCGACATGAAGCGGGCGCCCGCCGCGTGCGACACCATCGACATCGCGGGGATGGGGGAGAAGCCCGCGACCCGGTCGGGGCCGTGGGTCTTGATCGTGTGGACGTGCGCCGCCGCGATGATCTCGACGGCCTCGTCCCAGGTCGCCCGCACCAGGCCGCCCTTGCCGCGCGCCTGCTGGTACGTCCTGCGCCGCTCCGGGTCGCCCTGGATGTCCGCCCAGGCAAGGACCGGGTCCCGCAGCCGGGACTTCGCCTCGCGGTACATCTCCAGGAGCACGCCGCGCAGGTACGGGTAGCGCACCCGCGTCGGTGAGTACGTGTACCAGGAGAAGGCGGCGCCGCGCGGGCAGCCGCGCGGCTCGTACTCGGGTCGGTCGGGGCCTACGGAGGGATAGTCGGTCTGCTGGGTCTCCCAGGTGATGATGCCGTCCTTGACGTACACCTTCCAGCGGCAGGATCCCGTGCAGTTCACGCCGTGCGTCGAGTTCACGACCTTGTCGTGGCTCCACCGGTCCCGGTAGAAGGCGTCCGCGTCCCGGCCGCCGACGAGTCCGATGCTGTGCAGGTCGGGGGCGGCGGTGCCGCGGCGGAAGAACTTGCCAGCACGCAGCAGCGCGGCGCCGGGCTCGGTCGTCTCTGTCACCCTTGAGCTCCCTAAGTCTGCCTTTCAACGAACCTAGGTGCGCGGTGGCGGGGGCACACGGCGGCTTCCGCCGTACGGGTTGCGGGGGCTGGTCTGCCGGGGGCCGGTCTACAGCGGGCTGGGGGTGCCTTACCCCTGAGGTAATCGACCCTCGCCCGCGGGCCCGGCAGGGTTGGCCCTACCGGATCCGGTCCGGCGCACTCCGGCCCGGGTCCGGCTCCCTTCCCCTTCCGCTGCTTGGAGGCCGGTTCCTCATGTCGACGTACTCCGCGTTCCCGCTCACCGTACTGGCCCGCACCGACGACCCGAAGACGATGCTGCGCCGTTTTCTCGCCCTCGACGCGGTCGTCACCGCCGGCAACGGCCTCGGGTACGCCGCCGCGTCGGGCCCGTTCGGACGCCTCCTCGGCGTCGACGCGGGACTCCTGCTCGGCCTCGGTGTCTTCCTCACGCTGTACGCCGCCGGCGTCGGCTACCTCGCCTCCCGCAAGAGCCCGCCCGTGCTCGCCGTCCGGGGCGTGATCGAGGCGAACACCCTCTGGGCGCTGCTCAGCGTCGTCGCCGTGGTCGCCTGGTTCTCGCCCAGCACGGCGGGAGCGGTGTGGATCCCGCTCCAGGCCGTGGTCGTGGCCGGCTTCGCAGCAGTGCAGTACGTGGCACTGCGGGCCATGCGCGCTTGCTAGCGGCTAGGGGGCCTCTGCCCCTGCCCCGCGCGCGTCGAAGCGGCTGCGGGCCGCCTCGATCTCGGCGAGGTAGCGGTGCGTCCAGGCGCACATGCCGTCGACCGTGGCGAGCAGCCCTTCGCCCGCCTCGGTCAGGCGGTACTCGACGCGCGGCGGCACGGTGGCGTACACGGTCCGGTGTACGACGCCGTCGCGTTCGAGGCCGCGCAGGGTCTGGGTGAGCATCTTGTGGCTGATGCCGTCCACCGCGGTCCGCAGCTCGGTGAAGCGCAGCGTCCGGTCGGCCAGGGCGTTGATGATCAGGAGCGCCCACTTGTTGGCCACGCCCGAGAAGATCTCGCGGGCCAGCGAGTCGGCGCGGGTCAGGTCCGCGTCGTCGGGACCGCCGCTGATCCGCTTGGTCCTCATGGGCTAGGACCCCGCCGACTGGAGGAACTTGACCGTTGCCGGGTCGGCAGGGAGCAGCGTCTCGATGGCCAGCTCGGCGACCGTCACATCCATGGGGGTGTTGAAGGTGGAGATCGACGAGACGAAGGAGAGCAGGTGCCCGTCGTGTTCGATGCGCAGGGGCAGGGCGAAGTAGGGCGTGCCGCTCTGCGACCCGTCGGCCTCCACGACGTCGACACCGGGATCCGCCACCGGATACGCCGCCACCTCCTCGTACACCGCACGCAGCGCGTCGGAACGCTGCAGGGCGATCTGCCGCTCCATCTGGTGCAGCAGATGCCCGCGCCACTCGCGCAGATTGCGGATCTTCGGGGCGAGGCCCTCGGGGTGCAGCGTGAGCCGCATGGCGTTCAGCGGCGGCTGCAGGAGGTGCTCGGGGATGCCGTCCATGATCATCGAGATGCCGTGGTTCGCGGCGATCACGTCGTACGCGGCATCCACGACCAGGGCGGGGTAGGGCTCGTAGCCGCGCAGGAGTTGCTCAAGACCTTCCCGCAGGGCGCCCATCGAGGGGTCGTCCATCGGGGTCTCCCGGAAGCGGGGAGCGTAACCGGCCGCGAGCAGCAGGGAGTTGCGGTCCCGCACCGGTACGTCGAGATGCTCGGCGAGGCGCAGCACGATCTCCTCGCTCGGGCGTGACCTGCCGGTCTCGATGAAGCTGATGTGCCGCGCCGAGGAGTCGGCGCGCAGGGCCAGATCCAGCTGGCTCATCTTGCGCCGCTCGCGCCACCCGCGCAGCAGCGGGCCGACGCCGGAACTTTCCCTGATGGACACGGCAGTTGTCATACCCAGACAGTAATCGAAGGGGTGCGGGATCCGGCGGGGCCCAGCGGCGCCGGGTCCGCGGCCGGTGGCCTGTTCAGGGCCGCGCGGGGCTCGGTGTGGCAGGCTGAGGGACATACGTCCGTCCATTCGTCCGCAGGTACGCACGCACGGGAAAGGGGCGCGGTCATGCCAGTCGAACCGCTGTCGCAGAAGGACGTCGAGGAGCGGCTCGCGGAGCTGCCCGGCTGGTCGCTCGAAGGCGACCGGATCACCCGCTCCTTCCGGCTCGGCTCGCACTTCGCGGCCACCGCGATGGTCGTCCACATCGCGCAGATCCAGGAGGAGCTCGGCCACCACTCCGAGCTGACGCTCGGCTACAACACCGTCTCCCTGGCCGTGAACACGCACAGCGCGGGCGGCGCCGTCACGGCGCTCGACTTCGACCTGGCCCGCAGGGTCGAGGAGTCGGCGGCCGGGCACGGAGCGGTCTGAGCTCCGATGCTGGACTACAGCAGGGAAGCCGACCGTTATGACGCCTCGCGCGGCGGCGAGCCCCGCGCCGACGCCGCTGCCGCCGCGGTCCGCGGCCTGCTGCCGCCGGACACCCGCACCCTGCTCGACGTCGCCTGCGGCACGGGCCTGGTCACCTGCCGCCTCGCCGGTGCGGGCCTGCGGGTGACCGGCGTGGACTCCGCGTACAACATGGCGCGCATGGCGTCGGGCCGGCTGCCGGGTGCCGTCGTCCTCGGCGACAGCCGCCAACTCCCCTTCCCGGACGCCTCGTTCGACGCGATCTGCACGGTGTGGCTGCTGCATCTGCTGTCCGGCGCCGGGGAAGCGGCGGCGGTCGTCGCCGAGTGCGCCCGGGTGCTGCGGCCCGGCGGAGTGTTCGTCACGACCGTCGACAAGGCCGCAGCGCACGACGTCGGCAGCGACATCGACGCCGCGCTCGCCCCGCGCCCGGTGCTCCCCGCGGCCGACGGTGCCGGGGCGGTCGAGGCGTACGCCCAAGCGCGTGGCCTGATACCGGCGGGCGAGACCTGCTTCCGGGGCCACGGCCAGGGCCGCACGCCCCGCTCGACGATCGCCGACGTCCGCCGGGGCTGGTTCACCCAGATCCCGCCCGACGGCCCCCTGGCCGCACAGCTCACGCGGGCCCTTACGGCCCTGCCGGACCAGGATGTACCGCGCCCCGACCCGCGCTTCACCCTCAGGTCGTTCCGTAAGCCGCCCGCCGGGTGAACCGCATCGCCCAGTTGTCCAGCCAGGTCCCTCGGCCCGGTCCTCGCCGCCGCGCAGCTCAAGGTGCGCGCGGCGCTCCCGGCGGAACTGCTCCCGCACGCCGACCGCGTGGGCGCCCGCTTCCACCTGGATGCCCCCGGCTGGTACGCACGCCCCGACGACGTGCCGCACCTGTCCGCCGTAGCCGACGCGGTCTGGAACAGTCGGGTCCTGCACGTCCGCTACCGCCGCTGGCAGGCTCCCACCGAAGTGGAGCGCAGCCTGCGGCCGTACGGCCTCGTCCTCAAGGCGGGCCGCTGGTACGTCATCGCGGCGGCCACGCAATCCGATGGCCCGCCGCGCACCTACCGGGTCGACCAGATCCTGCGACTCGAGTCGGCGCAGGAGGCGTTCACCGTGCCCGCAGGCTTCGACCTGGCGGCGTACTGGGAGTCGTACCAAGAGGCCTTTCACGCACGGCTCCAGCGGGGCGAGGCCGTCGTGCGCCTCGCCCCGCCCGCTGTGTCCCGCCTTTCCGGCCCCGCGGCCCGCGCGGCCGAGTCGACGGGCCGCACCGAGCCCGGTGGCGACGGCTGGATCAGGGCCGTGCTCCCCGTCGAGTCCGTCGACCACGCCCACGACGAGTTCCTGCGCCTGGGTGCGGACATCGAGGTACTGGAACCCCCGGAACTGCGGGCGAAGTTGGCCTCGACGGCGGCGAAACTGCACGAACGCTATGCGTGACCCACGCACTCACACCCACCCGGACAGCCCACCGCGTTTGCCGAAACCGCAAGGCGACTGGCCAGAAGAAGGGCCGCGGCGCAGGCTGGGAAACGGCTCAGGCCCACTCCCGAACCCACACCACAAGAAGGCGGCGGCAGACGATGGCGCACGATCACGATCACGGGCACGGCGAGGCGCACGGCCACAAGCACGGCCACCACCACGAGGACATCGACTGGGCCACGATGGGCCCGATGCTGGAGCGGCACGCACAGCTCGCCGCTCCCCAGAACCGCGAGATCGCCGCATGGCTGCGCACCTGGCAGCCGGAGCCGACCCTGATCGCGGACGTGGGATCAGGCTCCGGCTCCGTCTCGTTCCTCCTCGCGGAGATCTTCCCCAAGGCGGAGGTGATCGCGGTCGACCCGGCACAGCCGCTCCTGGAGCGCGCACGGGCGCGGGCCGACCGGGAGGGCCTGACGGACCGGGTCGCCACACTGCAGGCCGAACTCCCCGAGGGAATAGACGCGTTGCCGCCCGCGGACCTCCTCTGGATCGGCCGTGCCCTGCACCACGTCGGCGATCAGCAGGCGGCCCTCGCCGCCCTCGCCGACCGGCTCGCACCGGGCGGCGCGATCGCGCTCCTGGAGGGCGGCCTGAACCCCCGCAGCCTGCCGCGGGACATCGGCTTCGGCCGACCGGGCCTGCAGACCCGCTTCGACCTGGCGGACGAGAAGTGGTTCACGCAGATGCGCGCGGAACTGCCGGGCGCGAAGGCGGTCACGGAGGACTGGCCCGCGCTCCTCACCGAAACGGGCCTGCGCCACGCCGGCACCCGCTCGTTCCTCCTTGACCTCCCGGCCCCCGTCTCCGACTCCGCCCGCGCCCACCTGATCACCGAACTCTCCCGCCGCCGGGAGATGCACGCGGAGACGCTGGACGCCGACGACCTGACCACGGTCGACCGCCTCCTGGACGCAAACGACGAACAGAGCCTGCACCACCGGCCCGACGTGTTCCTGCTGTCGGTGCAGACGGTGCATGTGGGGGTCAAGGAGTAGCCGGACAGTGGCCGGGGCGGGCGTAGAGGGTGACGCGCCAGCCCCGGGCGCTCTTCGTGCCGCACTGTTCGAAGTGGTCATCGAGGACATCACGCTTCACGGTCTCCCGCTTGATCAGGTCGCCGGGATCGCGGGACGGATCGGTGACGAAGACGATCCGGCGCTCCCCGAGCATCCGGGCGCGGATGACATCAGCGGGCACCTCGGTGCCGTACAGGGTGTGGGACGCGGCCGGGCCCCGGTCGAGTGCGAGGTCGTCGAGTCCGGCGACGGCGTGCGGGTGCGGCAGGGACCAGCCGCGGCGTCGCAGAGGCATGTACAGCACGGCGTCGCCGCGGCTACCTGCGTCCTGAATGGCCTCCGTGACCGCTGACGTGTCGTCGAGGCGGCTCTCCGGAGTACGCAGATGCATGCTGACGGGAGCCAGCGCGACCAGAGCGGCAGCGGCGGCCGTCACGGCGATCGCGGCTCGCCCGCGTCCGCCGCGTGCGATCCGGTCGAGCAGCGCACCGACGAGCAGCGCGAGCCCGGCGAGGCAGTACAGGACGTAACGGTCGGCGTAGAGAGGCTTGAGCGGGGCGATGAGCAGCAGCGTGAGGGTGGGGACGGCGAGGAGCGACAGTGCAAGCCGCCGTAGCCCGACCGGCCGCTCCGCGTGCTCCGCCTGCTCTCCCAGGAACGCCGCGCAGACCACTCCGGCCGCGCACAGGCCGACGGCCCCCGCGTACAAGCCCGGATCGACGTGGAGCCACCCGACCTGCGCCTGTTGCCGTTGGCTCAGCACGGCGAGCGGCAGCAAACCCGCGGCCACGACCGCCGCGACCAGCGTCCACGGGCGGCGTGCGATCCGAGGCACCGTCAGAGCATGCGCGGGCAGCGCGAACACGGCGAACTCGTGCAGCAGACACGCCAGCAGCATCAGGGCCCCGTACCGGCACCACAGACGGCGTGCCCGGCGTCCGTCGGCCGAAGCCGCGCGTACCAGCAGATACGTGGCCCAGACGACCGCCGCACACACCATCGCGTACGAACGCCCCTCCTGTGCGAAGCGCTGGATCGACGGCACCACCGCGAACGCGGCCCCGGCGAAAAGCCCCGCTCGCGGACCGGAGAGATGCCGCCCGATCACCGCCACCCCGGCTGCGGCCACGCTCATTGCCAGGACGGACGGGACTCGCATCACCAGCAGCGGTTCGGCGCCTCCGAAGAGCGCACAGACGCGGAAGAGACCGTAGGTCAGCAGGTAGTAGAGCCCGTGCACGGCGTCCGCGTTCCCCAGTGTGTGCCAGAGGTCGGAAAGGCTGCGGTGGGCGATGTCGTACGTGACGGCTTCGTCCCGCCACATGTGGCCGCCACGGCGTACGCCCCACAAGCCCAGAGCGAGGGCGAGCAGCGCGCCGGGCAGGACGACGGGCAGCCACCGGGCGCGATCCCGGAGCAGCAGGGCACGCCCGGCTTTCCGAACGGGGGTCTGCGGCGGCGGTGAAGGGGTGGTTCGGGTGACGGTGGCGATGGCGGGCTCCCCGTGCGTGTGTGTCGGCTTGGCCGGGTCCGAAGGCCGGTCCGTGAAGGCCGACTTCAGTGGCACGCGGATTGATGGGCAGCCCTGTTTCGCCGTACCGATCAATTGCTAACGTGGGCCGGAATCTTGACCAGAGGGGGCTGGGAAGGACGGGGAGCGAGATGGGGCGCCGGGAGAAGCCGCTGGAGCCGACGGCGGGGCCCGTCCAACGCTTCGCGCACGAACTGCGCAAACTCCGTGTGGAGGCGGGCAGTCCCACCTACCGGGCCATGGCACAGCGCGTGCCGTACTCGGCGCCCACGCTCTCCGCCGCCGCCGCGGGGGAGCGGATCCCGACGTTGCCCGTGCTGCTCGCCTACGTGTCCGTGTGCGACGGGGATCCCGGAGAGTGGGAGAGACGCTGGTTCGCGACGGTCGCCGAGGACATCGAACGCGACACGGACGAGGGCGATTCGCCCTATCCGGGGCTCGCCCGGTTCGGCACCGACGACCAGGCCCGCTTCCACGGCCGCGGCGACCTCGTGGACGAGTTGGTGCGGCTCGTCTCGCGCCGTCGTGTGGCGGCGGTGATCGGTGCTTCCGGCAGCGGCAAGTCGTCGCTGCTGCGGGCCGGGCTCATCCCGGCGCTGCGTCAGCCCACCGACGCGTGGCGGCCCGCCGCGATCCGCATTCTCACCCCGGGCGACCGCCCGGCCCGGACGCACCAGGGCCTCTTCACGCCCGCCGACCGCGACGGCGACACGCTCCTCGTGGTCGACCAGTTCGAGGAAGTCTTCTCGCTCTGTCACGATCCGGACGAACGGACCGCCTTCCTGACGCGGTTGCTGGCCGCCGGCTCCCGCGAAAGCCGCCTGCGTGTGATTGTGGCCGTGCGCGCCGACTTCTACGGCCGCTGTGCCGAACACGGCCCGCTGGCCGACGCTCTCGGCGATGCCAACCTCCTTGTCGGTCCCATGCAGCCGAGCCGTCTGCGTGAGGCCATCGTCAGACCGGCTGCGGCGCAGCGGCTCATCGTGGAGCGGCCCTTGACGGCCCGGATCGTCGCCGACGTGGCGGACGAGCCGGGCGGACTGCCGCTCATGGCCCACGCCTTGCGTGAAGTTTGGCGGCGGCGCAACGGCAGGACACTGACGGAGGCGGCGTACGAGGCGATCGGCGGTGTCCGGGGTGCCATCGCGCATACCGCGGAGGAAGTCTTCGGCCGTCTGACGGAGGCCGAGGCCGCGACGGCGCGCCGGCTTCTCCTGCGGATGGTGGCACCGGGCGACGGCACGCAGGACACCCGACGCCCCGTAGACCGTGCCGAATTGCCGCCCGGCTGCGACGACGTTCTGGAACGCCTGGTGGCCGCGCGGCTGCTCACCGTCGACGGCACCACCGTGGACCTCGCCCATGAGGCCCTGATCAGTGCGTGGCCGAGGCTGCGGGCGTGGGTGGACGCGGACAGGGAACGGCTGCGGCTGCACCGGGCACTGACCGAGGCGGCCGTGGCGTGGGAGGAGCTGGGGCGGGACCCGGGGGCGGTGTACCGGGGGACGCGACTCAAGGCGGCTCGGGAGATGTTCGGCGAAGTCCCTGCGAGGGATGAACCGACCCGGCTCGGAGCCGCTGGTGAACTGACGCCACTCGAAGCCGGGTTCCTCCGAGCGGGCATCGACGTCCACGAAGCCGGAGTACGGGACGGAACCCGTGCCGCGAGGCGTACGCGTGCGTTGCTGTCCGGCCTCGCCGTACTGCTCTGCCTCGCCGTGGTGGCGGGCGTTGGCGCCTGGCAGCAGAACCGGAACGTGGAGCGGCAGCAGGCGCAGGCCGAGGCGCGGCGGATCGTCGGAGTCGCGCGGACGCTGCGCCTCTCGGACCCGGTGACCGCGATGCGGCTGAGCGTGGCGGCTTGGCGGGTGGCCGATCTGCCCGAGACGAGGGAGGCGGTACGTACCGCGGGGTCGTGGCAGGAGCAGGACTCGTTCTCCGGCCCCGGGGGCGCCAACGTATCCAACGTGCCCGGCCACTTGAGCGCGGACGGCCGTACGCTGACGGCCATCGACCGTGACCGTGTGGTGCGGTGGGACATGCGTGACCACGACCGCATCGGCAGCTACGACAGGCCCGGTATCCACGAGAACAACATGGACGTCAGCGCCGACGGACGACTGATCGCGCAGCAGGGCGAAGACGGCGTCCTGGTGTGGGACCTGGGCAGGAACCGAGCCGCGGGCCCGCGCTTCGGAACGGGTGAGCGGCAGGACACCGACGGCTGGTTCGGGCCGAGCGGTCGGACTTTCATCGTCCGCGCCGGGGTACGCGGCGGGGCGACGGTGCAGGTGTGGGACGTACGGCGGCACAAGTTGCTCGACGAGATTCGTCACAGGACCACGGAGAGCCCCGCTCCCGCGCTCAGCCCGGATGACCGGCTCCTCGCGTCCTGTTCGGAGAAGGGAAGCGCGGAGAAGGCTGGCCGTCTCTCCGTCCGGGACATCGCGAAGGGGCGGGAGATCCCGCGGACTTGGTCGCGCGAGGTGGACGAGAAGGTCTGCGGCGCCGCGGAGGTGGCCTTCACCCCGGACAGTCGAGCGCTCGCCTTCTCCGTGCCGGGAGGCATCCGTACGTGGGAGCCGCGTACCGGACGTGAGCGACCGAAGATCAAGTTGCCCGGTCATCTGGAGGGCAGCCTGGACTTCGCCGACGACGGTGCCACCGCGGCAGTCCTTGCCGACGGCGAGATCACCCTGTGGCGGACGAAGGCGCCGGGCATCCCGCTGCTGAGGTATCCCCTACAGGACCGTGGAGCCACCGACGTGCGGCTGGACACGGTAGCCGGGGTAATCCGCTACCAGGCCGGCGCCGGAGCCGTGCGGACCCTCGACATCCGTGCGGCCCTGAAGACGCACCGGCTGGAGCGGGTTCTCGCGTCGGCACGCTTCAGCCCGGACGGGCGCACCCTTGTGACCGTCGAACGCCGTGGCGGAGAGGCCGAGTTCAGGCTGCGGGATGCGCGGGACGGCGCGGCGTCGAAGTCGCTGCCCGGTCCGGCATGCCCGGACTGCGGGACGCAGCCGTGGGCGTTCTCGCCGGACGGCCGGACGCTCGCGTACGGGTTCACGGGGCGGCGCGGCACGACCGTTCGGCAGTGGGACGTCGGGAAGGGCGAGGAGTCGGCCCGTACGACGGTGCCGTCGACAGTGGAGAGCATCGTGGTCCCGCCGGGCGGTGGGGGAGTCGTCACCGGTGGGACGCCGCAGGGCGCCCGGGACAACGACAACTGGGAGATCGAGGTCTGGAAGATAACCAGGAACAGCCGCAGCAAGGTACTGCGGCGGCCGACCGGCGGTCTTGCAGGGACGCTGGCGCCCGACGGACGCTCGGTCTTCACCTGGGACGGCGTGCTCACCGACCTCGCGACGGGACGTTCTGCGCGGGCGGTGCGTGGCGAGAACCTGCTGGAGGCCGCTGCCTACAGCCCCGACGGCCGCTATCTCGCCGTGGCCGACGAGAAGGGAAGACTCACTCTGTGGGATGCCCGCGGCACTGGCGTACTAGGTGTGCTCTTCCCGGGCTCATACGAATCGGCCGGGGAGGACCTGGAGCTTGCCTTCTCGAAGGACGGGCGCTACCTCGCGGCGGGCGGGGCGGACGGCGTCGTTCGCGTCTGGGAGTCGGAGACCCCGCGCCTCGATGGCGCCGAGTACCCCGGCGTCGACGGGGCCGTCCTGGCGCTCGGCTTCGCAGGGGACGAACTGCGGGTGGCGACCGCGCACAATCCCGTTCGCTCGGTGCCGGTCACGGCGGGCCGCGCGGCGGACGTGGTGTGCGATCGAGCCCGCGGCGGGCTCAGCAGATCGCAGTGGCGTACGTACATGCCGACTGCCGAGTACCGGGAGACCTGTTGACGCAGGCGGGCCTGAAATCGCCTACAGGTCTCCCGACGGAACTCCGCCTCAGACCACGTCGAACGAGGCCGGGTCCGGACCCAGGCGGCGGTCCTCGTTCAGGGCGCTGATCGCCGAGATGTCCTCGGGGTCCAGCTCGAAGCCGAAGACGTCGATGTTCTCCTTGATCCGCGACGGGGTCACGGACTTGGGGATCACTACGTTGCCCAGCTGGATGTGCCAGCGCAGGACGACCTGAGCGGGCGTACGTCCGTGCTTCTGGGCGATCGCGACGATCGCCGGGACCTCGAGCAGACCCTTGCCCTGGCCGAGCGGGGACCAGGCTTCCGTGGTGATGCCCTGCTCCGCGTGGAACTCGCGGGCGGCGCGCTGCTGGAGGTGCGGGTGGAGCTCGATCTGGTTGACCGCCGGGACGACCGACGTCTCGCCGAGAAGGCGCTCCAGGTGCTCGGGCAGGAAGTTCGAGACGCCGATGGCCTTCGCGCGGCCGTCCGCGTGAATCTTCTCGAACGCCTTGTACGTGTCCACGGCCAGGTTCTTGGAGGGCAGCGGCCAGTGGATCAGGTACAGGTCCACATGGTCGAGGCCGAGCTTCTCCAGGGACGTGTCGAAGGCGCGGAGCGTCGAATCGTAGCCCTGGTCGTTGTTCCAGAGCTTCGTCGTGACGAAGAGGTCGTCACGGGCGATGCCGGAAGCGGCGATGGCCCTGCCGGTGCCCTCTTCGTTGCCGTAAACGGCCGCGGTGTCGATGCTGCGATACCCGGCCTCCAGCGCCGTCGCGACGGCGGTCTCGGCCTCGTCGTCCGGGACTTGCCAGACGCCGAAACCGAGCTGCGGCATCTCGACGCCATTGTTCAGGATGATCGGGGGGACCTTGCTCACGAGCTTTCGATCCTTAAGTCGTCGGGTGGTACTCCCATGGTCAACGATCAGGTGCGGTGCTGCATTCCATGACCACCTGCGTGGACCACTTGCGAGTGAAGTCCGGTCGTCAATTTGGTCCGCACCATTGACCGCGTTCCGTCATGCCGCGACTCTATTGCACGCCGCTGAACGCAGAACACTCATGTGAACGCCCGGTGAACTCTTCACGGCACCCTGCTTTACCCCCTCACCAGGGGGCTCCCGCGTCTTCGGATCGTTAGGAACCTTTCCTGACAACGCAAAGGAGAGCACACCCCCCATGTCACACACCCCCCGCACGTCCCCCCGCAGAACAGCCACCGCACTGACCGCGGCCGGAGTCCTCGCGGCGACGGCGTCCCTCGCCCTGGCGGCCCAGTCGTCGGCCGCGCCCACGGAGGCGAAGGCGCCGGCAGCGGCGACGGCCAAGGCGTCCGGCACCATCCACGCGGCCCCGTACGAGTACCTCGGCTGGGGCAGCCCGCAGAAGCCCAGCGACGTGATGGCCGCGACCGGCGTCAAGTGGTTCACGCTCGCCTTCATCCTGTCCGACGGCGGCTGCAACCCGGCCTGGGACGGCAGCCGCCCGCTCAAGGGCGGCTCCGACGAGTCCGCCATCAAGTCCATACGCGGCGCCGGCGGCGACATCGTCGTCTCCGTCGGCGGCTGGAGCGGAGCCAAGCTCGGCGAGAAGTGCGGCAGCGCCACCGCACTCGCCGGGGCGTACCAGAAGGTCATCGACGCCTACAAGCTCAAGGCGTTCGACATCGACATCGAGGACACCGAGTTCAGCAACGCGACCGTGCGCCAGCGCGTGGTCGACGCCCTCAAGATCGTGAAGCAGAAGAATCCGGGGATCGTCACGTATGTGACCATGGGCACGACCCCGAGCGGTCCCGACGCCACCGGCAAGGACCTGATCAAGCGCGGCGCGGCGGCCGGTCTCGACAACAACGCCTGGGTGATCATGCCGTTCGACTTCGGCAGCCACAGCGGTTCCATGGGCGATGCCTCGGTCAGCGCACTGGAAGGCCTGAAGGGCGCGGTCAAGAGCGCCTACGGCTACAGCGACGCCGACGCGTACAAGCGCATCGGCGTCTCCTCGATGAACGGCAAGACCGATGTGGCGGGCGAGACCGTCACCACGAACGACTTCAAGAAGATCCTCGCCTACGCACAGCAGCACCACATCGCGCGGTTCTCCTTCTGGGCCGTCAACCGCGACCGTGACTGCTCGTCGGGCGGCAGCGCCGGTGACTCGTGCAGCGGCGTGTCGCAGGCACCGTACGACTTCACCAAGATTGTTGCCCAGTACGGAGGTTGAGGTCGTCGGCCGCTAGGCCGCGGTGGTTCCGAGGTAGGCGTCCCGCACCCGGGGGTCCGCGCGTACCTCGGCCGCCGTGCCCTCGGCCAGGACGTGCCCCAGGTCGAGGACCATTACGCGGGCGCAGAGCTCCATCACGAAGGCGACGTTGTGTTCGACGAGGAGTACGGCGCAGTTCTCCTCGGTCGCGAGATGCCGGATGACGGTTGACAGGTGGCCTCGCTCGCCGGCCGTCATTCCGGAGGCGGGCTCGTCCAGGAGCAGCACTCCGGGTGGGTCCGCCACCGCGCGCGCCAGTTCCACCATGCGGGCCCGACCGACGGGGAGTGCGGCCGCGTAGTCGTCGGCCAGCGCATCAAGTCCGCACTCATGCAGGACTGTTGAGGCGCGCTCCCGTCGCTTCTTCTCGTGCGTGTGCCGGGTGGGTGCCGAGAGGAGATCGGCGGCGAAACCGCCACCGCCGCCCCGCCACTCCTGCGCGACGAGCAGGTTGTCGGCGACCGTGAGCTGCCCGAAGAGCTGCTGGCGCTGGAAGGTGCGGCGCATGCCGTGCCGGGCGCGCCAGACGGGGGAGCGGCGGGTGATGTCGGTGCCGTCGAGCAGGACGCGGCCCCGGTCGGGGCGGCGGATACCGGAGACGACGTCGAACAGCGTCGTCTTTCCCGCCCCGTTGGGACCGATGAGGCCGCAGACCTCGCCGGGGCGCAGGCTCAGGTCCACGTCGGTGAGGGCATGGATGCCGCCGAAGCGGACCGTGATGCCGCGGGCTTCGAGTACGTCGCTCATGGCTTGCCCGCTCCTTCGGTGTGGCCCTGCGCCGCGATGCCCAGATAGGCCTCGGTCAGCTGGTCCGCCCGCACCTCGGAGCGCGGGCCGCACCAGGAGACCCGGCCCTGTGCGAGGTAGGCGACGGTGTCGGCGATGCCGAGGATCTCGGCGGCCTTCTCCTCCACCAGAAGCAACCCCGTCCCCGCGTCGCGGAGTTCGGCGAGGAGGCGGAAGACCTCGTCGACCACGCGGGGTGCGAGGCCGAGGGACGGTTCGTCCGCGATCAGTACCTTCGGAGGGTGCTGGAGGAGGGGTGCGAGGGCGAGCATCTGCTGTTCTCCCCCGGAGAGGGAGCCCGCGGTGACCTTGCGCCGTGCGGCCAGGCCGGGGAAGCGGGCGTACACGGCATCGCGGGCGTCTTCCTCCGGGAGGTGCAGGGCGAGGTTCTCCTCGATGGTGAGGGAGGGGAAGATGCCGCGGCCTTCGGGGGCGAGGACGATTCCCGCTCTGGAGCGGGGGACGGGGCCGGTGCGGGTGGCGTCCGCCCCGGCGATGTGGATCTCCCCCTTGGCGGGGGTGATCAGTCCTGCCGCGACTCGGCATGTCGTGGACTTGCCTGCCCCGTTGGGGCCGAGGAGGGCGACGATTTCGCCGGGGTGGACGGTGAGGGTCACTCCGTGGAGTACGGGGGTGCCGTCGTAGCCTGCGTGGACGTTGCGTAGGGCGAGGGAGGCCGGGGATTCTTCCCCAAGCCCACCCCTTCCCGAAAACCCGCCGGCGCGGGGGCCTTGGTGGCCGTCATCACCGGCTTCGCCGAGTTCGTCCTCAAGTGCCGGACGGGCTGAAACCCCCGCCACGCGCCGCCGATGCAACCGCACCGAAACCGCCGCGCAGTACCCGTCAGGATCATTGGCCAGCGCAAGTCCCGCCAACCCGAACAGAATGACCGGCAACTGCACCGACTCCGTCACGTAATCCGCGATCAGATGCGGCACGATCGCGAAGACGAGGCCCGCCACCACCGCGAACTGCGGCCTCCGCACCCCCGCGGCCACCACCACCGCCAGCCACACCAGACCCGTCATCGCGGTGAAGTCCGTGGCGGTGATGCGGGTGTTGAACGACGCGTACATCACGCCGCCGAACCCGGCGAGCCCCGCCGACAGGGTGAAGAGCAGCAGTTTCGTCCGGATCACCGAGACTCCGGACGCCATCGCCGCCGCCGGAGCGGACCGCACCGCCAGCATCGCCCGTCCCGTCGCCGACCCCCGCAGCGCGCTGAGCGCGGCCACGGCCACCGCCACCAGGACGACCATCGCCACGCCCATCGCCCGGTCGTCGCTCAGGTCGACGGGGCCGAAGACGGCGCGCGGGATCTCCCACCCGGTGTCGCCGTTCCTCAACCAGCCCATCTGGAACAGGACTTGATCGGCGAGGAAGGCCAGGGCGAGCGTGGCCAGGGCAAGGGACCGGCCGCCGAGACGCAGCGCCGGCAGTGCGACAAGGGCGCCGAGCACCGCCGCCCCGCACGTACCCACCAGCGCGGCAGCGATGAACGGCCACCCGTGGCTCATCAGCAGCCCCGCCACGAGAGCCGCGCCCGTCACGAACGTCGCCTGCGCCAGGGACACCATCGCGCCGAGCCCCGTCACCACCGTGAAGGAGATGAAGACGAGGGAGATCGCGAGCCCCTGCGCGAGGATGCCGCTCCAGAAAGGTGTGGTCACCGTGTAGAAGGACAGAGCCAGCAGGATGCCGGCCGCCGCCCACGGGCCCCACCTGCGCAGCCACGACTTCCCGGCGAGATAGTCGATCGGCGGCGCGTCCACCGCCGCCGTGCCCGCGGTCCGCTGCCGCCGCGTCATCACGAGCAGCCCGGCGAAGAGGATCAGGAACGGGACCGCCGTACGGAATCCGGTGATCTTCTCCGCGAAATCCGCGTACCCGGCGACCAGATTCTGCAGGACACCCAGACCGAGCCCGCCCGCGAACGCCAGCGGAATCGACATGAAGCGACCGAGCACGGCGGCGGTGGCCGACACGAACAGGAAGAGGGTGAAGTCGTGTGATGACAACCCGAGCAAGGGAGTCGCAAGGACTCCCGCCAGGCCCGCGAGGCCCGACGACAGCATCCAGGCCACCGACGAGAGCCGGTCCGCGCTCATGCCCCGCAGCTCCACGAGCGAGCGGTTGTCCACCGCGGCCCGCAGCCGGAGCCCCAGCGGTGTGTGCCGCATCAGGACCCACAGGCCGATCGCGACCACGGCCGTCGCGACCCATGTGATCAGCTGGTCCGAGTCGATGCCGACGCCGTCCATGAGCTGCCAGTTCTCGGCGGGACTCGGCCCGACGCCCGGCAGTCCGAACTGGTTCTCGGCCGGTTTGACGGGTGCTCCCGCATCCTCCAGGAGCTCCACCGTCCACAGGCCGAGCGCGGGCAGCGCGACGAGCAGTCCGATCGTCGCCACGATCTGCGCGGTCTCGCCGACCCGCGCCAGCTTGCGGAACATCAGCCGGTCGAGGCCCCAGCCGAGCGCGGGGGCCACGACACAGACGAGCAGGAGCGCCGTCGGGACGGCGGGCCAGCCGAAGCCGGAGTGGAGTTCGTAGAAGGCGAGCGCGCAGAGGTAGGCGGTCGCGCCGTGCGCGAAGTTGAAGAGGCCGGACGCGGAGTAGGACAGGACGAGGCCGGTCGCGAGCAGCGCGTACAGGGCGCCGGAGACGAGACCGCTCAGCACGAATCCCAGCAGGTCGGACATGGCTGCCCCGCCCTTCTACTTGAAGGGGATGGGTTCGTAGCACTTGAAGGGCGCGGAGACCGAGTACTTCCCGTCCTTCAGCTGTACGAGCGCGCCGCAGCCGAACGACTCCTTCTGGCCCTTGGGCAGGCTGCGGTCGCCGACCATCGTGTCCTTGTCGGAGAAGCCGTTCGCCGCCTGCTGGAAGGAGTCGACGGTCAGCTCCTTGCCCGCCTCACCGGCGACGGCGAGGAAGAGGTCGGCGGACATGTAGCCGGTCATCATGTGCATGTTGAGCGGCACGTCCTCGCCCGCCGTCTTCCTGATGTCGGCCTTGAACTGCTTCATCGCCGCGGTGTTCTGCTCGAACGGCTGGAAGGCAAGGAGGATGTGCACGCCGTCGAGCGCCTTCTTCGTCGCGCTCTTGGCGAGCAGACCCGGGTCGTAGTCGGTCGGGTCGGTGATCACGCCCTTGAACCCGGAGCGCTTGACGGCCGTGAACAGGCCGATGTTGTACGGGGTCTGCATCACGGAGACAACGACGTCCGGCGCCTTGCCGCCGTCGGAGCGCAGGATCTCCTTCGTGTACGCCGACCAGTCGCTCGGCACGGAGGTCGCGGGGACGGTCGACTTGGCGTACGTGACCTCGTAACCGGCGGCGGCGAAGCTCTGCTTGTAGGTGCGGATGGCGAAGGTGCCCGCGTCGTTGTCATTGGCGAGGATCGCGACGGACTTGCCCTTCGAGCCGTCCGTCACCTTCTTCAGGCCCTCGGGCCAGCTCTGCGTGATGGTGCCGCCCGGCATCGGCACCATGCAGCCGCCGTAGCCGTACATGTAACTCGGTCCGCAGAACGGCGGGATGGTGCCCCAGCCGAAGGTCGGGACCTTCTGCTTCTGGAGGAAGTCGGATCCGGAGAAGGTGACCGAACTCATCGGCGCGATGGCGAACACCTTGTCCTGCTGGACGAGTTTGCGTGCCGCCGCGAGATTCTTGCCGGGGTCCTGGCCGTCGTCCTCCGCACCCAGGTAGTCGACCTTCCGTCCGTGGACGCCGCCTTCGGCGTTCGCGCGCTCGAAGCGGGCCTTGGCCCCGAGGTCGGTGTCCTTCTTGCTGTAGCCGCTCGCGGTCGTCATGGAGACGATGCCGCCGACCTTGATGGAGTCGGCGGTCACTCCGCGTACGGAACCGCCCGCCTTGTCGCCGTCGCCCGAACCGCTGCTGTTGGAGGCGGAGTTGCAGGCGGTGGCGAGCAGCAGTGCGGCCACGGTGGCGGTGATGGTGCGGATCGATCGCGACACGAGTCGAGCCCTCTCCGTCGAAGTGGGGCTGATTCTGTGCGGGACCTGATGAACCGTCAATAACCGGCGCGGCGGAAATTGATGAACCGTCAGAAACCCGCCGTCGCGTGCCTCACGACCGGTACAGAGCTTCGACCTCCGCCGAATAGGCCGTCTCGATCGCCTTGCGCTTCAGCTTCAGCGAAGGCGTGAGCAACCCGTGCTCCTCCGAGAACTGGTGGGCCAGTATCCGGAACGTACGAATCGACTCCGCCTGGGAGACGAGCGTGTTGGCGGCCACCACGGCCCGGCGCACCTCGGTCTCCAGATCCGGGTCGCGCACCAGGTCGTTCGGGGGCATCGACGGCTTGCGGCGCATGGTCAGCCAGTGCTCGACGGCCTCGCCGTCCAGCGTGACGAGCGCCGCGATGTAGGGCCGGTCGTTGCCCACCACGATGCACTGCGCGACCAGCGGATGGTCGCGCACCCGCTCCTCCAGCTGGCCCGGCGAGACGCTCTTGCCGCCGGAGGTCACCAGGATCTCCTTCTTGCGCCCGGTGATCGTGAGGTAGCCGTCCTCGTCGAGCGCGCCCAGGTCGCCGGTGGCGAGCCAGCCCTCGTGCAGGGTCGCGTCGGTGGCCTTGGGGTCGTTGAGGTAGCCCTGGAAGACGTTGCCGCCGTTCAGCCAGATCTCGCCGTCGTCCGCGATGTACACGGTGGTGCCGGGGATGGCCTGGCCGACCGTGCCGTAGCGGGTGCGCTCGGGCGGGTTGGCGGTGGCCGCCGCGGTCGACTCCGTCAGGCCGTACCCCTCGTAGATCTCCACGCCCGCGCCCGAGAAGAACAGGCCCAGGCGCCGGTCCATGCCGGAGCCGCCGGACATCGCGTGGCGCACGCGGCCGCCCATGGCCTCGCGGACCTTGGCGTAGACGAGCTTCTCGAAGAGCGAGTGCTGCATGCGCAGGGCGGCGGAGGGTCCGGGGCCGGTGCCGAAGGCCTTGGCCTCCATCGCGTCCGCGTACCGCACGGCGCACTCCACGGCCTTGTCGAAGGGGCCCGTCTTGCCGTCCTTCTCGGCCTTGCGCCGCGCCGCGTTGAAGACCTTCTCGAAGATGTAGGGCACGGCCAGGATGAAGGACGGGCGGAACGCCGCGAGGTCGGGGATGAGCGCCGCCGCGTTCAGGCTCGGCTGGTGACCCAGCTTGACCCCGCCGCTCACCGCCGCGATCTGCACCATGCGCCCGAAGACGTGCGCAAGGGGCAGGAAGAGCAGCGTCGTCGCCTCGTCGCCGCGCCGGGAGTGGAAGACCGGCTCCCAGCGCTGGATGACCGTCTCCGCCTCGAACATGAAGTTCGCGTGGGAGATCAGACAGCCCTTGGGGCGGCCCGTGGTGCCCGAGGTGTAGATGATCGTGGCGATCGAGTCGGGCGTGACGGCGCGCCGGTGGCGGTTGACCACCTCGTCGTCCACGTCCTGGCCGGCGCGGTACAGCTCGTCCACGGCGTCGGCGTCCAGCTGCCACAGCCTGCGCAGCTGCGGCAGCCGGTCGATCACCGAGCCGATCGTCATCGCGTGGTCCTCGTGCTCGACCATGGCCGCCGACACCTGCGCGTCGTGCAGCATCCAGAAGACCTGCTCGGCCGACGAGGTGGGGTAGACCGGCACCACCTGGGCGCCGACCGTCCAGAGCGCGTAGTCGAAGAGCGTCCACTCGTAGCGGGTGCGGCACATGATGGCCACGCGGTCACCGAAGCGCACGCCCTGGGCGAGCAGCCCCTTGGCCAGCGACATCACCTGGTCGCGGAATTCGGCCGATGTGACGTCGCGCCACTCGCCGTCCGTCTTGCGGCCGAAGGCGATATGGAGCGGATCCGCGAGGGCATGGTCGAACACGACGTCGGCAAGGCCGCCCACCAGCGGCGCCGACGCCATCGGAGGGTTCGTGAACTCGCGCAATGATGCTCCTTGTGGCGCTCCGCACAGCGCCGGTGACGGTACCCCACCGCGGAGCCCGGCGGGAGAGGGGTGACCGACCCCTCGGTACGTACCATTCACGCTGGTCACACGGGTAAATCCGGCCACAAGGGGATCGGCGGGACAGAATACTTACGGTTCAGTAAGTTTCGGTGGCGTAATCTCCACCGAATCTGTACGCAGCGGTTACGGCTGTGACTGGCTCGCGGGGACCCACTCCGAAGGTGCCGGAATCTTCGCCTCCGGTGTGCCGCCGGACGCCGCGCGGGCCGACCGCACCATGATCAGGACCGCCGCTCCGGCCGCCAGGCCCACCACGCCCGCGACGACCGCCGAGGAGTTCAGGCCGGAGGCGAACGCCGTCCGCACGGCATGATCGGAAAGCGTGCCACGCATGGCAGCCGCACCGCCGCCCGCGACGGTGTGAGCCGCGTCATGGCCGAGCGTGTCCTGCATGCGCGAGGTCAGCACCGTGCCGAAGACGGCGACGCCGAGCGCGTACCCGAGCTGGCGGAAGGTGTTGACCGCGCCGCCCGCCATCCCCGCGTTCGCCGGCGGGACCGAAGCCAGTGCCGCACCTCCGAGCGCCGGCGAGACCAGGCCCGTGCCGACGCCCGCGAGCGTGAGCCCGGGCACGAGCGCGCCCCAGGACGATCCGGCGTCGAGCACCGCGAGGGCGACTCCGCCCGCGCCGATCAGGAGCAGACCCACGCCGATGGTCAGCCGCGCGGGCACCCCGTGAAGGAGCCGTCCGCCGATCGCGGCCACCACGAACGACGTCGCGGCCAGCGGCAGCATGACGAGGCTGCCGGTCACCGGACTCATGCCGAGCACGGTCTGCAGCCAGATCGAGAGGTAGGGCATCAGGCCGAACGCGGCCGCGTTGTAGCCGATCGCGCCGACCAGGACGCCCGTGAAGGCGGGCATCCGAAGGAGCTTCAGGTCGAGCAGCGGGTGCGCGACACGGCGTTCGACGGCCACGAAGGCGGCGAGCGCCAGCACCGCGACCGCGAGGGTCACCACGGTGGGCGCCGACGTCCAGCCCTCCGACCCGGCCCGCACCACCCCGTACGTCAGCGCGCCCGCGAAGAGCGCGAACGTCACCGTGCCCGCCCAGTCGACCCGCCGGCCCGCATGCCCCTTCGACTCGGGCACCACGCGCAGCGTCAGCCACATCGAGGCGACGCTCACCGGCAGGTTCACGAAGAAGATCCACCGCCAGCCGGGACCCTCGGTGAGCAGCCCGCCCACGATCGGCCCCATCGCCGCCGCGGCCCCGCTGACCGCGCCCCAGACGCCGAGCGCGACCGACCGGTCCCGCCCCTGGTAGGCGGCGCCGAGCAGCGGCAGCGTCGTCGCGAACATCGCCGCGGCGCCGAGTCCCTGCAGGGCGCGGGCGGCCACCAGGACCTCCGCGTTCGTGGCGAGCCCGCAGCCGAGCGAGGCGAGCGCGAAGAGCGCGGTGCCCACCACGTTCAGCCGCCGCCGGCCGAGCACGTCCGCCGCGGCCCCGACCCCGAGCAGCAGCGCGGCGAGCGCGAGCGCGTAGCCGTCGATCACCCACTGCAGATCGCTCAGCGAGGCGTCGAGCGCCCTCGCCATGTCGGGCAGTG
This sequence comes from Streptomyces sp. NPDC055189, assembly GCF_053606765.1. Lineage (NCBI taxonomy): Bacteria > Bacillati > Actinomycetota > Actinomycetes > Kitasatosporales > Streptomycetaceae > Streptomyces > Streptomyces sp. NPDC055189. The sequence goes on from NZ_JBSGSG010000048.1 coordinate 31,998, forward strand.
CCACGACCACGATGGTCACGTCCAGCAGCAGCATGAACGTCCCCAGGCATACCGCTGTGAGCGGCCCCCATGTACGCATCTTCCAGTCCCCTCGTGGGTTTCGTACGACCCTCGTACGACCCTCGTACGATGGAGGCCGACCGGACGATCGAAATCATCAGCCGCGCAACAACGAAGGAATCCGACACCGATGGGCATCGCAGTAGCGGAATCCGCCATCCCGATCACGCAGGACTCGCTGGACGTCAGGCTCCTCCAGGCGCTCGAGATCGACGGACGCGCGCCCTTCAGCAAGATCGCCGCCGTCCTCGGTGTCTCCGATCAGACCGTGGCACGGCGTTATCGCAGGCTCGTCTCCGACGGCAGCCTGCGCATCGTCGCCGTCCGGGACCACGGGAGGCTCGGCCTCGACCAGTGGATGCTGCGCCTTCGCTGCGCCCCCGACGGCGCCGAGGCCATCGCGAGCGCCCTGGCACGCCGCCCCGACACCGCGTGGATCGGCCTCACCTCCGGCGGCACCGAGGTCGTCTGCTGCACCCGGCCCCGCACCCGCTCCGACCAGGACGACCTGTTGCTCGGCAAGCTCCCGCGCACCCCGCACATCATCGACATCCACGCCCAGCAGGTCCTGCACCGCTTCTTCGGCGGCCCCGACGGCTGGCTGATCAAGCACGGCCCGCTCACCGACGAGGAGATCGCGGCCCTGCGCCCCGCCGCGACCGCCGTCCGCGCCGACGGACCCCCGCGCATCGAGCCCGAGGACGAGCCGCTCGTCGCCGCGCTCGAAGAGGACGGCCGCGCGACCTACCCGGAGCTCCAGCGGGCCACCGGCCGATCGGAATCCGCGGTCAAGCGCCGCCTCGGCGCTCTCCTCGCCTCCGGCGCGATCTACATCGACATCGAGTACGCCAACACCCTCATCGACCGGCACGTCGGGGCGATGCTCTGGATCACCACCGCCCCATGGGCCCTGGAATCGGTGGGCAGGGCGCTGGCCTCGCACGCCGAGATCGCCCACGCGAGCGCCGTCGCGGGACCCTCGAACATCATGGCCACGGCCGTGACCCGCGACATCCCGGCGCTCTACGCCTACCTCAGCGGGCGACTCGGCCAACTCGACGGCGTCCAGCACGTCGAGAGCGCGCCGTTCATGCGCCGCGTCAAACAGCTCACCTACCGGCCCTACCCCCGCTGACGGACTGGCCCTACCGCCGCTGACGCCGCCGGTGCAGCCGGTCGCCGCCCGCCAGGATCGACGCGGCGAGCGCGTCCGCCGCGCCCTGCGCCGAGGCCCGCCGCTCCCCGTGCAGGAGCACGAAGTCGACCGCGCCGAGCTCCGGAAGCCCCGCCCGCTCCGGGACACGGACCAGGCCCGGCGGGATCAGGCCGTGGGAGTGCGCCATCACGCCGAGCCCGGCGCGGGCCGCGGCGACCAGGCCGTTCAGGCTGCCGCTCGTGCAGGCGATCCGCCAGGCGCGGCCCCGCCGCTCCAGGGCCTCCAGGGCGAGCGCGCGGGAGATGCCCGGCGGCGGGAACACGATGAGCGGCACCGGCTTCTCGGGGTCCAGGCGCAGCCGCTCGGCGCCGATCCAGACGAGCTCGTCGTGCCAGACCAGTTCGCCGCGCGGATCCTCCGGGCGCCGCTTGGCCAGGACGAGATCGAGCTTGCCCGCGTCCAGCTTCTCGTGCAGCGTGCCGGACAGTTCGACCGTCAGCTCCAGATCGACGTCCGGGTGGTCGTGCCGGAACGACTCCAGGATGTCGGTGAGGCGGGTCAGGACGAAGTCCTCCGACGCCCCGAACCGCAGCCGCCCGCCGAGCCGCGTCCCGGTGAAGAACGCCGACGCCTGCTCGTGCACCTCCAGGATCCGCCGTGCGAAGCCGAGCATCGCCTCGCCGTCCTCGGTCAACTCCACCGAGTGCGTGTCGCGCGCGAAGAGCTGGCGTCCGGTGGCGTCCTCCAGGCGGCGCACGTGCTGGCTCACCGTGGACTGGCGAAGGCCCAGGCGGCGGGCGGCCTGAGTGAAGCTCAGCGTCTGGGCCACGGCGAGGAACGTACGGAGCTGGGCGGGGTCGTACATGGTCACCAGGCTAACGCGGCTATCGCGGAACGTGATGACAGTCAGAGCGGTATCCGGGATTCCCGATTGCGGTGATCAGGAGGATCATCGAGAGGGCACGATGTGAACCGAACCGATGGAGCGAAGTGAAACGCCCGAGCTGGCCCTCCTGGATGCCGATCGACCCCTACATCCTGGCGTTGCTCGGCACAGTAGGTGTCGCCGCGCTGCTGCCCGCGCGCGGCGTCGGCGCCGACATCGCGGGCGGGGCGTCCACCGCGGCCGTCGCGTTCCTCTTCTTCCTCTACGGGGTGCGGCTCTCCACCCGCGAGGCCCTGGACGGACTCAAGCACTGGCGGCTGCACGTCACCGTCCTTGCCTGTACGTTCCTCGTCTTCCCGCTGCTCGGGCTCGCGGCCAAGGGCCTCGTCCCGTACGTCCTGACGCCCGCCCTCTACAGCGGGTTCCTCTTCCTGACGCTCGTGCCCTCCACGATCCAGTCGTCGATCGCCTTCACCTCCATGGCGCGCGGCAACGTCCCCGCGGCGATCTGCGCGGGCTCCTTCTCCTCGCTCGCCGGCATCGTCGTCACACCGCTGCTCGCGGCGGCCCTGCTCGGCAACAGCGGCGGCGGGTTCTCCGCGGACTCGGTCCTGAAGATCGTCCTTCAGCTCCTCGTGCCCTTCCTCGCGGGCCAGTTCATGCGCCGGTGGATCGGCGGCTTCGTCGCACGCCACAAGAAGGTCCTCGGCTACGTCGACCGCGGCTCGATCCTGCTCGTCGTCTACACCGCGTTCAGCGAGGGCATGGTGCAGGGCATCTGGCACCAGGTGACACCGCTGCGGCTCGGCGCGCTGCTGGGCGTCGAGGCGGTGCTGCTCGCCGTGATGCTCGCGCTGACCTGGTACGGGGCCAAGCGGATGGGCTTCGACCGCGCGGACCGCGTGGCCATCCAGTTCGCCGGGTCGAAGAAGTCCCTGGCGGCCGGACTGCCCATGGCCAGCGTCCTGTTCGGGGCCCAGGCCTCGCTCGCCGTGCTTCCGCTGATGCTCTTCCACCAGATGCAGCTGATGGTCTGCGCGGTGATCGCCAAGCGGCGCTCGCGCGACCCCGAGGACTTCGTCGGCGTCACCGAGCCGTCGCAAGCCGCAGAGACACGAACCGCGGTCGGTACAGGGACACGTTCCGGCTGACGTTCGCCTGCGCGCTCTGAGGCGCCGCGTCCAGCCAGTTGACGTCGTAGCTGAGCAGCAGCCGCCCGTTGCCGCTGAGCGCCGGATGGGCCTGGGGGTTGTACGCGGCCATGTCCTGCTGGGCCGAGCCGTCCTTCGGCAGGGGCGTCGAGAAGCCCTTCGCGGGGCCGTGCCAGGGGCCGGTGGGCGAACACGCCCAGTACGAGGTGACGTTGGTCAGGCCCTCGGTGCCCGCGGCCATGGTGAACAGGACGTACGTCCCCTTCACGCGCACCACAGTGAACGCGCTGCCCACACCCTTGCGTTCACCGTCGCCCAGGACGTGGCGCGGTGTGCCGGACTCCGTCCAGTCGTCGCCGTCCCAGTACCTCCACGCGCCGGGCTCGGCGAGCCTGCCCTTGGGGACGCGTGCCACATAGGCGTGCGAGGCGGGGCGGGCGGCGGCCTTCCCGTCGTTGCCGCCGAAGACGTACGTCCAGTCGCCGTCGTCGACCGTCGTCGTGCCGTACAGGACGCGCTTGTCGGGCTCCGGCACGGAACTCTGGTCGGAGACCTTCACGATGCCCTCGACGCGCAGATCGGGCAGCGAGAGCGTGGCGACCTCGGTGGCGGTCGGGACGCCGTAGATCCACGGGCCCGTCCCGGTGGCGCGGGTCCACAGCAGGACGCGTACGACGTCCTCGGACGAGCCGGGGGAGCGGGGCTCCACCTTCGCCGCGACCGGCCAGCGCCACTGCTGCGGAGCCGGGTCCGGGAAGAGCGGGGCGGGCAGGGTGCGTTGCAGAGTGCCCGAACGCGACATCACCACGGCCGAGTTGCGGACCATGGGAGCGGTCGCGTCCCGCCAGGTGTGCGGCTGGCCCGCCGGGTTGGGCGGCGCGTGCACCTGGCCGAGGAAGGTGTCGGAGAACAGCCACAGGAGCCGCCCGTCCGGCAGGCGCACCGAATGCGTGCCGTCGCCGCCGGTCCAGTCGTCGGCCCGCGCCGTGTCGTCGCCGTAGCGGGCGAACGCCCCGGTCACCTTGTCGTCGGCGGCCCAGGACGAGACGGTCCGCGCCTCGCATGCGTCACCGCCCTCCCGGTCTTCCGGGAGGGCGATGAGGAGCACGGCCGCACAGGCCAGGGCGAGCAGCAGGACGATCCAGGTCCTGCGCGCGCTCCGGCCTCCGCGTGGACCTTGGTCGGCGGACACCTGCCGGACGTTAGTTGCTCGGGCGGATGTGGTCCATGGGGAGCCATGCCACGGTGTCCCGCGTCACAGGTGCCTTCGAACCGCCGTCCCGGCCGAGATCAGTGATCTCCGCATCACTCAAGGCCCGGTCATAGACCCGCACTTCGTCGATGGCGCCGGTGAAGTGGGCGCGGCTGTCGACCCGTTGGCCGACGTGGAATCCGTACCCGGAGTTACGCGTCACCGTGCCCGGCACGTCGGCGGTGGTGATCCGGGTGCCGTCGACGGACAGCGTCAGCTGCCCGCCGCCGCGGCGCAGCGCGATGTGGTGCCACTGGCCGTCGTTGTAGGCGCCAGTGGTGCGCACGGACGCGGATTTCGGGGCTGTGGCTCCCTCGCGTGTGGTGATCAGGCCCGTGACGCGGTTGCTCGCGGGTTCGCCGCGCAGCCATACCTGGGGCTGGTTGGTGCCGATGCCGCCCATCCACAGCAGTGGCTGCTCGCCGCTGGTCGCGGAGTAGCGGAACCACAGCGATGCCGTGAAGTCCTTCTCGCCGAGCGGAAGTTGCCTGCGGAAGGGCAGGCGTACCGCGTCGTTCGCGCCGTCGAAGGCGATGGCCCCGCCGAACCGGCCCTCGGTCGTGGAGGCCCCGCCGAGCACGGCCGCGCCCTTGGCGTGCGGCGCGCGGTCGGTGGTCGTCGGGTCGGGGCCGCGGCGCGGCTGCAGCCAGTCATCGGTGAAGCGCGCGAAGCGGATCTCGTCGCGGGCGTCGACCGCCCCGCCCTCGTACATCAGGCCCACGTGCTCGCCGTCGGCCCGCACCATGTCCGAGTAGCCGGACCAGTCCGTGGTCACCGTCGTGCCGCGGTCCACGCTGTCCCAGGTGCGGCCGCCGTCGTACGAGGAGCGGATCTGCATCGTGCGGCGCCGGTCGGGGTCGCCGGGGCAGCCGAGCAGCATGCGCTTGCCGAACTGGAGCGTGGAGCACTGCACTTGGGGCGCGTGGAGATCGGGGATGGCCTTGAAGGGCGCGACGTAGCTGTCGCCTCCGTCGCGGCTGATGGTGTGGGTGCGGTGCCCCAGATCGGTGCCGTCCTGCTCGCGCCCGCTGACGTAGAGCGCCCCGTCCGGGCGCTCCGTGACGGTCATCTCCGACGGCTTCTGCCGGAAGGTGCCGTCGGCCGGTATCGGGTACGAGTCCGTGGCGCCGATCTTCCAGTTGTCGCCGCCGTCGTCGCTGACGATCAGCGCCGCGTGGTTCGCGGTGACCCGGCTGCCGTCCCAGGTCTCGGTGTTGGCGGTGAAGACGAGCCGCCCGGCGTGCCGGCCGCGGGTCAGCTGGAGGCCGTGCACGGGGCCGGTGGCGTACCACGAGTTCCAGTCCTCGGGCAGGATCTGATCGCTGAGGTCGCGCGGCGCCGACCAGCTGCGGCCGTCGTCGTCGCTGTACTGGAGGTGCGGGGTGCGGTCGCAGGGCACGGCGCAGTTCTGCCCGTCCGTGCGCCCGGTGTTCCACGTCTCGGCCAGGACGATGCGGCCGGTCCTGCGGTCCACGACCGGGGCGGGATTGCCGTGCGTGTCGCCCGCGCCCTCGTTCACGACCTGGAGCGGACTCCAGGTGCGGCCGCCGTCGTGCGACCGTTTGAGCACGATGTCTATGTCGCCCGCGTCACTGCAGTCGTTCGTCCGCCCCTCGGCGAAGGCGAGGAGCGTGCCCTGCACCGTGCTCACCACGGCGGGGATGCGGTAGCAGGCGTATCCGGGATCCTGCGAGGCCTTGAAGAGCACCTGCTGTTCGAATCCCGTCGCGCGGGCGTCGGGCGCCGCCTGCGCCGAGGGCCCGGGGAGCAGCGCCCCGGCGGCGACGACGGCCAGCGCGGCCACGGCGGTGCTCAAGGATCTGAGGCGTACACGGAGAGCTGATGGCATGGCGCGGTCCACCCTTCGAGGTGACTGGACATCCTGACATCCCACGTCCAACGTTCGCGCCACAGACGCTACTGGGACGGCTCGACACCCCACAAGAAGCGTGCGTGGCACGAATGGGTGCGGCCTGGTCAGCGTCAGGGAATCAGGACCACTTTCCCGAGGTTGCTCCGCGCCCCGATCACCGCGTGCGCCTTCGCCGCGTCCTCAAGGGCGAACTCCGCGTGCACGGCGGGGCGCAGCGCTCCCGCGCCGAAGAGCCGCCACAGCTCGCGCCGCCAGGCCTCGTACACCTCGGGCCGTTCGCGTGCGACGAGCCCCATCTGGAAGCCGATGACCGACTTGGCGCCCACCAGCAGGTCGTACGCCTGGACGGTGCCGCCGCCCGAGCTGTACGCGACGAGGCGACCGTGCGGCGCGAGCGCCCGCACCGCGGGGGTGAGGAGCTCGCCGCCGACCGCGTCGAGGACGTAGTCGACGGGTTCGCCCAGGTCTCTGCGTCGTACGTGACGACCTCGTCGGCGCCCAGCGAGCACAGGAAGTCGGTCTTGCCGGCCGCTCCGGCCCGCGACACGGCTCCCACGACCCGGGAGGCACCCCGCAACTTGGCCAGTTGCAGGGCCAGATGGCCCACCCCGCCGGCCGCCGCGGTGACCAGTGCGGCCTCGCCGGGCCCGGGGCGGGCGGCGTCGAGCGCGCCGTACGCGACGAGCCCGCTGCGGACGAGGGAGACCGCGTCGACGGCGCTCGCCCCGTCCGGGACGGGCGACGCCATGGTGGTGCGGAGCAGCGCGAACTCGGCGTATCCGTGCCCGAAACAGAGCCCGGTGACGCGGTCGCCCGGCGCGTACCCGCTCACACCGTCGCCGGTGGAGACCACTTCCCCGGCGATCTCCCCGCCGAGCGGTATCGGATCGCGGGGCTCGCTGACCTTGCGTACGACGGGGAGCGTGACGCCCGCCGCCGCAACCCGCACGAGGAGCTCGCCGGGTCCCGGCACGGGCGCGGGCACGTCCTCGGTGAAGAGGACCTCGGGGCCACCGCTGTGTTCGTACCGAACGCGACGCATGCACACCACTCCAGGCGCAGGGGAATCATTGGGAGCCCCAACGATATCCACACTGTCATTGGGAAGTCCAACGATTCTCGGATAGGCTCGGTCCATGCCCACGACCCCGCCCGCCCCCAGCGGTATCCGCACCCTGCCCAGCTGGCTCCTCGGCCGTGCGGCGGCCCGTGGCCGCGGCCTCGTCGCCGACGCGCTCGCGGGCGAGGACATGAAGATGTGGCACCACGTGGTGCTCTCCGCCGTCGCCGACCAGGGCCCCGTCGCGCAGGCGGCACTGGGCCGCAGCATCTCGCTCGACCCCAAGGACCTGGTCGGCGTCATCAACGACCTGCAACGGGCCGGACTCGTCCTGCGCGCGCCCGACCCCGCCGACCGCCGCAAGAACGCGATCACGATCACGGAGGAGGGCACGCGGACCCTGGACCGCTGTGCCGAGGCGGCGCGGCACGCCAACGACGAACTCCTGGCGCCTCTTTCGGCCGCCGAGCGGGAGCAGTTCCTGGCGCTGCTCACCCGGATCTCGGGCACGGAGGCGTAGGGCGAGGCGGGGCCCCGCCGGCGCAGGGGGCGCTCCCCGCCGGCCGGGGTCCCGCCGCCGTGCAGCGGGAAGCGGCCGGTCAGCCCCGGGAGGCCGCGGCCTCCATGGCGATCCGGTGCTCGCCCGCGTACACGTTCATGGAAGAGCCGCGCAGGAAACCGACCAGGGTCAGGCCCGTCTCGGCGGCCAGATCGACGGCGAGGGACGACGGCGCGGAGACGGCGGCGAGCATCGGAATGCCCGCCATCACCGCCTTCTGCGCCAGCTCGAACGAGGCGCGCCCCGACACGAGCAGCACGGCACGCGACAGCGGCAGACGACCGTCCTGGAGGGCCCGCCCGACGAGCTTGTCGACCGCGTTGTGCCGGCCCACGTCCTCCCGTATGTCGAGCAGTTCACCGTCCTCGGAGAACAGCGCCGCCGCGTGCAGGCCCCCGGTCCGGTCGAAGACCCGCTGTGCCGCGCGCAGCCGGTCGGGGAGGTCCGCGAGCAGCTCGGTCCCGAGCCGGATCGGGGCAGCGGCGCCGCCGTCCGTGTCGTCGATGGCCCAGCGGGCCGTCGTACGGACCGCGTCCAGGCTCGCCTTGCCGCACAGGCCGCAGGACGAGGTGGTGTAGACGTTGCGTTCGAGGTTGATGTCGGGCAGGACGAGTCCCGGGGCGGTCTTCACGTCGACCACGTTGTACGTGTTCGAGCCGTCCGCGATGGCCCCGGCGCAGTAGACGATGGACTGGAGCTCGTCCGCCGAGCCGAGCACCCCCTCGCTCACCAGGAAGCCCGCCGCGAGCGCGAAGTCGTCACCCGGCGTGCGCATGGTGATGGCCAGCGGCTTGCCGTTGAGCCGGATCTCCAGCGGTTCCTCCGCCACGAGGGTGTCGGGCCGCTCGCTGACGGCCCCGTCCCTGATGCGGATGACGCGGCGGCGCTCCGTGACTCGTCCCATGTCGATCAGTCCCGGTTCTGTACGTGCTGGTAGCCGAAACGGCCCTTGATGCAGAGGTTGCCGTGGGTCACCGGATTGTCGTGCGGTGAGGTGACCTTCACGATGTCATTGTCCTGCACGTGCAGGGTCAGGTTGCAGCCGACTCCGCAGTACGCGCACACCGTGGTGGTCTCGGTCTGCCGCTCCTCGTCCCAGGTGCCCGCGGCCCGCATGTCGAACTCGGACTTGAAACTGAGCGCTCCGGTCGGGCAGACCTCGATGCAGTTCCCGCAGTACACGCACGCGGATTCGGTCAGCGGACCGTCGTGCTCGACGGCGATACGGGCGTCGAAGCCGCGGCCCGTCACGGAGATGGCGAACGTGTTCTGCCACTGGTCACCGCAGGCGTCGACGCACTTGTAGCAGAGGATGCACTTGTCGTAGTCGCGGACATAGAGGTCGTTGTCGAACCTGGGCTCCTCGTTCAGCCGGGCGGCGTCCGGGCCGAAGCGGTCGGGCTTGGCGTCGTACTCCTTGAGCCAGCCCGCGACCTTCGGCGTGGTCGACATGTCGACGGACGAGGCGAGCAGTTCGAGCACCACCTTGCGGCTGTGCCGGGTGCGCTCGGTGTCGGTCAGGACGGTCATGCCCGGCTCGGCACGGCGCGAGCAGGCGGGAGCCAGCGTGCGGGCGCCCTCGACCTCGACGACACAGACCCGGCAGGCGTTCTTCGGGGTGAGGGTGTCGCCCTCGCAGAGGGTCGGCACGTCCTTGCCCGCGGCCCGGCAGGCGTCCAGGATGGTCGCCCCCTCGGGCACTCTGGCGTCCTGCCCGTCAAGGGTGAATTCGACAAGACGGCGCGGGATTCCCAGCGGTACGGCGGTCACTTGTACGCCCCCAGTCGGTCGATGGCGGATTCCACGGCGTTCCACGCGGTCTGGCCGAGCCCGCAGATCGAGGCGTCCCGCATGGTCCGCCCCACCTCGCGCAGGAGCGCGATGTCACCGGCGGCCGCAGCCCCGGTCCGCTCGACGATGCGGTGCAGGGCCTCCTCCTGCCGGACGGTGCCGACCCGGCAGGGCACGCACTGACCGCAGGACTCGTCCCGGAAGAACTCGGCGATGCGCAGGAGCACGCGGGGGAGCGGCACGGTGTCGTCCAGGACGAGCACGACTCCGGAGCCGAGGGTGGTGCCCGCGTCCCTCGTCCCCTCGAAGGTGAGCGGAATGTCCAGCTCGTCGGGCCGTACGAAACCGCCGGCCGCGCCGCCCAGGAGGACCGCGCGGAGGTTGTCCGGTTTCCCGGCGAGGGTGAGGAGCTCGCCGAGGGTGGCGCCGAAGGGGAGCTCGTAGATGCCGGGGCGTTCGACGCTGCCGGAGACGCAGAAGAGCTTGGGCCCGGTGGATTTCTCCGTGCCGATGGCGGCGTAGGCCTGCGCGCCCATGGTGAGAATGGGGAGCACGTTGACGAGGGTCTCGACGTTGTTCTCGGCGGTGGGTTTCCCGAAGAGTCCTTTCTCGACGGGGAAGGGCGGCTTGGAGCGCGGTTCGCCTCTATACCCCTCGATGGAGTTGAAGAGGGCGGTCTCCTCGCCGCAGATGTAGGCGCCCGCGCCGCGCCGGATCTCGATGTCGAAGGCGTATCCCTGCCCGAGGACGTCGTCGCCGAGGAGCCCGCGTGCGCGTGCCTGTGCGATGGCGTGGTTGAGCCTCTGGAGCGCGCGGGGGTACTCGCCGCGGAGATAGAGGTAGCCGAGGCGGGCGCCGGTGGCGTACCCCGCGACGGTCATCGCCTCGATGAGCGAGTACGGGTCGCCCTCCATGATCACCCGGTCCTTGAAGGTGCCGGGCTCGGATTCGTCCGCGTTGCAGACGAGGTAGTGGGGGTGGTCCGGTTGGGCCGCGGTGGCCTGCCATTTCCTTCCCGTGGGGAAGGCGGCGCCTCCTCGGCCGAGGAGGCCGGAGTCGGTGACCTCGCGGATGACGGCGGCGGGGCCGATGGCGAAGGCGTGCCTCAGGGCGGTGTAGCCGCCGTGTGCGCGGTAGTCGTCCAGGGATGTGGGGTCCACTGTGCCGATCCTGCTGAGCAGCAGGAGGCTTTCCTGGCCTGCTTGGGGGACTGCCAGCTCCGCCGGGGGTTCTGCGGGGGCGGCTTCCGGGGTGAGGGCGGCTTGGGTGAGGGGGGCGGGTGCGGCGGGGGCGATGGTTGCGGTGGCATGGGTTCTCTCCCCGCTCCCGCCCCTACCCGAATCCCCCGGCTCCGCCGCCACCAGTGACCGCACATCACCGGCTCCGCCGAGTTCGTCCTCAAACGCCGGACGGGCTGGAACCCCCAGGTCTTCAGCCCGTCCGGCGTTTGAGGACGAGCCGTCAAGGCGATTGGCGGTAGCGCCAGGCCCCCGCGCCAGCGGGTTTTCGGGAAGGGGCGGGGTTGGGGAAAGAAGCGCCGCAGGCACACCGGCCCGCACCACCAATGCCGCCGGAGCTCTCTCACACAACCCCAGGCAGGGGCTCTGCTCCACGGCAACCCCGGACGCGGGGCCAAGCCGAGCCTCCACCTCCCCGCACAGCGCAGCCCCACCCCCACAAGCAAGATCCGTGCACACCCGCACCACCGTCGCGGGACGCGGCCGCACCGAGAACATGGAGTAGAACGTGGCCACCCCGTACCCCTCTGCCGGCGGCACCATCAGCCGCCGGCAGAGGTAGTCAAGGCCCCCCTCGCTCACCCACCCCACGCGATCGTTGAGCGCGTGCAACCCCGGCAACAGCTCATCCCGCCGCTCCCGCGCCGCACGGCCACCCCGTGCCCACCGGAGATCCGCGTCGCTGCGGTCGTCGGCCCCTTCCCACGCCGACTCGGGCGGCCCGAGCACCGCGTCGACGGCCGCCCGCTCCTCGTCCGTCGGCTTGCTGTCACCGAAGTGCAGATCCATACGTCACCTCACCTCACGTCGCAGGCACGGTCAGCTTGTCGATGCGTATCGCCGACGCCTTGAACTCCGCCGTGCCCGCGATGGGGCAATTGGCCTCGATCGTGAGCTGGTTGGTGTCGACCTCGTCGGGAAAGTGCATGGTCATGAAGGCCAGGCCGGGGCGAAGGCCGGTGTCCACCCACACCGGCGCCGTCACCGCGCCACGGCGCGAGGACACCCGGACCTGCTCGCCGACCACGACCCCGTAACGTTCCGCGTCCTCCGGGCACAGCTCGACGTACTCACCGCGCCGCAACGGCGAGGCGAAACTCCCGCTCTGCACGCCGGTGTTGTAGGAGTCGAGCCGCCGCCCCGTCGTCAGCCGGATCGGGTACGCCTCGTCCGTGAGGTCCACCGGCGGGTCGTGCGCGACGAGCCCGAAGGGGGCCAGTACCCCCCGCCGTTCCGGGTCCGCTTCCCACAACCGCCCGTGCAGGTAGGTCGGTTCGAGCCGGTCCTCCGACGGGCAGGGCCACTGGATGCCCTGGAGGGATTCGAGGCGGTCGTACGTCATGCCCCGGTGGTCCGGCGACACCGAGCGCAGCTCGTCCCAGACCGCCTGCGCGTCCGCGTACTTCCAGTCGTGGCCGAGCCGTTCGGCGAGGTCGCAGAGGATGTCGATGTCCTCGCGCGCCTCGCCGGGCGGCCGCACGGCCTTGCGCACGCGCTGCACGCGCCGCTCGCTGTTGGTCGTCGTGCCGTCGGTCTCCGCCCAGGCGGCGGTGGCCGGAAGGACGACGTCGGCCAGCTCGGCGGTCTTCGTGAGGAAGATGTCCTGTACGACGAAGAAGTCCAGGGCCCGCATCCGCCGTACCGCCTGCTCGCTGTCGGCCTCCGACTGCGCCGGGTTCTCGCCGATGCAGTAGACGGCCTTGAGTGTGCCCTCCTCCATGGCCTCGAACATCTCGGTGAGGTTCAGTCCGTAGCGCGGCTCGATGACCGTGTCCCACGCCGTCTCGAACTTCAGCCTCGAATCAGGGTCGAGGATGTCCTGGAAGCCGGGCAGGCGGTTGGGGATCGCGCCCATATCGCCGCCGCCCTGCACGTTGTTCTGCCCGCGCAGGGGCTGCAGACCCGAGCCGAACCGCCCCACGTGGCCGGTCAGGAGCGAGAGGTTGATCAGCGCGCGGACGTTGTCCGTGCCGTTGTGGTGCTCGGTGATGCCGAGGGTCCAGCACAGCTGGGCCCGCTCGGCGCGTGCGTAGGCGTGCGCCAACTCCTTGATGGCGGCGGCCGGTACGCCCGTCACCTTCTCGGCGAGCGAGAGCGTCCACGGCTCGACAAGCGCCGCGTACTCCTCGAAGCCGGACGTGGCCCGCTCGACGAACGCCCGGTTGGCCAGGCCCGCGTGGATGATCTCGCGGCCGATCGCGTGCGCCATCGGGATGTCCGTGCCGACGTTCAGACCGAGCCAGCTCTCCGCCCACTCGGCGGTCTTGGTGCGGCGCGGGTCGACGGCGTACATGCGGGCGCCGTTCCTGATCCCCCTCAGGACGTGCTGGAAGAAGATCGGGTGTGCGAAGCGCGCGTTGGAGCCCCACATCACGATCAGATCGGTGTGTTCGACCTCTTCGTAGGAAGACGTGCCGCCGCCCGATCCGAAGGCAGCGGAGAGGCCCGCGACGCTCGGCGCGTGACAGGTGCGGTTGCAGGAGTCGACGTTGTTCGTGCCCATCACCACGCGGGCGAACTTCTGCGCCACGTAGTTCATCTCGTTGGTCGCCCGGGCACAGGAGAACATCCCGAACGCGCCGTTTGCGTCCCGCAGTCCCGCCGCCGTCCGGGACAGCGCCTCGTCCCAAGTGGCCCTGCGGAACGGCTCGTCGCGCGAGTCGCGTACGAGGGGGTGGGTGAGCCGGGTGTAGGTCTTGGGCTCCCGGTCCCGTTTCCTGCTCATGCCGGGCTCCTCATGGTCTCGTTCATGCCGCGCTCCTCATGCGGTCGGCCAGCAGATCCGAGATGGCGTGGACGGTGCGGAGCGTCGGCACCGGGGCCCCGGTGATCTCCGCGAGTTCGACGACGGCCGCGAGCAGCACGTCGAGTTCCAGCGGTTTGCCGCGCTCCAGGTCCTGGAGTGTGGAGGTGCGGTGGTCGCCCACGCGCTCGGCGCCCGCCAGGCGCCGTTCGACGGAGATGTCGGGGCGGCAGCCGAGTGCCGCCGCGACGGCGAGCGTCTCGTTCATCATGATCTCGATGACCCGGCGGGTGCCGCCGTGCAGGCACATCTCGCGCATCGTGGCGCGGGCGAGCGCGCTGATCGGGTTGAAGGAGATGTTGCCGAGCAGCTTGATCCAGATGTCGCCGCGCAGGTCGGGCTCGACGGGGCACTTCAGGCCGCCCGCCTGCATCGCCTCGCTGAAGGCGAGACAGCGCTCCGAGCGCGAGCGGTCGGGCTCCCCGACGGAGAACCGGGTGCCTTCCAGGTGCCGGACAACTCCCGGCCCCTCAAGCTCGGTTGCCGCGTAGACGACACACCCGATGGCCCGTTCGGGCGCGATCACCGCACTGACCGCGCCGTCGGGGTCCACGCTGCTGACGCGGTGGCCGTCGTGCGGGCCGCCGTGCCGGTGGAAGTACCACCAGGGGATGCCGTTCTGGGCGGCGACCACCGCCGTCGTGTCGTGCAGGAGAGGCTCGATCAGCGGCCCGCACGCCGCGTACGAGTTGGCCTTCAGGCCCAGGAAGACGAAGTCGACGGGGCCGATGTCGGCCGGGTCGTCGGTGGCGTGGGCCCGCGCGGTGAAGTCGCCGCGCGGGCTGTGGACACGTACTCCGTGCTGCCTCATGGCCGCGAGATGCGGTCCACGGGCGACGAGATGGACGTCGGCACCGGCGCGGTGCAGCGCGGCTCCGACGTAGGCGCCGATCGCACCGGCGCCGAGGACTGCGACTTTCACGGTGGCGCGCTCCGTTCGGTCGAGGGTTCCGAAGAAGGCTCAAGAGAAAGAGAAGGCTGAAGAGAGAGAAGGTCCCGGGTGAAGGAGAAGGCTCGGGATCGACATCGCACATCAGTAACTGTCGATGGAATATTGTCTACAGTATGGAAGTTGGGGCAGCAAGGGGTCGCGCGGCACATTGCATACCGTCGACGGAATCGGCTTGACCCCCTTCCCAACTCCCCGGTCGGTTCCTACTGTTTGGGATCATGAAGCCTCCCGTCGCACCCCCGGGATGGAGTCGCTGGCTCGTACCGCCCGCCGCCCTGTCCGTACACCTCTCCATCGGCCAGGCCTACGCCTGGAGCGTCTTCAAGCCCCCGCTGGAATCAGCCCTCCACCTCAGCGGCACGCAGAGCGCGCTCCCCTTCCAGCTCGGCATCGTGATGCTCGGTCTCTCGGCGGCCTTCGGCGGCACGCTCGTGGAGCGCAACGGCCCGCGCTGGGCGATGACGGTCGCCCTCGTCTGCTTCTCGTCCGGCTTCCTGATCGCGGCACTGGGTGCGGCGATCAGCCAGTACTGGCTGATCGTCTTCGGCTACGGCTTCGTCGGCGGCATCGGTCTCGGCATCGGCTACATCTCACCCGTGTCGACCCTGATCAAGTGGTTCCCGGACCGCCCCGGCATGGCGACCGGCATCGCGATCATGGGCTTCGGCGGCGGCGCGCTCATCGCCTCGCCCTGGTCGGCGCAGATGCTGGAGTCCTTCGGAACGGACAACGACGGCATCGCGCTCGCCTTCCTCGTGCACGGCCTCACGTACGCCGTCTTCATGGCGCTCGGAGTGCTCCTGGTACGGGTTCCGCGTACGGAAGGCGCACGCGCCCCCGGCGCCCCCGGTGTGCTCGACGGGCCGCAGGTCTCCGCGCGGGCCGCCGTGCGGACCCCCCAGTTCTGGTGCCTGTGGATCGTGCTCTGCATGAACGTGACCGCGGGCATCGGCATCCTGGAGAAGGCGGCGCCGATGATCACTGACTTCTTCTCCGACACCTCGACACCGGTCTCGGCCGCCGCGGCGGCGGGCTTCGTCGCCCTGCTCTCCGCCGCCAACATGGCGGGACGCATCGGCTGGTCGTCGACCTCCGACCTGATCGGCCGCAAGAACGTCTACCGCGTCTATCTGGGCGTCGGGGCGCTGATGTATCTGCTGATCGTCGCCTTCGGGGACTCCTCGAAACCGCTCTTCGTGGTCTGCGCCCTGGTGATCCTCTCCTTCTACGGAGGCGGCTTCGCGACGATCCCCGCCTACCTGAAGGACCTCTTCGGGACCTACCAGGTCGGCGCGATCCACGGCCGGCTCCTCACCGCCTGGTCCACGGCGGGTGTCCTGGGGCCGCTGATCGTCAACTGGGTCGCCGACCGCCAGGAAGAGGCGGGCAAGAGCGGGGCCGGACTCTACGGCCTCTCCCTCACGATCATGATCGGACTCCTGGTAGTCGGCTTCGTGGCGAACGAGTTCGTCCGTCCCGTGCACGCCCGCCACCACATTCCCGCCCCGAAGGAGGAAGCCCATGACGGCGCCGACCAGCACGCCGCCAAGTAGTCCGCCCCGCCGCCGGGCGCTGATCGTCGGTGCCTGGCTCTGGGTGGGCGTTCCGCTCGCATATGGGCTGTATGAACTCGTACACAAGGCCAGCCAGCTCTTTACCGGGTGACGCGATGATGAGAAGTGACCAAACCCCGCGCCCGTTTCCTGTCGCTTTACGTGTCCTGTTACTGGTGAGTCGCTGACCAGACTGGACGGTCCCGCATCTCCGGCACCAAGGGGGACCCGTTCATGCTCGGCTCACGCATCGCCGCCGTCGGCCACTACCAGCCCGCCAAGATCCTCACCAACGAGGATCTGGCGGGCATGGTCGACACCAGCGACGAGTGGATCCGCTCCCGCGTGGGCATCCGCACCCGGCACATCGCGGGACCGGAGGAGCCGGTCGACGAGCTCGCCGCGCACGCCGGGGCCAAGGCTCTCGCCGCCGCCGGGCTCACGCCCGATGCGATCGACCTCGTCCTGGTCGCCACCTCCACCGCGATCGACCGTTCGCCGAACATGGCCGCGCGGGTGGCGGCCCGCCTGGGCATGCGGTCCCCGGCCACCATGGACCTCAACGTCGTGTGCGCGGGCTTCACGCACGCGCTCGCCACGGCCGACCACGCCGTGCGGGCCGGGGGCGCCACCCGTGTCCTGGTGATCGGCGCGGACAAGATGTCCGAGGTCGCCGACTGGACGGACCGCACCACCTGCGTCCTGGTCGGGGACGGCGCGGGCGCGGCCGTCGTCGAGGCGTGCGAGCCGTCCGGGGTGCCCGGCATCGGCCCCGTGCTCTGGGGCTCGGTGCCCGAGATGGGTAACGCCGTGCGCATCGAGGGCACGCCCCCGCGGTTCGCGCAGGAGGGCCAGAGCGTCTACCGCTGGGCCACTACTCAGCTGCCGCCGCTCGCCCGCAAGGCCTGCGAAGGGGCCGGTCTCACGCCCGCGGACCTGGCCGCGGTCGTCCTGCACCAGGCCAACCTGCGCATCATCGAGCCCCTCGCCGAGCGGATCGGCGCGGTCAACGCGGTCGTCGCGCGTGACGTCGTGAACTCCGGCAACACCTCGGCGGGCAGCATCCCGCTCGCCCTCTCCAAGCTGGTGGAGCGCGGCGAGATCAACCACGGTGATCCGGTACTGCTCTTCGGCTTCGGCGGGAACCTGTCGTACGCGGGCCAGGTCATCCGCTGCCCGTAGCAGGTCCGGAGCGGGCGGATCAGCGCATTCCCCCTGTGTGACGGGTCCAACTCCCCCTGGTGCTGGCCATTGTGCTCAGTAGACTGTAGACAAAAGGCAATCGTCGAGGAGGGGACCGCGATGTTGTCCACAGGACTGCCGCAGGGGGCGGTGCCCAAGCTGGAACGCCCCGGTCCGCTCCGGGAGCGGGTCTACGAGGCACTGCTCGAACTCATCACGACCCGCGCGCTCCAGCCGGGCCAGCACCTCGTGGAGAGCGAACTGGCCGGGCACCTCGGGGTGTCACGGCAGCCGGTGCGCGAGGCGCTGCAGCGGCTCAACACCGAGGGCTGGGTCGATCTGCGCCCCGCGCAGGGCGCGTTCGTGCACGAGCCGACCGAGGAGGAGGCGGACCAGCTGCTCACGGTCCGCACGCTCCTGGAGGCGGAGGCCGCCCGGCTCGCCGCAGCCAACACGGGCACCGCAGGGATCACCGCCCTGGAAGAGCTGTGCGCCAAGGGGGAACAGGCCGTCGCGGACGGCGAGGTGGACCTGGTGGTGACCACCAACGCCGCGTTCCACGCCAAGGTGATGGAGCTCGCCGGCAATGTCGTGCTCGCCGAACTCGCCGGGCAGGTGGACCGCCGTGTGCGCTGGTACTACACGCCGGTGGCCCGGCGCCGCGGCAAGCAGTCCTGGATCGAACACCGCGCCCTGATCGCGGCGATCGCCGAGCGTGACGAGCGCAAGGCCACGGAGATCATGCGCGCGCACACCGAGCACACCAGGGAGACCTACCACCGGCGCGAGCGAGACGCCTGACGCGTCAGCCCCTGCGGGCCGCGAGGACCGCCTGCGTCTGCGTCGTCTGCCCTGCCGGACGCCCGTCCGCGTCGTGGATCTCCGTCTGTACGACGACGAACGAGCCGCCCACGTGCAGCGGGCGGGCCACGGCGCGGGCGCTGCCCGAGCGCACGGCGCGGAAGAAGTTCGTCTTGGACTCCACCGTGGACGTGCTCGCCCCCTCGGGCAGGTTGAGGAAGGCGCAGACCGCGCCCACGGTGTCGGCGAGCGTCATCAGCGCCCCGCCGTGCAGGACACCGCCCACCGTGCACAGCTCGGCCGACCAGGGCAGAGTGCCCGCGGCGCGGTCGGGCGCGGCTTCGTCGAGGGTGATGCCCAGGTGCACGGCAAAGGGGAGAGCGGCCAGGAGACCGGCAGTGCTCGCGGTGTCGGAAGGCATGCGGCCACCCTGCCCGTGACGGCCCTGTGCGTCGATTACCTCTGAGGTCATGATCGGCACACTCCGTCCGTAGGGCACACCCGTCCGTGGGACACGTCTGCCCGCTTCTTTGTCCTGTGACTGGAGAAAGTCATGGGTAATTCCTGCGCAACTTCTTCCCACTCCCGGCAGGCGCTGCTACGTTCCCCTCGAAAGCCCGACGCGACGGCGAAAATCCGCCGCGGCGGGGCGAGTTGGACGACATGAGTTGCCCACGAGGCGGGGAGGGGCGCGTGAGACGTATGACGGCTCGACCCGCCAATGCGCACCAGGCGCGACTGCTGCGGCTGCTGCGTGACGGAGGGCCCAACTCCCGTGCCCAGCTGGGCGATCAGGTCGACCTCTCGCGGTCGAAGCTGGCCGTCGAGGTGGACCGGCTACTGGAGACCGGACTCGTGGTCGCCGACGGACTCGCCGCCTCGCGCGGCGGCCGCCGCTCCCACAACATCCGCCTGGCCCCCGGCCTCCGCTTCCTCGGTGTGGACATCGGCGCGACCTCGGTCGACGTAGCGGTGACCAATGCCGAGCTGGAGGTCCTCGGCCACATCAACCAGCCCATGGACGTGCGCGAGGGCCCCGTCGCGGTCTTCGAGCAAGTCCTCGCCATGGCAGCCAAGTTGAAGGCCTCCGGGCTCGCGGAAGGGTTCGACGGCGCCGGTATCGGCGTCCCCGGGCCCGTCCGCTTTCCCGAGGGTGTCCCGGTCGCCCCGCCGATCATGCCGGGGTGGGACGGCTTTCCCGTACGGGAGGCCATCAGCCAGGACCTGGGCTGCCCCGTCATGGTCGACAACGACGTGAACCTGATGGCGATGGGGGAACAGCACGCGGGCGTCGCACGCTCCGTGGGCGACTTCCTCTGCGTCAAGATCGGCACCGGCATAGGCTGCGGGATCGTCGTCGGCGGTGAGGTCTACCGAGGCGTGACCGGCAGTGCGGGCGACATCGGCCATATCCAGGTCGAACCGGACGGACGGCCCTGCGCCTGCGGGAACAAGGGCTGCCTGGAGGCGTACTTCAGCGGCGCGGCACTCGCCCGCGACGCGGAGGACGCCGTCGGCCAGGGGCTCCTCCAGGAGCTCGCGGGCCGCCTGGAAGCCGCCGGGAAACTCAGCGCGGTCGACGTCGCCGCAGCAGCCGCCGCCGGTGATGCCACCGCCATCGACCTCATCCGCGCGGGCGGCAACCGCACCGGCCAGGTCATCGCGGGACTCGTCAGCTTCTTCAACCCCGGCCTCGTGGTGATCGGCGGCGGTGTGACCGGCCTCGGCCACACGCTGCTCGCCGCCATCCGCACACAGGTCTACCGCCAGTCGCTGCCCCTGGCGACCGGCAATCTACCCATCGTCCTGGGCGAGTTGGGACCCACCGCCGGAGTCATCGGCGGCGCCCGGCTCATCAGCGATCACCTGTTCTCGCCGGCCTGACCGACACGTACGACCAGACAGACCCGCACCTCTCCCAGTACAGCGCGCTGCCTCGCCCTGCTCCGAAACAGGATCCGCCCCTCCGAAGGGGCCACCGCCTTACCCCGCCCTGCCCTGTAACCCCGGCCGCACCCGCCCAAGGGAACCCCGTCATGGCACCAGAACCACCGCTGCTCACCATGTCCGGCATCACCAAGTCGTTCCCCGGCGTCCGCGCCCTGGACGGCGTCGACCTCCAGGTCCAGGCCGGCGAAGTGCACTGCCTCCTCGGCCAGAACGGCGCCGGCAAGTCCACGCTCATCAAGGTCCTCGCAGGGGCCCACCAGCCCGACGACGGCGAGATCACCTGGCGCGGCGAGCGCACCACGCTCAAGTCGCCCATCGCCGCCATGCGCCTCGGCATCGCCACCATCTACCAGGAACTCGACCTGGTGGAGGGCCTGTCCGTCGCCGAGAACGTCCACCTCGGACACGAGCCGACCGCCGCCGGATTCGTGGTGAAGGGCCGCGAGGCCAAGACCTCAACTTCTGCGCTGCTCAAGCGACTTGGCCATCCGGAGATCGACCCCGGCACGCTCGTCGGTGACCTCTCGGCCGCCCATCAGCAGATCGTGTCCATGGCCCGGGCGCTCTCCCACGAAGTGCGGCTCATCGTCATGGACGAGCCGTCGGCCGCCCTCGACCCGGACGAGGTCGACAACCTCTTCCGCATCGTCGCCGATCTCACGGCGGACGGCGTCGCCGTCGTCTACATCTCCCACCGCCTCGAAGAGATCCGCCGCATCGGCGACCGCGTCACCGTCCTCAAGGACGGCCGTGCGGTGGCGGGCGGACTCCCCGCGAAGGAGACCCCGACCCGCGACGTCGTCGCCCTGATGACGGGCCGCAACGTCGAGTACGTCTTTCCGGACCGGCCCGCCGACCCGCCCGCCACCGAAGCGGTGCTTCAGGTGCGCGGCCTCGCCCGCGAGGGAGAGTTCGAGCCCCTCGACCTCGAACTGCGCCCCGGCGAGATCGTCGGCCTCGCCGGACTCGTCGGCTCCGGGCGCTCCGAGATCCTGGAGACGATCTACGGCGCCCGCAAGCCGACCGCCGGGCAGGTCAGTGTCGGGGGAAAGACGCTGAAGCCGGGCAGTGTCCGCGCCGCCGTGCGCGCGGGACTCGGGCTCGCTCCCGAGGAGCGCAAGGCGCAGGCCCTGCTGATGCTGGAGTCCGTCACCAACAACGTCTCGGTCTCCACCATGTCCCGCTTCTCGCGCGGCGGTTGGGTCGACCGGGGCGCCGAGAAGAAGGCCGCACAGGCCGCGACACGCGAGCTCTCCCTGCGCCCCGACAACCCCTCCGCACCCGTGCGCACGCTCTCCGGCGGCAACCAGCAAAAGGCCGTCCTGGCCCGCTGGCTGCTCCGCGGCTGCCGCGTCCTGCTGCTCGACGAGCCGACCCGCGGTGTGGACGTCGGCGCCCGCGCCGAGCTGTACGCCGTGATCCGCCGCCTCGCCGACGACGGCCTCGCCGTCCTGCTCGTCTCCAGCGAAGTCCCCGAAGTCCTGGGCCTCGCCGACCGTGTCCTGGTTCTCCGCGAGGGCCGCGTCGTCCATACGGCGCCCGCCCGTGACCTCGACGAACACCGCGTACTCGACCTCGTACTCGAAGGGAGCCCGGCGTCATGACGCAGCCCGCATCGCCGCCACGGCCCGCCGCATCGAAGGCTCAACCGGCGGACGGCGCACGCCCGTTGCGGATGATCGTCGCACGCGCCGACGTGCGGACGCTGTCCCTGCTCGGCGTGCTCGCCGTCCTCGTCCTGATCGGCGGCATCACCCAGCCCGACTCGTTCCTGGACACCGACAACGTCCAGCTGATCCTCACCCAGGCGTCCGTCATCGGCGTCGTGACGGTCGGCATGACCTTCGTGATCATCTCCGGCGGCATCGACCTGTCCGTCGGCGCGATCGTCGCGCTCGCCTCGGTGTGGGCGACGACGGTGGCGACCCAGGAGTACGGCTTCGCGGGCATCCTCTTCACCGCGGTGATCGTCGGCATGGCCTGCGGCCTCGTCAACGGCATGCTCATCGCGTACGGCTCGATGGTGCCGTTCATCGCGACGCTCGCGATGCTGGCCGCGGGCCGTGGTCTCGCGCTCGAGATCACCGACGGCAAGACCCAAATGGTGACCGTGGACGGGGTGTTGAAGCTCGGCGAGCGCGACTCCTACATCCTCGGCATCCCGCCGCTCGTGCTCGTCTTCGCGGCCGTCACCGTCGTCGGCTGGCTGCTCCTGAACCGCACCACCTTCGGGCGCCGCTCGGTCGCGGTCGGCGGCAACGCGGAAGCGGCGCGCCTCGCCGGCATCGACGTACGCAGGCAGCGCCTCTACCTCTACCTGCTCTCCGGCCTCTGCTGCGGCATCGCGGCCTTCCTGCTGATCATCCTCTCCGGGTCGGGCCAGAACACCAACGGCAACCTCTACGAGCTCGACGCCATCGCCGCCGCGATCATCGGCGGCACCCTGCTCAGCGGCGGACGCGGCACCATCATCGGTTCCGTGCTCGGCGTGCTGATCTTCACGACGATCCAGAACATCTTCGCGCTCAACAACCTGGAGACCGCCGTCCAGCAGATCGCCAAGGGGGCGATCATCGTCGCCGCGGTGCTCGTCCAGCGACGTACGTCCTCCACTCACTGACCCGCAGACCCGAAGGGTTCACCGCCATGCCAGAAAACACGAGCCGCAGAGGACTGCTCTTCGGAGCCGCCGCCCTGTCCACCGGTGCCCTCATAACGGGGTGCACCAGCAACGAGCCCAAGGACGAGGGCTCGGACAGCAAGGACCAGCCGGTCGCCGACGACAAGCCCGGCAAGAAGGTCACCATCGGCTTCGCGGGCCCGCAGGCCGACCACGGCTGGCTCAACGCGATCAACGACAACGCCAAGGAGCGGGCGAAGAAGTACTCGGACGTCACCCTTGAGGCCACCGAGGGATCGAACGACACCGCCGCCCAGATCGGCCAGGTCGAGACGCTGATCAACAAGAAGGTCGACGTCCTGGTGATCCTGCCGGCCGACGGCAAGGCGCTCACCCAGGTCGGCCTGAAGGCCATGAAGGCGGGCATCCCCGTCGTCAACCTCGACCGCGTCTTCGCCTCGCCGCAGGCCTACCGCTGCTGGGTCGGCGGCGACAACTACGGCATGGGCCTGAGCGCCGGGCACTACATCGGCGAGAAGCTCAAGGACAAGAAGAACGCCAAGGTCATCGAACTGGCGGGACTCGACAACCTGGAGCTCACCAAGCAGCGCACCAAGGGCTTCGACGACGCCCTGAAGAACTACTCGAACATCGAGAAGGTCGCCCGGCAGGCCGCCGACTTCACCGTCGAGTCCGGCCAGTCGAAGATGTCCCAGCTCCTGCAGGCCCAGAAGAACTTCGACGCCCTGTGGAACCACGACGACGACCAGGGCGTGGGCGCCCTGCGCGCCATCAAGCAGGCGGGCCGCGACGACTTCCTGATGGTCGGCGGCGCGGGCGCGCTCTCCGCGATGCAGGCCATCGAGTCCGACGACAGCGTGCTCAAGGCCACCGTCCTCTACCCGCCGACCATGGCCGCCTCCGCGATCGACCTGGCGCGTGCGCTCGGTCAGGGCAAGGGCATCAGCGGGATGGCGGAGTTCGAGATCCCGTCCTTCGTCACCTGCTACTCGGCCGTGGTCGACAAGGAAAACGTCGGCAAGTACATGTCCACCGGCTTCAAGTGATGCGCGCGTCCGCACCCCCCACCGAGCATTTACGAGGAGGAGTACCGCATGCGTGAGACGGAACACGAGGCTGAGACCGGTAAGCGGCCATTGGGGGTGGGCATGGTCGGATACTCCTTCATGGGCGCCGCCCACTCCCAGGGCTGGCGCACCGTCGGACGCGTCTTCGATCTGCCCCTTCGGCCGGTCCTCTCGGCGGTCTGCGGACGTGACGGCTCCGCCGTGCGCGCCGCGGCGGACCGCCTCGGGTGGGCGGCCGCGGAGACCGACTGGCGCGCACTCGTGGCCCGTGACGACGTCGACATCGTCGACATCTGCACCCCCGGCGACAGCCATGCGGAGATTGCGATCGCCGCTCTCGACGCGGGCAAGCACGTGCTGTGCGAGAAGCCGCTCGCCAACACCGTCGAGGAGGCCGAGGCGATGGTCGAGGCCGCCGAGCGGGCCCGGGCGCGGGGGCAGGTGGCGATGGTCGGCTTCAACTACCGTCGCGTCCCCGCGCTCGCGCTGGCCCGGCAGATGGTCGCCGAGGGACGCCTGGGCACGCTGCGGCACGTGCGGCTCAGCTATCTCCAGGACTGGCTGGTCGACCCCGCCTTCCCGCTGACGTGGCGGCTGCGCAAGGACCGCGCGGGTTCGGGCGCCCTCGGCGACCTGGGCGCGCACATCGTGGACCTCGCGCAGTACCTGGTGGGGGAGCCGGTGGCGGGGGTCTCGGCGCTGACCGAGACGTTCGTACGGGAGCGGCCGCTGCTCGACGGCGCGTCCAGCGGGCTCAGCGCGGAGGGCGGCACCGCGACCGGCCAGGTCACGGTGGACGACGCGGCGGTCTTCACGGGGCGCTTCGCGTCCGGCGCCCTCGCGTCCTTCGAGGCGACCCGGTTCGCCGCGGGCCGCAAGAACGCCCTGAGGCTCGAACTCAACGGCTCCGCAGGGTCGTTGGCCTTCGACCTGGAGCGCCTCAACGAGCTCTCCTTCCACGACCACACGGAGCCCGCCGCCTCATCGGGCTTCCGCCGCATCCTGGTCACCGAGCCCGGCCATCCGTATCTGGAGGCCTGGTGGCCACCGGGCCACGGCCTCGGCTACGAGCACACGTTCGTGCACCAGGCCCGCGACCTGCTGCACGCCATCGCCACGGGCGCGCAGCCCGAGCCGTCCTTCGCCGCGGGCCTCTCGGTCCAGCGGGTGCTCGCCGCGGTGGAGGAGAGCGCGGAGAAGAACTCGGTCTACACCCCGGTGGCTGCCACCCCCGTCACGGTCTGAGGAGGCCTGTTCCATGCCCCGCGACTTCACGCTCTTCACCGGCCAGTGGGCCGACCTGCCTCTTGAGGAGGTCTGCCGTCACGCCCGTGACTTTGGCTACGACGGTCTCGAACTCGCCTGCTGGGGCGATCACTTCGAGGTCGACAAGGCGCTGAGCGACCGTACCTATCTGGACTCGCGCCGCCAGCTCCTCGACAAGTACGGCCTCAAGTGCCGGGCCATCTCCAACCACCTGGTCGGACAGGCCGTCTGCGACGCGATCATCGACGAGCGCCACCAGGCGATCCTGCCCGCCCGCATCTGGGGCGACGGCGAGGCGGAGGGCGTGCGGCAGCGCGCCGCCCGCGAGATCGAGGACACGGCGCGCGCGGCTGCCGCCTTCGGCGTCGACACGGTCGTCGGCTTCACCGGCTCGGCGATCTGGCATCTGGTGGCGATGTTCCCGCCCGTGCCGGAGTCGATGATCGAGCGCGGCTACGACGACTTCGCAGAGCGCTGGAACCCGATCCTCGACGTCTTCGACGTCCAGGGCGTGCGCTTCGCCCACGAGGTACATCCCTCGGAGATCGCCTACGACTACTGGACGACGCACCGCGCCCTGGAGGCCGTCGACCACCGCACGGCCTTCGGCCTGAACTTCGACCCCTCGCACTTCGTGTGGCAGGACCTGGACCCGGTCGGCTTCCTCTACGACTTCCGGGACCGGATCTACCACGTCGACTGCAAGGAGGCGCGGCGCCGGCTCGACGGCCGCAACGGCCGCCTGGGCTCGCACCTGCCCTGGGGCGACCCGCGCCGCGGCTGGGACTTCGTGTCGGCCGGCCACGGGGACGTCCCCTGGGAGGACGTGTTCCGGATGCTGCGCTCGATCGCGTACGAAGGGCCCATCTCCGTGGAGTGGGAGGACGCGGGGATGGACCGCCTCCAGGGGGCGCCTGAGGCGCTGAAGCGCCTGAAGGCGTTCGACTTCGAGCCGCCGACGGCGTCGTTCGACGCGGCGTTCGGCGGGAACTGATCTCCGCCGAAAGGCACTCGGACGGGGAGCCCTTGCTCTGAGTTCGCTCTGGAGTTTGCTCTGAGTCACTTTGTCCTGCCCAAGGAAAAAGCTGAACTCTATTGCTGTGCAAGGGCTTTCCGTCCAAGACAAACGTGGCTACCGTCCCTGATGTGTACAGGACATGAACCTTCCGGGGTGACGGCGCACCCCGGCGCCCAGCGCCCCTCCGCACCCACCCGCGTACGACCGTCCCCCTTCCGGAGGAACACCGTGCACAGGAAACGCCTCAGACTTCGCAAGACCCTCGCGCTCTTCACCGGCACCCTGCTGGCCGGCGCAAGCCTCACCCTCGTCGCCCCCGCCGCCAACGCCGCCGACCCGGAGGCCGTCCGCGCGGCGCAGGAGCAGGCGGACAAGGCTGCCGCCGGTAAGTCCACCGGCAAGGCCGCCGCGGCCGAGGACTTCCAGCAAGTGACCCTCGCCAAGGGCGGTGAGGAGACGGGCGAGCCGATGACACTCGCCGTCCTGCCCGACCGCTCCGTCCTGCACACCTCCCGCGACGGCACGCTCCGCCTCACGGACGCCGCGGGCAACACCAAGATCGCGGGCAAGATACCCGTCTACTCGCACGACGAAGAGGGCCTCCAGGGCGTTGGCCTCGACCCGAAGTTCAGCGAGAACCGCGCGATCTTCCTCTACTACGCGCCCCCGCTCGACACCCCGGCGGGCGACGCCCCGGAGAACGGCACGGCCGAGGACTTCAAGAAGTTCGACGGCGTCAACCGCCTCTCGCGCTTCGTCCTGAAGGCCGACGGCACCCTCGACAACGCCAGCGAGAAGAAGGTCCTCGACGTCCCCGCCAGCCGCGGCACCTGCTGCCACGTGGGCGGCGACATCGACTTCGACAAGGACGGCAACCTCTACCTCTCGACCGGCGACGACTCCAACCCCTTCGCATCGGACGGCTTCACGCCCATCGACGAGCGGGCGAGCCGCAACCCCGCCTTCGACGCGCGGCGCAGCGCGGGCAACACCAACGACCTGCGCGGCAAGATCATCCGTGTCAAGGTCGCCGACGACGGTTCGTACACCGTCCCGGACGGCAACCTCTTCGCGCCGGGCACCGAGAAGACCCGCCCCGAGATCTACGCGATGGGCTTCCGCAACCCCTTCCGCATGAGCGTCGACAAGCCGACCGGCACCGTGTACGTCGGTGACTACGGACCCGACGCCGGAGCAGCCGACCCCAAGCGCGGCCCGGCCGGACAGGTCGAGTTCGCCCGCGTGACCAAGGCGGGCAACTTCGGCTGGCCGTTCTGCACCGGCAAGAACGACGCTTACGTCGACTACGACTTCGAGACCAAGACCTCCGGCGCCGCCTTCGACTGCGCAGCGCCGAAGAACGAGTCGCCGCACAACACCGGCCTGACCGACCTGCCGCCCGCGCAGGAGGCCTGGATCCCCTACGATGGCGGCTCCGTGCCCGAGTTCGGCTCCGGCTCCGAGTCCCCGATGGGCGGCCCCGTCTACCGCTACGACGCGGCCAACACCTCCCCGGTGAAGTTCCCGGAGGCCTACGACGGCGACTTCTTCGCCGGCGAGTTCGGACGGCGCTGGATCAAGCGCATCGAGCAGAGCGCCGACGGCACGGTCCAGTCCATCAACCCGTTCCCGTGGACGGGCACGCAGGTGATGGACATGGAGTTCGGCCCCGACGGCGCGCTGTACGTCCTGGACTACGGCACGGCCTGGTTCGGCGGCGACGAGAACTCCGGTCTCTACCGCATCGAGAACGCGACGGACGGCCACTCCCCGGTCGTCGACGCGAGCGCGTCCGTCACCAGCGGCCAGGCCCCGCTCAGGACCAAGTTCAGCGCGAAGGCCACGGACGCGGAGGGCGGCACGCTGACCTACGCGTGGGACTTCGGCGACGGCGGCAAGTCGACCCAGCAGAACCCCTCGTACACGTACAAGAAGAACGGCGTCTACACCGCGACCGTGACCGTCAAGGACTCCACCGGGCGCACCGGTTCGGCCAGCGCGCACATCACCGTCGGCAACACCGCGCCCAAGGTGACCCTGGAACTCCCCGGTGACGGCCAGCTGTTCACCTTCGGCGACAAGGTGCCCTTCAAGGTGAAGGTGACCGACAAGGAAGACGGCCCGATCGACTGCACGAAGGTCAAGGTCACGCACATCCTCGGCCACGACAGCCACGGCCACCCGGTCACGTCGGCCAACGGCTGCGAGGGCACCATCCAGACGTCGGCGGACGGCGAGCACGACCCGAACGCCAACATCTTCGGAGTCTTCGACGCCGAGTACACCGACAAGGGTGCCAACGGCCAGCCCGCGCTGACCACCCACGACCAGAACGTCGTCCAGCCCAAGCACCGCCAGGGCGAGCACTTCGACGACTCCAAGGGCGTGTCCGTGGCCGAGCACACCCCGGCACACGGCGGCAAGACGGTCGGCGACATCAACAACGGCGACTGGGTCTCCTTCAAGCCCTACATCCTCGGCAACGCCACCAAGCTGACCGCGCGCGTCGCGTCGGCCGGCGCGGGCGGCACCATCGAGGTCCGCAGCGGATCGGCCACCGGCAAGGTCCTGGGCAGGGCCACGGTCAAGCCGACCGGCGGATGGGAGACGTACGCGGACGTGAGCACCGCCATCTCCAAGGCGCCCAAGACGACCACCACGCTCTTCCTGGTCTTCAAGGGCAAGGGCACCGGCGCGCTGTTCGACGTCGACGACTTCACCTTCACCACGAGCTGAGAAAGGGGCCACCCCACCATGCGGGCATCCGCACGCATCACCCTTGCCACCGCCACGGCCGCCCTGCTCATCGGCTGTGTGTCGGGTCCGGCGGTCTCCAGGCCGGATCCCTCGGGATCGAAGCCTTCCGGTTCGGCGGCGGGCGAGAAAGTCCTGGTCTTCTCCAAGACCGCGGGCTTCCGCCACGACTCCATCCCCGAGGGCATCGCGGCCATCAAGGAGCTCGGCGCGGCGAACGGCTTCACCGTCGACGCCACCGAGGACGCCAAGGCCTTCACGGCCAAGAACCTCGCGAAGTACGACGCCGTCATCTGGCTCTCCACGACCGGCGACGTCCTCGACGGCAAGCAGCAGAGCGCCTTCGAGGGCTACATCAAGAAGGGCGGCGGGTACGTGGGCGTGCACGCCGCCGCCGACACCGAGTACGACTGGCCCTTCTACGGCGAACTCGCGGGCGCGTACTTCCAGTCGCACCCCGCGATCCAGCCCGCGAAGGTGCGGGTCGAGGACCACGGGCACCCGTCCACGGCGCATCTGCCGGGGATCTGGGACCGGACCGACGAGTGGTACAACTACCGCTCCAACCCCCGGGACCGCGCCCACGTCCTCGCCTCGCTCGACGAGTCGTCCTACACGGGCGGCTCGATGTCCGGCGACCATCCCATCGCCTGGTGCCAGGACTACAAGGGCGGCCGCTCCTTCTACACGGGCAGCGGTCACACCAAGGAGTCGTTCGCCGATCCCGCCTACCGCACGCACCTGCTCGGCGGGATCCGCTGGGCGACGGGCGCGTCGCAGGCCGACTGCCGCCCGGAGAAGGGCTACACGCCGATCTTCGACGGCACGGCAAAGTCGCTCGAAGCCTGGAAGCAGGCGGGCCCCGGCTCCTTCTGCCTGAACGAGAAGGACGGGACGCTGACGACGGTCGGCGGCATGGGCATGCTCTGGTACGACGGGGCGAAGGAGCTCGGCTCCTACTCCCTCAAGCTGGACTGGCGCATGGACGGCGACGACAACTCCGGGATCTTCGTGGGCTTCCCGCCCTCCGACGACCCCTGGTCGGCCGTGAACAACGGCTATGAGATCCAGATCGACGCCACCGACGTCCCGGAGAAGACCACCGGGTCCGTCTACGGCTTCAAGTCCGCCGACCTGGCCAAGCGCGACAAGGCGCTGAACCCGCCGGGGGAGTGGAACACGTACGAACTCCGTGTCGAGGGCGAACGCCTTCGGATCTATCTCAACGGAGTGAAGATCAACGACTTCACCAACACGGATCCGGCGAGGAGCCTGAAGGACGGTCACATCGGCATCCAGAACCACGGTGCCGATGACCAGGTCTCCTTCCGCGACATCCGGGTGAAGGACCTGCCGGCCCGCGCCGCCACCGGCGGGGGCCGCTAGACGGCGGCGGGCGGAGGACGCCGGACCTCCGCCCGCCGTCTTGACCCTGTCCGCTCATCCCTGTCCGCCGTTTTGTCTTCGTCCGCCGTCTTATCTCCCCCGTCTTATCTCCCCGCGCGATCGCCGCGTGTACGACAGGAGGCAGCCGTGCCCATCTCTCCTTCTACTGGTTCTTCCGATGCTTCGGGTGGCGGTCTCACGGGGGTGTGGCTGATCGGGGCGCGCGGTTCGGTCGCCACGACGGCTGTCGCGGGGTGCGCGGCCGTGACGGCCGGGCTTCATCCGCCGACGGGCATGGTCACGGAGACACCGCCGTTCGCGGACTGCGGTCTGCCAACGTTGTCGTCGCTCGTCTTCGGCGGCCACGACACGGTGGAGTGCCCGCTGCCCAAGCGGGCCGAGGAACTGGCCGCCGGGGGTGTCCTCCCGCACGGCGTCCCCTCCGCCGTGAGCGCGGAACTGGCCGCGGCGGACGCGGAGATCCGTCCGGGCGGGCCGCGCCGCGGAGAGTCCGACGACAGGACGGACGAGGAGCTGATCGAGTCCTTCGCCGCCGACCTCCGCGATTTCGTACGCCGCCGGGGGCTCGCCCGCGTCGTGGTGGTGAACGTGGCTTCGACGGAACCGGTGCCGGTGGAGGGCGAGGCGCGGCTGCCCGCCAGCTCGCTCTACGCGGCGGCGGCGCTGCGGGCCGGCTGCCCGTACGTGAACTTCACCCCGTCGGCGGGCCTGCACCACCCGGCACTCGCCGCTCCGGCCGCCTCGGCGGGGCTGCCCTACGCGGGCCGGGACGGCAAGACCGGCCAGACGCTTCTGCGCTCGGTCCTCGGCCCGATGTTCGCCCAGCGTGCGCTCGCCGTGCGGGCCTGGTCCGGCACGAATCTCCTGGGCGGCGGTGACGGTGCGGCCCTCGCCGACCCGGCCGCGGCCGCGGCGAAGAACGCGGGCAAGGAGCGGGTCCTCGCGGACACGCTGGGCTCCGCCCCTCAGGGCGAGGTCCACATCGACGACGTCCCGTCGCTCGGCGACTGGAAGACCGCCTGGGACCACATCGCGTTCGACGGTTTCCTCGGCGCGCGGATGGTCCTCCAGACGACCTGGCAGGGCTGCGACTCCGCCCTGGCGGCACCTCTGATCCTGGACCTGGCACGCCTGGCGGCCCGTGCCCACGAGGTGGGCCTGTCCGGACCCTTGGGCGAACTCGGCTTCTACTTCAAGGACCCGGACGACGGCTCTTCGTCGGCTCTGGCCGAGCAGTACGAGGCGCTGGTGGGCTTTGCCGCGCGGCTGCGGGGGGTGTCGGCTTGAGGGGCGCGGGGGTGGGTGGTGCTGGTGCGGGCGTAGGTGCTGGTGGCGGTGGCGGTGGGGGGCTGCGGCTGGGTACCGGCCGTGACTGGGCCGAACTGCTGCGTGTCTCCGCCCTGTTCACCGTCCCGGGCGACGCACTCGCCGGCGCGGCGGCAACGGGGCTGCATCCCAATCGCCGCACCCTCCTGGCCGTCGCCGCATCGCTCTCCCTCTACGAGGCGGGCATGGCCCTCAACGACTGGGCGGACCAAGAAGAGGACGCGGTCGAACGCCCGCACCGCCCGTTGCCGTCCGGCCGCATCTCCCCGCCGGTCGCGCTGGGCGCGGCAGCGGCTCTGACGGCAGGAGGCCTGGCCCTGGCCGCCGCCGCGGGCCGCCCGGCCCTGACGGTGGCGAGCGGCTTGGCGGCAACGGTCTGGGCGTACGACCTGGGCCTGAAGCACACTCCGGCAGGACCGGTGGCCATGGCGGCGGCCCGCTCCCTCGACCTGCTTCTGGGGGCGGCGGCGACGTCCGCGGGGGTATCGACGGCGGGGGCAGCAAGGTTGGTGACGCGACGGGATCCGGCGGCGGGCCCCGTCAGCACCGCTGGCCACGGCCTCCGCGCGGCGGTACCCACCGCCCTCGTCCTGGGCGCCCACACCCTCGCGGTGACCGCGGTCTCGCGCCGCGAGGCACAGGGCGGCTCCACGGTGGCCCCTCTGTGCGCGTTGGCCGCGACAGCAGCGCTGACGCAATTGCTGGCGCGGGGCGGCGGCGAGTCTTGGGGCGGCGGTGGTCGCGGCGGGCGCGGTGGCCGCCGGACAGGCAAGGGCGTCGGCACCGGTAACGCCGTACACGACCACGCCGGTCCAGGCACCGCAACCGGCACCGGCGGCTTCCGCGGCGCCGGGCCCTTTCAACTCCCGGCAGATCGCCGGACTGCAGCCGCCAGTGGTCTGCCGGGCTCCACCTCGGGGGGCCCGACGCCGACGCCAGATGGCCCGGCGGGCTTTACGCCGGGCTCGACGTCCGGCTCCGCGCCGGTCTCCGCAACCGGCTCCGGCGGCTTCTCCGGCGCCGGGCCGTCTCAACTCCCGGCAGATCGCCGGACTGCAGCCGCCAGTGGTCTGCCGGGCTCCACCTCGGGGCAGCCGACGCCGACGTCAGATGGCCCGGCGGGCTTCACGTCGGGCTCCGCGACCGGCGTAACGGCGGGCGTGGCGGCAGTCCTCACGCCGGGCCGGTTCCGGCACGCGGGCGGTACGCCGGGCGCCGCCCTGAAGTGGACCGGCAGCACCCGGCGGATCGGCGTTCGCGGTGCCGTCCAGGCCGCGCTCGCCGCCACCTACGCCGTCACCGCAGCCCGCCCCTTCTTCCACGCAGCCCTCAACCCGTCCCCCCAGCTGACCCAACGGGCCGTGGGCGGCGGTATCCGGGCGATGATCCCGCTCCAGGCGGCCCTCTCCGCCCGCACGGGCGCCCTGGGTCCCGCACTCCTGACGGCCGCTCTGGCCCCGGCGGCCCGCAAGTTCGGCCGGAAGGTGAGCGTCACATGACGGGCACGAACAACCGGGCAACCGGCCCCTTCCGCTTCGGTTACGGCACCAACGGGCTGACCGACCTACGTCTCGACGACGCCCTCGGCCTCCTCGCCGACCTCGGCTACGCGGGCGTCGGCCTCACCCTCGACCACATGCACCTCGACCCGCTCGCCCCCGACCTCGCCGCCCGCACCCGCGACGTGGCCCGCCGCCTGGAACGGCTCGGTCTGACGGCGACGATCGAGACCGGCGCCCGCTACGTCCTCGACCCCCGCCGCAAACACGGCCCCTCTCTCCTGGACCCCGACCCGGACGCGCGCGCCGCCCGCGTCCGTCTGCTGATCCGTGCCGTCCAGGTCGCCGCCGACCTGGACGCCCACGCCGTGCACTGCTTCAGCGGCATCACCCCCGCGGGCACCCCGGAGGACACCGCCTGGCAGCGGCTCACCGAGGCCATCGGTCCCGTACTGGACGCCGCGTCCGGCGCCGGCGTGCCGCTGGCCATCGAACCCGAACCCGGCCACCTCCTCTCCACCCTCGCCGACTTCCACCGCCTCCGGCACGAACTGGGCGACCCCGAGGCCCTGGGCCTCACCCTCGACATCGGCCACTGCCAGTGCCTCGAACCGCAGTCGCCCGCCGACTGCGTACGCGCCGCCGCGCCCTGGCTGCGGCACGTCCAGATCGAGGACATGCGCCGCGGCGTCCACGAACACCTCCCTTTCGGAGACGGCGAGATCGACTTCCCGCCCGTACTCGAAGCCCTGGCCTCCACCGGCTACCAAGGCCTCACCGTCGTCGAACTGCCCCGCCACTCCCACGCGGGCCCCCAACTCGCCTCCCAATCGATCGAGTTCCTGCAAAAGACGGCGATCGAGGCGGTCTCCGCCCCTTCCCGCACCACCCCGGCCAGAGGAGGAACCCCGTGACCGACGCCCCCGTCATCGACGACCTCCGCACCCGCCTGGACGCCGACCTGCCCGGCGCCGCCCGCGCCTGGCTGGACCAGGCCACCGCCGAGGCCGCCGCCCACCGCGGCCGGCCGGCGCAGAGCACCACCCCCACCTGGGAGCTGCGCTTCGCCGAGGCCGGGCGACGCTGCGGCCAGGACCACGCCGACGCCGCGCGCGTACTGCTCCTGCAGGCGGCCGACGCGGACCCGGCCACCCTCACCCGCGTCTACGGACAGGGCACCGCGGCCGAACGCCGCGCCGTCCTGCACGCCCTGCCCCATCTGGTCCGGGGCCCGGAGACACTGCCCCTGGTCGAGGACGCCCTGCGGACGAACGACACCCGGCTCGTCGCCGCCGCCGTCGGACCGTACGCGGCCCGGCACCTCGCCCCGCACGACTGGCGCCACGCGGTCCTCAAGTGCCTGTTCACCGGCGTCTCCCTGGACGCCGTCGCCGACCTCGACCGCCGGGCCCACGCCGACGCCGAGCTCGCCCGCATGCTCGGCGACTACGCCGGCGAACGCACCGCCGCCGGTCGCGCCGTCCCCGACGATCTGCACCGCGTCCTGGCCCTGGCCTCCGCTACGGCCCCCTCGGCCGCAGCGGCGTCCCCGGCCCCCGCGACCCCTTCCACCGGCGAGGAACAGGAGTCCTGATGCGCATCTTCGACCCCCACATCCACATGACGTCCCGCACCACCGACGACTACGAGGCCATGTACGCCGCAGGCGTCCGCGCCGTCGTCGAGCCCGCGTTCTGGCTGGGCCAGCCCCGCACCTCACCCGCCTCCTTCTTCGACTACTTCGACTCCCTCCTGGGCTGGGAGCCCTTCCGCGCGGCGCAGTACGGCATAGCCCACCACTGCACCATCGCCCTCAACCCCAAAGAGGCGAACGACCCCCGCTGCACCCCGGTCCTTGACGAACTGCCCCGGTATCTGGTCAAGGACAACGTCGTCGCCGTCGGCGAGATCGGCTACGACTCCATGACCCCCGCCGAGGACGCCGCACTCACCGCCCAGCTCCAGCTCGCCGCCGATCACGAGCTGCCCGCGATGGTCCACACCCCGCACCGCGACAAACTCGCAGGCCTGCGCCGCACCATCGACGTCGTCCGGGAATCCGCACTGCCCCTGGAGCGGGTCCTCATCGACCATCTCAACGAGACCACGGTCAAGGAGGCCAAGGACAGCGGCTGCTGGCTCGGTTTCTCCGTCTATCCCGACACCAAGATGGACGAGGACCGGATGGTCGCCATCCTGCGCGACCACGGGCCCGAGCGGGTCCTGGTGAACTCGGCCGCCGACTGGGGCAAGAGCGACCCGCTCAAGACCCGCAAGGTCGCCGACGCCATGCTCGCCTCCGGATTCAGCGAGGACGACGTCGACCTGGTCCTGTGGCGCAACCCGGTCGCCTTCTACGGACTCAGCGGCCGCCTCGCCCTTGACGTCACGGACACCGGGGCCACCCACGAGGGCAACTCCATCCTCCGCGGCGGGGCGTGAGCCATGCGCTTCCGGCACCCCGACGGCAGCGTCGTCCACCTCGCGTACTGCACCAACGTCCACCCTGCCGAAACTCTCGACGGCGTTCTCGCGCAACTCCGCGACCACTGCGAACCCGTACGCAAACGGCTCGGCAGGGACCGCCTGGGCATCGGCCTGTGGCTCGCCAAGGACGCCGCCCACGCCCTGGTCACCGACCCCGCCGCACTGCGCGGCCTGCGCACCGAACTCGACCGGCGCGGCCTGGAGGTCGTCACCCTCAACGGCTTCCCGTACGAGGGCTTCGGCGCCGAAGAGGTCAAGTACCGCGTCTACAAGCCGGACTGGACCGACCCCGAGCGCCTCTCCCACACGACGGACCTGGCCCGCCTCCTTGCCGCACTGCTCCCGGACGACGTCACGGAAGGCACCATCTCCACCCTTCCGCTCGCCTGGCGCACCCCCTTCGACACCACCCGGGCCGAGGCCGCCCGCGCGGCCCTCACCGCGCTCGCCCAACGTCTGGACGCGCTCGCGGAGCTGACCGGCAAGTCGATCCGCATCGGCCTGGAACCGGAACCCGGCTGCACCGTGGAAACCACGGGCGACGCGATCGCCCCGCTCACCGCGATCGGCCACGACCGCATCGGCGTCTGTGTCGACACCTGCCACCTCGCCACCTCCTTCGAGGACCCGCAGTCCGCACTCGACGCGCTCGCCGCCGCGGGCATCCCCGTCGTCAAATCCCAGCTCTCCGCCGCCCTGCACGCCGAACACCCCCATCTCCCCGGAGTCCGCGAGGCCCTCGCCGCCTTCGACGAACCCCGCTTCCTGCACCAGACCCGCACCCGCACCGCCGCCGGACTGCACGGCACCGACGACCTCGGCGAATCCCTCGCCGGCGACGTCCTGCCCGAGAGCGCACCCTGGCGCGCCCACTTCCACGTCCCCCTGCACGCGGCTCCCGCGCCGCCGCTGACCTCCACGCTTCCCGTACTCAAGGACACCCTCGCCCAGCTGGTCGGCGGCCCAGAACCCCGCACCCGCCACCTCGAGGTCGAGACCTACACCTGGCAGGCGCTGCCGCCCGAACTGCGCCCCCGCTCCCGCCCCCAGCTCGCCGACGGCATCGCCGCCGAGCTCACCCTCGCCCGCGATCTCCTGACGGACCTCGGCCTGAAGGAACTGCCATGAGCCCCACACCCCTCCTCGTCCTGGACGTCGTCGGCCTCACCCCCCGTCTCCTCGACCACATGCCGCACCTCAAGTCCCTCGGCCAGTCCGGCTCCCGGGCCCCGCTCGGCACGGTCCTGCCCGCCGTCACCTGCGCCGCCCAGTCCACCTTCCTCACCGGCACCACCCCCGCCGAGCACGGCATCGTCGGCAACGGCTGGTACTTCCGTGAGCTCGGCGACGTACTCCTGTGGCGCCAGCACAACGGCCTCGTCTCCGGCGACAAGCTCTGGGACGCCGCCCGCAGGGCGCACCCCGGCTACACCGTCGCCAACATCTGCTGGTGGTACGCCATGGGCGCCGACACCGACATCACCATCACCCCCCGCCCCGTGTACTACGCCGACGGCCGCAAAGAACCCGACTGCTACACCCGGCCCCCGGCCCTGCACGACGAACTCACCGAGAAATTCGGCACGTTCCCCCTGTTCCACTTCTGGGGCCCCGGCGCCGACATCGTCTCCAGTCGCTGGATCGTGGACGCCACCCGCCACATCATCGACACCCGCCACCCCGACCTGGCCCTGTGCTACCTCCCGCACCTCGACTACGACCTGCAGCGCTTCGGCCCCGACGACCCGCGCTCCCACCGGGCCGCCGCCGAACTCGACGCGACCATCGCTCCCCTCCTGGACGACGCGAAGGCCGAGGGCCGCACCGTCGTCGCCCTGTCCGAGTACGGCATCACCCGCGTGGACCGGCCCGTGGACATCAACCGCGCCCTGCGCCGCGCCGGACTGCTCGAAGTGCACACGCAGGACGGCATGGAGTACCTCGACACGATGACGTCGCGCGCCTTCGCCGTCGCGGACCACCAGATCGCCCACATCTACGTGCGCAGGCCCGAGGACCTGGAGGTCACCCGCCAGGCCCTGGCCGACCTGCCCGGCATCGAGCAACTCCTGGACGACGAGGGCAAGAAGGCCAACCACCTGGACCACCCGCGCTCCGGCGAACTCGTCGCCGTCGCGGAGCCGGACGCCTGGTTCACGTACTACTACTGGCTCGACGACGCCCGCGCGCCCGACTTCGCGCAGCTCGTCGAGATCCACCGCAAACCCGGCTACGACCCCGTCGAGCTCTTCATGGACCCGCTCGACCCGTACGTGAAGGTCAAGGCGGCGAAGGCGCTGGCCCGCAAGAAGCTCGGCATGCGCTACCGCATGGCGGTCGTGCCCCTGGACGCGTCACCTATTCGCGGCAGCCACGGCCGCCTTCCCACGAGCGACGACGACGGTCCGCTCATCATCAGCTCCACCCCCCATGCGTTTTCCGACCGGATCGCGGCCACCGCCGTGAAATCTCTCCTCCTGGACCTGGCCGGCCTGGGCTGAGGCGCACCTCGCCCCGGACCCCTCCGATCAGGAGCAGTTACCAAGAGTGAAACACGCGTCACTGACAACGGGCCAGTGGCGTCCGCCCGCACGTCGAAGAGCCAAGAGAGGCACCCGTGACCGACTTCCACGAGACTCCCGCCGCCGACGAGGCCCTCAGGCAGCGTCTCGGCATCAACCGCCGCAGATTCCTCAGCACCTGCACCGCCGTCGGCGCGGGCGCGGTCGCCGCGCCCGTGTTCGGCGCGGCGCCGTCCTTCGCCCAGCCGCAGACACACGGGCACGGACATGGCCACGGTCACGGCAGCGAGCTGGTGCCGGCGAAGAAGCGCGGCATCATCCTCTACACGGTGCGTGACGCGACCGGCCGCGACCCGCTCGCCTCCACCCTGCCCTCCGGTTTCCGCGAGGT
Source organism: Streptomyces sp. NPDC055189 (assembly GCF_053606765.1). Taxonomy (NCBI): domain Bacteria; kingdom Bacillati; phylum Actinomycetota; class Actinomycetes; order Kitasatosporales; family Streptomycetaceae; genus Streptomyces; species Streptomyces sp. NPDC055189. The sequence goes on from NZ_JBSGSG010000048.1 coordinate 70,643, forward strand.
GTTCAAGGAGCTGGCCCGCTACGGCTACAAGCAGGTCGAGTTCGCGGGCTACGGCCAGCACGCCAACGCTCCCGGCGGCGCCAACCTGGAGTCCGTCGCGGGCGCCAAGCTGCTGCGCTCCTGGCTCGACGAGTACGGCCTGCGCGCCCAGGGCAACCACGGCTTCATACCGGGGTCGTGGCCGCTCACGCAGCCCGACCTCGACACGTTCAAGAAGCACCTGGAGATCGCCAACATCCTCGGCATGGATCACATGGGTACGGGCGGTGACCCCACCAACAGCTCGTTCAAGGCCGACTGGGATGTCGCCGCCGACAAGTGGAACGCCTTGGGCAGCATCGCGCGCAAGGCCGGCATCAAGCTCTACACCCACAACCACGACGCGGCGTACGGCTTCCTGCTCGACGGCGGTCCGCTCGACGCGCAGGGCCGCCCCACCCGCAGCTCCGGCATCCGCAGGCTGGAGTACTTCCTCAAGGTCACCGACCCGAGGACGGTCTGGCTGGAGATGGACATCTTCTGGGCGCACGTCGCGCAGTACAAGTTCCACACGTACACCGCGCACGACGGCTCCCAGCGCGAGAAGGTCTTCGACCCGGCAGGGCTCGTCAGCCGCAACAACAAGCGCTTCCCGCTGTTCCACGCGAAGGACGGCACCCGCAACGACACCAGCGGCGAGGGCTACGACATGGGGGCCTTCGGTGAGGGTGTCATCGACTACCGCACGTTCTTCAGCCGTGTGGGCGAGAAGAACTACCACAACCCCATGGTCGAGCAGGACAACGCGCCCAGCGGCACCGACCTCGGTCAGTCCCTGAAGCTCGCGAAGATCGGATACAACAACCTGGCCGCCCTCCGCAAGAAGCGCTGACCCGGCAGTGACCAGGCTTTCCTGAGCACCCGCACAATCAGCTCTCGCCGCGCGGTTTCCGCG
>NZ_JBSGSG010000049.1:0-69674 GCF_053606765.1 Streptomyces sp. NPDC055189
GGCTGAATATCTTCAGCCCGTCCGGCGTTTGAGGACGAACTCGGCGGAGCCGGTGATCACCGCCCTAGCCCGGCGCCAGCCGATACGCGTCCAGGGCCAGCGTCATCTCCATCAGGTCCCGCGGGCGCGCCAGCGATCGTGATGTCAGTTGTTCCAGGCGCCGCAAGCGGTTGAACACCGTGTTGCGGTGGCAGTACAGACGTCCCGCGGCCCGCCCCGCGGACCCCTCGCACAGCAACCACGCGTCCAGCGTCTCCAGGAGCACCGCCCGGTCGGCCGGCTCAAGGGCGAGGACCTCGCCGAAGACGTCCGACACCAGGCGGCCCGCCAGTTCCGGCTGGCTCACCACCAGGGCCGTCGGCATCCGCTGGTCGAGGCGGACGATGCCGGTCGCGTCCGGCGGGCACGTACGCAGCGCCAGTTCGGCCAGGCGCCGCGCGTGGCCCAGTTCGGAGAGGCCCGCCACGACAGGGCTGATGCCGCCCGGCCCCGGGCACCGCCCCTCAAGCGCGGCGGCCAGCTCGTCAAGGCCCTCCTCGTCGCCGAGCGCCACCACCCCCACCTCCCGGTCCGTCCGCATCCGCCAGACGAAGCGGAACCCGGCCCGCTGGATCTGCCGGTGGAACGCGGCCCGCCCGTCCCGCCGCTCGGCGCGCAGCACCACCACCGCGTACGGCCCGCGCTCCGGCAGGTCGAGACCCGCCGCCACCTGCGCGGCCAGGCCGGGTCCCGCCTGGCCCTCCAGGAGCGCGTCGAGCAGTGCCTGCAGCTGCTCGTCGGTGCGCCGCCGCAGCTCCATCTCCGTGGCCCGGTACGCGTCGGACGCGGCCGCCGCCTGCGCGTCGACCGCCGACCACACCATCGTCGCCGACCGCATCAGGACCGCCAGCTTCTCCGGGTCCTGCCCCTCGGTGCCTTCGAGCAGCGAGTCCCAGACCAGATAACCCGCGTTGCGGTACGAGTGCACCACCAGTTCGAGCGGCAGGCCCTGCTGGGCCCGGCGCTTTCCCGCCTCCTCCGCGTACTCCAGGTCCCGGCGCGGCGACGCCCGCGGCGCCGAGATGGTCTCGATGCCGATCCGCATCGCCTCCTCCGCCTCCCGCCACTGCTGGTCGTGCGGCAGGACCCGCGCGTACACCGGCGAGTGCTCGAAGAGCTGCCGCAGATGTTCGTCCACCAGATCGGGGATGCGGGGGAGCAGCGCGGCGCACGCCTCCTCGAGCACCTTCCAGTCATGGCCCGTACGAGGTCTGCGTCCGCTCATGAAACCCCCATCGCCGCCGGCGGCCGTGCTTCCGTGCTGCGGAGGATGCCATCGCCCGACCACCCCTGGCAGGCCCCTGACACGCGGTGTTGTGCCCGTGCACAACGGGCGGCCGGTCCCGCTGGTCACCCGCAGCGATTCGGAGACAGGCCGTGGACGGGCGGGCGCGGCGGTGCTGGGGTGAGCGCCACGCAGCGGGTCGTGCGGTGCCGGCGGCCGGGCGCAAGGAACAGGGCAGGCAGAGGACAGGGGGGTCCCAGGTGGGTGGTTCCGGACTGGTCGTACAGGACGCGTCGGTCGGATACGGACCGGTACGCGCACTGCGCCAGGTGTCGCTCGAAGTACCGGAGGGCGCCGTGGTCGCCGTCCTCGGCGGCAACGGCGCGGGCAAGTCGACGCTCCTGCGCGCCATTTCACGCACCCTCGGCTTTCACCGGGGGGCGCTCACCACCGGTTCCATCCACTTCGGCGGGCGGCGCATCGACGGATGGCACGCGGACCGGGTGGTCGCCGCAGGAGTCTCCCAAGTACCGGAAGGAAGGCAGGTGTTCGCCCGGATGACCGTCGCCGACAACCTGCGGGCGGGCGCGCTCGGCTCCGCGGGAAGCCGGGGCGCGAAGGCCACGGCCCTGAGCCGCGTCCACGAACTCTTCCCCGTGCTCGCCGAGCGCGCGGGCCAGCGGGCCGGGCTCCTCTCCGGCGGCGAGCAGCAGATGCTGGCGGTCGCCAGGGCGCTGATGGCCTCGCCGAAGCTGCTGCTCCTGGACGAACCCTCCCTGGGACTCGCCCCGTTGATGGCGGCACGCATCGCCGACACCATCCAGGAGATCAACACCCAGGGCACCTCGGTCCTCCTCGTCGAGCAGAACGCCGCCCTCGCGCTGCGCCTCGCGTCGAGCGCGTACGTCCTGGACGTCGGCGAAGTGGCTCTGGCGGGAGCGGCGGACGATCTTGCCGCCTCCGACGAGGTGCGCCGCCGCTACCTCGGGGTGGTCGACGAGACCGCCGCGGCCGATGCCTCGCGGGGTGTCGCCGCGCTGCCGGTGCTTGAGCGATGGGCGGGCCGGCGATGACCGAGAACCGTCCGGCGGTCGACACGACCCCGCGAGAAGAAGACGTACCCGCCCTGGAAGTGCGGGACCTGACCGTGCGGTTCGCGGGCCTCACCGCCCTCGACGCCGTCAGTTTCACCGTCAGGCCCGGCACCGTGCACGCCGTCATCGGACCCAACGGCGCGGGCAAGTCGACCTGCTTCAACGTCCTGTCCGGCGTGTACAAGGCCACCGGCGGCAGCGTCCGCCTCGGCGAGCACGAGCTCACGACGATGCCTCCGCACCGCATCGCAGGACTCGGCGTCGCACGGATCTTCCAGAACCTGGCCCTGCCCCCGCGCGCGACGGTAGCCGACAGCCTGATGCTCGGCCGCCACCGACTGACCCGCACCGGGTTCGTCGCGGCAGGTCTGCGCCTCCCGTCGGCCGCGCGCGAGGAGCGCCGGCATCGCGAACGGGTGCGTGAGATAGCGGCGTTCGTCGGCATAGAACATCAACTCCAGGCCCCGGCGGGCTCATTGCCGTACGGGCAGCAGAAACTCGCCGAACTGGCCCGTGCCCTGTGCATGGAGCCCCGGCTGCTCCTGCTCGACGAGCCCGTCGCGGGCATGACCGCCGACGAGCGGCAGCGCACGGCGGCCGTCATCGCGGGCGTCCGCGACAGCCTCGGAATCTCGATCGTCCTGGTGGAACACGACATGGGGGTGGTGATGCGGCTCGCGGACGCGGTGACCGTACTGGACTTCGGCAGGCGCATAGCGGACGGCGCCCCGGCGGCCGTGCAGAACGACCCGGCGGTCGTGCGCGCCTACCTGGGAGAGGAGGCCGCGTCGTGACCACCTTCGTCGAGCTCTTCCTCAACGGTCTCTCGATGGGCTCCGTCTACGCCCTCATCGCCCTCGGCTTCGTCGTCATCTTCCGGGCCACCGAGGTCGTGAACTTCGCGCACGCCTCGCTGCTCCTGGCCGGCGGCTACATCACCGCCACCCTCCACGACGACATCGGCTTCTGGGCGGCACTCGGCGTCGGCATCGCGGGCGCCGCCGTCGTCGGCGCGGCCATCGAGTTCCTGGTCATGCGGCGCTATCGCGGCTCCGACCACAGCGTCCTCGCCATCGTCACCATCGGCGTCGACATCCTGCTCACCACCGAACTCACCCGGCGCCTCGGCACCGACGTGCTCGCTCTCGGCGACCCCTGGGGCGACTCGGTGCTCACGATCGGGTCGGTCTCCATCGCGTACACGCGGATCGCCGCGTTCGTCGCCGCCGCGCTCCTCATCACCGTCTTCCTGCTCGCCTTCCGCTACACCTCCTGGGGCGTGGCGATGCGGGCCGCGGCGGAGAGCCCCGAGACCGCCGCCCTGATGGGCGTGCGCCTGGGCCGGGTCTCCCTCGGCGCCTGGGCGGTCGCGGGCGGGCTCGCCGCGGTCGCGGCACTCTTCCTCACCGTCTTCCCGACGCCGGGACTCGAACGGGCCACTTCGCTGGCCGCGCTCAAGGCGTTCCCCGCCGCGATCCTCGGCGGCCTCGACTCCACCACGGGCGCGCTCGTCGGCGGGCTCGTCGTGGGGGTCACCGAGTCGCTCGCCACCGGCTACCAGAGCGAACTCACCTTCCTGGGGCGGGGCCTCGGCGACCTCGCGCCCTACCTCGTGATGACCGTCATCCTCCTCATCCGGCCCGCCGGACTCTTCGGCACGAAGGAGCTCACCCGTGTCTGAAGTCCTGGCCCGCGGACGCGAGCTGCGCTCCCGCAACCGCACGAGGCTGACACGCCCGCGCACATACGTCTGGATCGCGGGGGCCGTGCTCCTGCTCGCCCTGCCCTTCTACCTCGACCGGTTCTGGCTCCAGGCGGGCCTGTTCGCCATGGCTGCCGCGATCGGCGCCATCGGCCTCAATCTCCTCACCGGCGCGACCGGCCAGCTCTCCATGGGACACGCCTTCTTCCTGGCGATCGGGGCGTACGGATACTGCGTCTTCGCGGGAGACGGCGAGGCCGGGCTCACCGGCCTCGGGCTCCCCACCTGGATCGCCGCCGCCCTGGCGGTGGGCGTTGCGGGGGTCGCGGGCGGGCTCTTCAGCCCCATCGCGGGACGCCTGCGCGGCGCCTACCTCGGCATCGCGACCCTCGCGCTGATCTTCATCGGGCAGCACGTGCTCTTCAACGCCCATGACCTGACCGGCGGCTCCAACGGACGTGACGTACCGCCCCTGAGCGTCTTCGGCATCACCTTCGACGACAGCGAGCTCGTCGTGGCCTCCGTGCCGTTCGGGGCGTCGGAGAAGCTCTGGTACGCCGGACTCGTCCTGCTCGTCGGCGGCGGACTCTTCGCCCGCGGCGTGCTGCGCGGGCGCCCGGGGCGGGCCATGAACGCCATCCGCGACCACCGCATCGCCGCCGGCGTCATCGGGGTGCCCGTCGCCCGCTACCGCGCGGGCGTCTTCGTCCTGTCGTCGATGTACGCGGGCCTCGCGGGGGTCCTCCTCGCGCTCGTCTTCCAGCGCACCGTGCCGGACTACTTCGGCATGGTGCTGTCCCTCGAATACCTCGCCATGATCGTCATCGGCGGCCTCGGCTCGGTGGCGGGCGCGGTGGCCGGTGCCGCCGTCGTCTCCCTGCTCCCGCAGCTCCTGACCCGGTACAGCGACGCGCTGCCCCTGGTCTCGGCCCCCGGCAGTGGCGGGATCACACCGGGCGAGGCGTCCCGGTATCTGTACGGCGCCGCCGTCGTGGCGGTGGTGCTGTTCCTGCCCGGCGGTCTGGCCAGCATCGCCGCCCGGCGCTCCAGGCCGAAGTCCGGCCACACTCCAGGGGAGGAACAATGAGTTCACGCAGGTTGAGAAGGGCCACCGCGACGGCGACAGCGCTCGCCGCACTGCTCGCGGTCGCGGGCTGCAGCTCGAAGGCGGGCGACAGCGAGGGCGACAAGGAGGGCGCGGGCGGGGTCAAGGCCGGTGCCGGCGTCTCCGCCAAGACGATCGATCTCGGTGTGCTCACCGACATGACCGGCGTCTACGCGACCCTCGGCAAGAGCGTCACCCAGGCCCAGCAGCTCTACGTCAAGCAGACCAACGCCGACGGCGGCATCTGCGGCCGCAAGCTGAAGCTGACCGTCCGCGACCACGGCTACGACCCCCAGAAGGCGGTCGCCGCGTACACCGAGCTTGAGCCGGACGTCCTGGGCTTCGCCCAGTTCATCGGCTCGCCGTTCGTCGCCGCGGTCGAGCAGCGGGTCGACGCCGACAAGGCGCTCGTCCTGCCGCAGGCCTGGTCGGCCAATCTCCTGGGCAGCCCGTACGTCCGGGTCGTCGGCTCGACGTACGACCTGGAGACGATCAACGCGATCGACTTCCTGATGAAGGAGAAGGGCCTGAAGAAGGGCGACAAGCTCGGGCATGTCTACTTCGAGGGCGACTACGGCGAGAACGCCCTGCAGGGCTCGAAGTACATGGCGAAGAAGTCGGGCCTCACCGTCGTCGAGCAGAAGATCAAGGCGACCGACAACGACATGACGGCGCAGGTCGCGGCCCTGAAGAAGGCGGGCGTGAAGGGCATCGTCATCAGTGCGGGGCCCCGGCAGGCGGCTTCGCTGGTCGGTGTCGCGGCGGCGGGCAGGTTCGACGTGCCGATCATCGGCAACAACTCGGCGTTCGCCCCCCAGCTCCTGGGGACGCAGGCGGGCCCGGCCCTGGCCAAGAACTACTACGTGGCCTCGCCGACCCTCCCGATCGGCGCCGACACCGCCGCGGCGAAGAAGCTGGTCAGCGACTACAAGGCGGCCTACCCGAAGGACTCCCTGGACAACGGCGTGACCGCCGGCTGGACCGCGGCGTCCATCTTCGGCGAGGCCCTGAAGAAGGCGTGCGAGAGCAAGGACCTCACGCGTGAGGGCGTCGACAAGGCGCTCCTGACCATCAGCGACTACGACACGGGCTTCGGCGTCTCGCAGGACTTCAGCGACCCCAAGGCCCCGTCCTCGAAGGAGAGCGTCATCCTGCGCCCCGACAAGAGCGCGACGGGCGGCATGAAGGTGGTCCGCGAGCCGGGCGCCGCGGACGCGGTGGAGGGCTACACGGCGGGAAGCTGAGCGATTTTAGCCCGTCCGGCATTTGAGGACGAGCCCGAAGGGCGACAGACGGCAAGCGAAGGGGGGCCCGCACCATCTGGTGCGGGCCCCCCTTCAAACCGTTCAAGCGCCGCTACGGCAACTGCGCCGCCCGTGCCTCGCGCCGGTTCCCGCGGAAGTTGTTCACCCGGCGGGCCGTGGCGAAGAGCGGGATGACCGCGCCGAGCACCAGCTGCAGCGCACAGCCGGTCTGCAGCAGCAGCTGGCCGCCCGGAGCCTCGAAGGCCCAGGCCGCGAGCAGTCCCATCGCCGCGACGATCCACGCGAGCATCGCCACCGCGAGCGGGCCCCGCGGCTTGGGGTACTCGACCCGGCTGACCATGAGCCACGCCGTACCGATGATCGCGAGGAGCGTCGCCACGAAAGGCAGCTCCAGGAGCACGATCGAGACGACCGTGAGGGCGCCGAAGGGCGAGGGCATGCCCTGGAAGGTGCCGTCCTTCACGGTCACGCAGCTGAACCGCGCAAGCCTCAGCACCACCGCCAGGAGCACGACGATCGCTCCGACCGCGGCCACTCTCTGGTGCGCGTCGTCGGCGACCATGCCGTAGACGAGCACGAAGTACGCGGGGGCCAGACCGAAGCTGATCAGGTCCGACAGGTTGTCGAGCTCCGCGCCCATCGGCGAGGACCGCAGCTTGCGCGCCACGAGCCCGTCGAAGAGGTCGAAGACCGCCGCGCAGAGCATCAGGATCACGGCGGTCGCGGCGGAGTGCCGCGCCATGCCGCTTTCGTTGCTGCCCTGCAGGTGCGGGATGAGGATGCCGGTGGTGGTGAAGTACACCGCCATGAACCCGCACGTGGCGTTACCGAGCGTGAGGGTGTCCGCTATCGAGAGGCGGAGTGAGAGAGGCATCTCCTCGTCGGCCTCGTCCTCGGCCGCCTCGGGCACCCAGCCCGCTTGTGTCTCAGGATCAACCACGGTCAATTCGAGTCACCCCAGCCACGGTCTTCTGACCGACCTCGACATCCACGTCGACACCCTCGGGGAGGTAGATGTCCACACGGGAGCCGAAGCGGATCAGGCCGATCCGTTCACCTTGCTCCACCTTCGTGCCCTGCGGCACGTAAGGAACGATGCGTCGCGCGACCGCGCCCGCGATCTGGATCATCTCGATGTCACCGAGCTCGGTGTCGAAGTGCCAGACAACGCGCTCGTTGTTCTCGCTCTCCTTGTTGAACGCCGGGACGAACCCGCCGGGGATGTGCTCCACGGACGTCACCGTGCCCGCCAGGGGCGCGCGGTTGACGTGGACGTTCAGCGGGCTCATGAAGATCGCGACGCGGGTGCGCCCGTCCTTCCACGGCATGATGCTCTGCACCACACCGTCGGCCGGCGAGATGACCCGGCCCTGGGTGATCTCACGCTCGGGGTCGCGGAAGAACCACAGCATGCCCGCCGCCAGAGCGGTGACGGGTACAGCTACGGCCGCGGCGCCCTTGGAGCGACGCGCGCGGGCGAGGCTGAGTGCCGCGGTGGCGACAGTCGGCAGGAGCCACGGCGATGCTCCGCGCGCAAGGCGTACGCCAGCGAGGCTGTCGCGTGGTGCAGAGGTTTGGCTGTGGGGCATGGATGACCTTCGTAGCGGATGATGCCGCGCATGAACGGGGGACGGCGGCTTTTTCCGGATGGTATCGGTTGCGAGCCACAACTGGGCAAGCCAGGAAGCGGAGTCGACGGCCGAAGAGTGCTGACAGGGTGTGACCTTCTTCTCGACGAAACCGCCCCAAAGCGGGCATTTAGCCCTGGAGTCGATACTCTTCGAGCAGTCGGCGCCCAATGATCATCTTCTGGATCTCGGCGGTACCTTCACCGATCAACAGCATCGGAGCCTCACGGTACAGGCGCTCGATCTCGTACTCCTTCGAGAAGCCGTAACCGCCATGAATCCGGAACGCGTCCTCTACGACTTCTTTGCAGTATTCGGAGGCGAGGTACTTCGCCATCCCTGCTTCGAGGTCGTTTCGTTCCCCGGAGTCCTTTTTGCGTGCTGCGTTCACCATCATCGCATGGGCGGCCTCGACCTTGGTAGCCATCTCGGCCAGCTTGAACTGGATCGCCTGGTGCTGAGCGATCGCCTTGCCGAAAGTGTGACGTTGCTGGGCATACGAGACACCGAGCTCAAATGCACGCTGAGCGACACCGCAGCCACGCGCCGCGACATTTACCCGACCGACTTCGACGCCGTCCATCATTTGGTAAAAACCGCGACCGGTTTCCCCGCCGAGTACGCGATTGGCCGGAATTCGTAGCCCGTTCATGACGAGTTCGGTCGTGTCGACGCCCTTGTAACCCATCTTGTCGATCTTGCCGGGGATGGTGAGGCCGGGCCGGACCTCTCCGAAACCGGGCTCCTTCTCCACGAGGAAGGTCGTCATCGACTTGTGGGGCGCCGTGCCCTCGGGGTGTCCTTCGTCACTCCGGCACAGAACGGCGACCAGCGTGGACGTGCCGCCGTTCGTGAGCCACATCTTCTGACCGTTGAGGACGTACTCGTCGCCTTCCTTGACGCCCTTGGACGTGATCGCCGACACGTCGGAGCCGAGCCCGGGCTCCGACATGGAGAACGCGCCGCGCACCTCGCCGGCCGCCATGCGGGGCAGGAAGGTGTCCTTCTGCTCCTGTGTCCCGTGCTGCTTGAGCATGTAGGCCACGATGAAGTGGGTGTTGATGATGCCGGAGACCGACATCCAGCCACGCGCTATTTCCTCGACGCACAGGGCGTACGTGAGCAGCGACTCGCCCAGACCGCCGTACTCCTCCGGGATCATGAGCCCGAAGAGGCCCAACTCCTTGAGGCCGTCGACGATCGCTTGCGGGTACTCGTCGCGGTGCTCCAGCTCCGTGGCGACCGGAATGATCTCCTTGTCGACGAAGTCCCGGACGGTGGAGAGGATCTCCCGCTGGATGTCCGTGAGACCTGCGGTCTGCGCGAGTCGGCTCATGGCTACTTCTCCTGCTGCTTGAGTTCGGGGCGGCCGGGCTGCTCGCCGCCGCGCTCCTTGATGTACGTCTCGGTGGGGACCATCACCTTGCGGCGGAACACGCAGACCAGCGTGCCGTCCTGCTTGTAGCCCTTGGTCTCCACGTAGACGATCCCGCGGTCCGACTTGGACTTCGACGGCGTCTTGTCCAGGACCGTGGTCTCGCCGTAGATCGTGTCGCCGTGGAAGGTCGGCGCCACGTGCTTGAGCGACTCCACCTCCAGGTTGGCGATCGCCTTGCCCGAGACGTCCGGCACGGACATGCCCAGAAGCAGCGAGTAGATGTAGTTCCCCACGACGACGTTCTTCCCGAAGTCCGTCGTCTTCTCCGCATAGTTGCTGTCCATGTGGAGGGGGTGGTGGTTCATCGTCAGGAGGCAGAAGAGGTGGTCGTCGTACTCGGTGACCGTCTTTCCGGGCCAGTGCTTGTAGACGTCCCCGACGGTGAACTCTTCGTAGGTGCGGCCGAACTGCATCGTCAGGCCTCCGGGATCTCGAACTTGGAGGTCCGGGTCATGCCCGCGGCGCGCCCCTTGCCGGAGATGACGAGCGCCATCTTGCGGCTCGCCTCGTCGATCATCTCGTCGCCGAGCATCGCGGAGCCCTTCTTGCCGCCCGCCTCGGAGGTGCAGTAGTCGTACGCGTCCAGGATCAGCTCGGCGTGGTCGAAGTCCTCCTGGGAGGGCGAGAAGACCTCGTTGGCGGCGTCGACCTGGCCGGGGTGCAGGACCCACTTGCCGTCGAAGCCGAGCGCGGCGGCGCGGTTCGCGACCTCGCGGTAGCCGTCGACGTTCTTGATCTGGAGGTAGGGGCCGTCGATCGCCTGGAGGTTGTTGGCGCGGGCGGCCATCAGGATCTTCATCAGGATGAAGTGGTAGGCGTCAGCCGGGTAGCCGGGCGGCTGCTCGCCGACGACCAGGGACTTCATGTTGATGGACGCCATGAAGTCGGCCGGGCCGAAGATGATCGTCTCGACGCGCGGCGAGGCCTGCGCGATCGCGTTGACGTTGTTCAGGCCCTGCGCGTTCTCGATCTGCGCCTCGATGCCGATCTTGCCGACCTCGAAGCCCATCGTCTTCTCGATCTGCGTCAGCAGGAAGTCGAGCGCCACGACCTGGTCCGCGCTCTGCACCTTCGGCAGCATGATGCAGTCGAGGTTCTGGCCCGCGCCCTCGACGACCGTGACGACGTCGCGGTACGTCCACTCGGTCGTCCAGTCGTTGACGCGCACCACCCGCGTCTTGCCCGTCCAGTCGCCCTCGTTGAGGAACTTGACGATGGTGTGCCTGGCCTCCGGCTTGGCGAGCGGCGCGCAGGCGTCCTCCAGGTCGAGGAAGACCTGGTCGGCGGGGAGGCCCTGGGCCTTCTCCAGGAAGCGGGGGTTCGAGCCGGGAACCGCCAGACACGAGCGGCGCGGGCGCAGGCGGTTGATGGGCGCGGTCATGCGGGGACCTCCAGAGGGTCGAGCTTGTTCGCTTTCCGGATCTCGTCGACGATACGGCCGATGATCTCGGTGATACCGAAGTCCTTGGGGGTGAAAACGGCGGCGACACCCGCCGCCTTCAGGTCCTCGGCGTCGCTGTTGGGGATGATGCCGCCCGCGATGACGGGGATGTCGGGCGCGCCCGCCTCACGCAGGCGCACGAGCACGTCCGGCACGAGCTGGGCGTGCGAGCCGGAGAGGATCGAGAGGCCCACGGCGTGCACGTCCTCGGCCAGGGCGGCGTCGACGATCTGCTCGGGGGTGAGCCTGATGCCCTGGTAGACCACCTCGAAGCCGGCGTCACGCGCACGCACCGCGATCTGCTCGGCCCCGTTGGAGTGCCCGTCAAGGCCCGGCTTGCCGACCAGGAAGCGCAGCTTGCCGGTGCCGAGGTCGGCGGCGGTCCTTGCGACCTTGTCCCGGACCAGGGCGAGCGGCGTGCCCGCCTCCGCGGTGACGGCCACCGGGGCGCTGGAGACGCCCGTGGGCGCCCGGAACTCCCCGAAGACCTCCCGCAGGGCCCCGGCCCACTCTCCGGTCGTCACACCGGCGCGTGCGCACTCCAGGGTGGCTTCCATGAGGTTGCCGGTGCCCGCGGCGACCTCCTTGAGCTTCTCCAGGGCCTTGCAGGGCCGCGGGTGGTTGAACGGGGGCTGGTAGCGGGTGTCGCGCCAGGTGCCAAGGGCCTTCACGACGCGGTTCTCGACGGCGGGGTCGACCGTCATGATCGCGGTGTCCAGGTCCGCGGTGAGCGGGTTCGGCTCGGTCGACTCGTAGGCGTTGACGCCGACGATCTTCTCGTCGCCCGACTCGATGCGCGCCCTGCGCTCGGCGTGCGAGGAGACCAGCTGCGACTTCAGGTAGCCGGACTCGACGGCGGCCATCGCGCCGCCCATCTGCTCGATGCGGTCGATCTCGGCGAGCGACTCCTCGACGAGGGACTCCACCTTGGCCTCGATGACGTGCGAGCCCGCGAAGATGTCCTCGTACTCCAGGAGATCGCTCTCCAGGGCGAGCACCTGCTGGATGCGCAGCGACCACTGCTGGTCCCACGGCCGGGGCAGGCCCAGGGCCTCGTTCCAGGCGGGAAGCTGCACGGCACGCGCGCGTGCGTCCTTGGAGAGCGTGACGGCCAGCATCTCCAGGACGATGCGCTGGACGTTGTTCTCGGGCTGCGCCTCCGTCAGGCCGAGGGAGTTGACCTGCACGCCGTAGCGGAAGCGGCGCTGCTTGGGGTTGGTGATGCCGTACCGCTCACGCGTGATCCGGTCCCAGATGCGGCCGAACGCCCGCATCTTGCACATCTCCTCGATGAAGCGGACGCCCGCGTTCACGAAGAAGGAGATACGGGCGACGACGTCACCGAACTTCTCCGGCGGCACCTGCCCGGAGTCGCGCACGGCGTCGAGCACGGCGACGGCGGTGGACATCGCGTAGGCGATCTCCTGCACCGGCGTGGCCCCGGCCTCCTGCAGGTGATAGCTGCAGATGTTGATCGGGTTCCACTTGGGGATGTTCGCCACCGTGTACGTGATCATGTCGGTGGTCAGGCGGAGGGAGGGCCCCGGCGGGAAGACGTGCGTCCCGCGCGAGAGGTACTCCTTGACGATGTCGTTCTGTGTCGTCCCCTGGAGCTGCGTGATGTCCACGCCCTGCTCCTCCGCGACCACCTGATAGAGCGCCAGGGTCCACATGGCCGTGGCATTGATCGTCATCGAGGTGTTCATCTGGTCCAGGGGGATGTCCTGGAAAAGACGCCGCATGTCCCCGACGTGCGAGACGGGGACGCCGACCCGGCCGACCTCGCCGCGGGCGAGGATGTGGTCCGGGTCGTAGCCCGTCTGCGTGGGCAGGTCGAACGCGACCGAGAGGCCCGTCTGACCCTTGGCGAGGTTGCGACGGTACAGCTCGTTGGACGCCTCGGCCGTGGAGTGACCGGCATAGGTCCGCATGAGCCACGGCCGGTCCTTCTGACGCTCTGTCATGTGCGAACCCTCAGCCCTCAGACGTTGCGGAAGCGGTTGATGGCGTCGATGTGCTGCGCGCGCTTCTCGTGGTCGCGCACGCCCAGGCCCTCACGGGGCGCGAGGGCGAGGACGCCGACCTTGCCCTGGTGGAGGTTGCGGTGCACGTCGTAGGCGGCCTGGCCGGTCTCTTCGAGGGAGTAGACGCGGGAGAGCGTGGGGTGGATCTTGCCCTTGGCGATCAGGCGGTTGGCCTCCCAGGCCTCGCGGTAGTTCGCGAAGTGCGAGCCGATGATCCTCTTCAGGGACATCCACAGGTAGCGGTTGTCGTACTCGTGGTTGTAGCCCGACGTCGAGGCACAGGTGACGATCGTGCCGCCCTTGCGCGTGACGTAGACCGAGGCACCGAAGGTCTCGCGGCCGGGGTGCTCGAAGACGATGTCGACGTCCTCGCCGCCGGTCAGCTCGCGGATGCGCTTGCCGAAGCGCTTCCACTCGCGGGGGTCCTGCTCGTGCTCGTTCTTCCAGAACTTGTAGCCCTCGGCGTTGCGGTCGATGACCGCCTCGGCGCCCATGGCCTCGCAGATGGCGGCCTTCTCCGGGCTGGAGACGACACAGATGGGGTTGGCGCCGCCGGCCAGGGCGAACTGGGTGGCGTAGGAGCCGAGGCCGCCGCTGGCGCCCCAGATCAGGACGTTGTCGCCCTGCTTCATGCCGGCGCCGTTGCGGGAGACGAGCTGGCGGTAGGCGGTGGAGTTCACCAGGCCGGGCGATGCGGCCTCTTCCCAGCTCAGGTGGTCCGGCTTGGGCATGAGCTGGTTGGACTTGACCAGGGCGATCTCGGCGAGCCCGCCGAAGTTGGTCTCGAAGCCCCAGATGCGCTGCTCGGGGTCGAGCATCGTGTCGTTGTGGCCGTCCGAGGACTCCAGCTCGACGCTCAGGCAGTGCGCGACGACCTCGTCGCCGGGGTTCCAGGCGTTCACGCCGGGGCCGGTGCGCAGCACGACGCCCGCGAGGTCGGAGCCGATGATGTGGTACGGCAGGTCGTGGCGCTTGGTGAGCTCGCTCAGGCGGCCGTAGCGCTCCAGGAAGCTGAAGGTGGAGACCGGCTCGAAGATCGAGGTCCACACGGAGTTGTAGTTGACCGAGGAGGCCATCACGGCCACCAGGGCCTCGCCCGGGCCGAGTTCGGGGACGGGCACGTCGTCCAGGTGGATCGACTTGCGGGGGTCCTTGTCGCGGGTCTCGAGCCCGGCGAACATCTCCGCCTCGTCCTTGTGCACGGTGATCGCGCGGTACGAGTCGGGCAGGGGGAGAGCGGCGAAGTCGGCGGCCTTGGAGTCCGGCGACTGGATCGCGTCCAGGATTTCCTTCACGGTTTTGCCTCCGGCGAAGTGCGGGCCCCCTTTGAGGGGACCACGCTCTTGAGGGTTACGTCGGGTGCTGCTGGTGCTTGTGAGGGTGTGCCGTCGGTTCGGCGAAGGTGTTGCTCGGCAGCGCTTGGTGTGGCGCGGGAGGTTGCCTGTGACGCAGGCGTCCGGGCACACGAGCCGTGGCTTGTGGGGACAGCCGGCGTACGAAGGTTCTCTGCACGCCGGCCGCCCGGACAACATCAACGTATGACACCGCGTGCCAGTGAGCAAGACACTGAGTGCCATCAATTTTTGATGGATGATCGATCAGTGCAGGTCAGAGGGTGTGGTGGCATGGCAGAGGGGGCGCTACCCGTGGGTAGTGCCCCCTCAAAAGCCCAGGAGAAAAAGGTGGAAAACGGGATCTACTGCTCCCGCAGCGCCTTCTCGATCGTCCGCATGATCTCGTCCAACGGTGCGTCCGTCCGTGCCACGGTGACCAGCACATCGCCTCCGGTGCTCACCGAGGCCGCCGGAGCGGTGGTGGAGTCGCGCCCCGCCCCGATGCCGGAACCGAACGTCCTGCGGACGATGGCGAAGGCGTGGTCCAACTGGGTCTCCACGTCGCCCTGGCCGCCCGCGCGCAGCCAGCGCCGGAGGACGTGGTTGTGGGCGGTCACCACCGCCGACGCCGCGACCTCCGCGAGCAGCGGATCGTCGTTGCCGTCGTGGTGGGCCTGCTCGTCGAAGTGGCCGAGCAGATAGCGCGTGAAGAGCCGTTCGTAGCGGGCCACCGAGGCGATCTCGCGCTCGCGCAGCGTGGGTACCTCACGGGTCAGGCGGTAGCGCTCGACGGACACCGCGGGCGAGGCCGCGTACATCTTCATGACTTCCTTGATGCCCCGGCACACGGTGTCCAGCGGGTGCTCGTGCGGCGGCGCCGCGTTCAGGACCGCTTCCGCCCGGATCAGGGTGTCGTCGTGGTCCGGGAAGATCGCCTCTTCCTTGGAGCGGAAGTGCCGGAAGAAGGTCCGCCGGGCGACGCCTGCCTGCGCGGCGATCTCGTCGACCGTCGTCGCCTCGTACCCCTTGGACGCGAAGAGCTCCATCGCGGCCGCCGCCAGCTCCCGGCGCATCTTGAGCCGTTGGGCGGCGGCGCGGCTGCCGGCCGCGCTCTCCGGAGCGTCGGGCGTAGCGGGCGTACGTGAGGACTTGGCGGCCTTGGGCATGACCCGAACGTACTGCATATGCGCAGCCGAGTGTTCCCGTGGGACGGGGCTGCCCGACGGTTCGAGCAGCCCGCCCCAGTGCGTGCGCGGTCTTCCCTCAGGCGCGCCCCCGTCCGATCCCGGCTTACCGCCGCGCATATTCGCGGAAGCCGCGGCCGGTCTTGCGGCCGAGGCAGCCCGCGGCCACCAGGTGTTCGAGCAGCGGAGCGGGGGCGAGACCCGGGTCGCGGAACTCGCGGTGCAGGACCTTCTCGATGGCGAGCGAGACATCCAGGCCGACGACGTCCAGGAGCTCGAAGGGGCCCATGGGGTAGCCGCCGCCGAGCTTCATCGCGGCGTCGATGTCGTCGAGCGTCGCGTAGTGCTCCTGGACCATCTTGACCGCGTTGTTGAGGTAGGGGAACAGGAGCGCGTTCACGATGAAGCCCGCGCGGTCGCCGCAGTCCACCGGGTGCTTCTTGATGGTCGTGCAGACCTGGCGCACCGTCGCGTGCACGTCGTCGTCCGTGAGGACCGTGCGGACCACCTCGACCAGCTTCATCGCCGGTGCCGGGTTGAAGAAGTGCATGCCGATCACGTCGCCGGGGCGCGAGGTGGCCCGGGCGCAGGCGACGACCGGCAGCGACGAGGTGGTGGTCGCCAGGATCGCGCCCGGCTTGCAGACCTTGTCGAACGCCGCGAACAGCTGCTGCTTGATCTCCAGGTCCTCGGCGACCGCCTCCAGGGCCAGATCGACGTCGGCGAACGCGTCGTACGTACCCGCCGGAACGATCCGGTCCAGCGTCTTGGCCGCGGTCTCCGCCGTCATCCGCCCCTTGTCGACGGAGCGCGAAAGCGACTTGGCGATACGGGACTTGGCCTTCTCCGCCTTCTCCTCGCTGCGTGCGGCGAGCACCACGTCGTAACCGGCCTTGGCGAACACCTCGGCGATGCCGGACGCCATGGTCCCCGAGCCCGCGACGCCGACCGAGCGGACGGTGCGCCCGCCGGTCCGCCGGCCGTCCTCGGACGGGGTCAGCGCGTCGCGCACGACGGTCGAACTGCCCGGCGCTGCTGTCTTGTCGTATGAGTAGAATCCACGCCCCGACTTGCGGCCGGTCAGGCCCGCTTCGCTGAGCTGCTTGAGGATGGGGGCGGGCGCGTGCAGACGGTCATGCGACTCGGAGTACATCGCGTCCAGGACCGTGCGGGCGGTGTCGACGCCGATCAGGTCGAGCAGGGCCAGGGGCCCCATGGGCAGGCCGCAGCCGAGTCGCATCGCCGCGTCGATGTCCTCGCGGGACGCGTACTTGGCCTCGTACATCGCCGCTGCCTGGTTGAGGTAGCCGAAGAGCAGGCCGTCGGCGACGAATCCGGGCCGGTCGCCCACCGCGACGGGCTCCTTGCCGAGGGCGTAAGCGAGGTCGGTGACGGAGGCGACCGCGGCGGGCGCGGTCAGCACGGACGACACGACCTCGACCAGCTTCATCGCCGGTGCCGGATTGAAGAAGTGCAGGCCGAGGACCCGCTCGGGGCGCTGGGATTCGGCGGCGAGACGGGTCACGGACAGCGCGTTCGTGCCGGTCGCGATGATCGTCCCGGGGCGCACGACGTCGTCGAGTTCACGGATCAGCTGCTGCTTGATCTCGTACGACTCCGGGGCGACCTCGATCACCAGGTCGGCGTCGGCCGCGGCCTGCAGGTCGGTGAACGTACGGATACGGGCGAGCGCGTCACGCCGCTCGTCCTCGGTGAGCTGCTCGCGGCGCACGGCTCGCGCGGTCGACGACTCGATGGCGGACACCGCCTGGGCGCCCGCGGCCTCGCTGATGTCGATGCCGATGACCTCGCGTCCCGCGCGGGCCAGGACCTCGGCGATGCCGGTGCCCATCGTGCCGAGACCGATCACGGCGACGGTGTTCAAGGGAGTGTCCATGGGTGGACTCCAGGAAGTGAGTGACGACTGAGGGGCGCACGCGGTGCGCGGCGACGGCGGCGCGGCGTACGGAGGGGAGCTGCTGCGTGTCGTGACCGGGCGGCGAAGAGCGCACGCCCGTGAGGAGTCGACCGGCCCTGTCCCGGAGCCGCGTCGTACTGGATGGAGCTGAGGTGCTCGAAGCACCGAACCGACAAGCACTCGCAGCAGCTGCGTCACCAGGCCGCTGCGAGGAAAGAAAACTGCTGACGAGGAGTGTGCCCCGCTCACTTGAGATTAACCGGCGAGTAACGAGCGCGCCAGTCCCCGGGGTTTGTGATCTGCATCGCGGATAGGCTCCCCGCATGGACGTGGAGTTGCGCACGGTGACGGAACGCTTACGCCGCGAGGCAGGGGTCTCGGAGAGTTACGAGAGGCTGGTCGCGACCGGCGATATTGAGGAACTCGCGGAGGTGCTCGTCGGGGCGGGCCAGCCGTTGTGGGCACGGGAACTGGCGGCCGTCCGGCTCGGCACCGCCGGCGACCGCCGGGCCTTCGAAGCCCTGGTGCTGCTTCTGAACCACCGGGATCCCTCGCGGTGCGCGGCCGCCGCGTACGCCCTGGCCAGGCTGCGTGACCCGCGTACGGCGCGAGCGGCAGCCGCCCTGGCCACCAATGAGCTGCGCATCGCCTACGCCCTGCACCCGGTGCGTCTGCTCACCGAGCTGCGCGCGCCGGAATCGGCGCCCGCCCTCATCACCACGCTGGGGCGCAGACTCGCCCCGCACGATCCGTACGGGAAGATCGCGCTGGCCTGCGTGGAGGGCCTGGGTGCGCTGGGGGACCCGCGTGCCAGGCCCGTACTCACGCAGGCGTGCGGCTTCCCGCGGCTCGCGGCGGCGGCGTCCGCGGCCCTGGCCCGGCTGCCCGCCTAGCCTCCCGCGGCCGGGCGGGGTTCACAGAACGGCGTACCCCTCTATCTCCATCAGGAACTTCGGCGAGACCAGCGCGGAGACCTGGACCGCGGAGGAGGCGGGGAGGTGCGCGGGGTCCATATAGGTGTCCCGTGCGGCCCGGATGTCGGTCATGTAGGCCATGTCCGTGACGAAGTACGTCAGTTTCACGACGTCCCGGAAGCTGCCGCCCGCGGCCACCAGGCAGTGCCACAGGTTGTCGAACACCTGCCGCGCCTGCGCCGCCGGGTCCTCCTCGCCGACAAGCTGTCCGTCCTTGTCCAGGGGCAGTTGACCTGAGATGGCGACGAAACGGCCGGTTCCCATGACCACGTGCGTGTACTGGGTGGCGGGGAAGACGCCGTCGGGGGCGTTGATGCGGGTGAGTCGGCTCATGTGGTCATCCTGGACCATGCCTCTGACAAATGCCTTGGCGGGCTTGCCCATTGGCGATCACAGCAGGGTGAGCTGAGTGCCGCCGGGTGGGGCGGGGGCGGGCCCGGCCTGCTCCGGTACGCGGATGCGGCGGGCGGCGTCCGCACGCGCGGGTCCGATGCCGAACTCCTCCGCCAGTTCGTGCACTTGGCGGGTGATCCGGCGCTGGTACCACTTGGGTGCGTAGGCCCCTTCCGCGTACAGCCGCTCGTAACGCCGCACCAGATACGGATGGTGCCGCTCCAGCCAGGCCATGAACCACTCGCGCGCGCCGGGCCGCAGATGCAGCACGAGCGGTGTCACGGAGGTGGCACCCGAGGCGGCGATGGCCCGCACGGTCGCCCGCAGCTGCTCGGGCCTGTCCCCGAGGAACGGGATCACGGGCGCCATCAGCACGCCGCACCCGATGCCGTGCTCGGTCAGGGTCCGTACGGCATCAAGGCGTCGCTCCGGAGCGGGCGTGCCCGGCTCGACGGTGCGCCACAGCTCCTGGTCGACGAAGCCGACGGACACCGAGATCCCGACGTCCGTGACGGCGGCTGCCTGCTTCAGGAGTTCCAGGTCGCGCAGGATCAGCGTGCCCTTCGTGAGGATGGAGAAGGGGTTCGCGTGATCGCGCAGGGCGGCGATGATGCCGGGCATGAGGCCGTAGCGCCCCTCGGCCCGCTGGTAGCAGTCGACGTTCGTGCCCATCGCGATGTGCTCGCCGTGCCAGCGCGGCGAGGCGAGCTGGCGGCGCAGCAGATCGGGGGCGTTGACCTTGACCACGATCTGGCTGTCGAAGCCGAGCCCGGTGTCCAGGTCCAGATAGCTGTGCGTCTTGCGCGCGAAGCAGTACACGCAGGCGTGTGAGCAGCCCCGATAGGGATTGACCGTCCACTCGAACGGCATGCGTGACGCCCCCGGCACCCGGTTCACGATCGATCTCGCCCGGATCTCGTGAAAGGTGATCCCACGGAACTCAGGGGTGTCGAAGGTCCTCGTGGTAACCGCGTCCGCGCCGAACAGCGCGGCATCCGCGACACCCCGTACCGGACCGTCGGCGAGGTTCTCCCAGCGCATGACGCCTCCTCGGTAGCACTGACCACAGAATAGAACATACGTTCCCTTGATCGCGCGACCTGGTATCGCGGAGACCCCGATTTGAGGGCCCGGTGGCCAGGGTGGTTGGCTTTCCGCGAACCACCCCCGAACAACCGAGTGCTGGAGGAAGTGCCATGGCGCAGGTCGAGGCGACCACGGAGCGGATCATCGCGGCGCGGCCGGAGGACGTCTTCGACGCACTCGCCGACTACGCGAACGTGCGCCCGAAGATCCTGTCGGAGCACTTCAGCGAGTTCGAGGTGCGCGAGGGCGGCGACGGCGACGGGACGCTCGTCCACTGGAAGCTCCAGGCGACCAGCAAGCGGATCCGCGACTGCCTCCTCGACGTCTCCGAGCCGACCGACGGGCAGCTCGTCGAGAAGGACCGCAACTCCTCCATGGTCACCACCTGGACCGTGACCCCGGCGGGCGAGGGCAAGGCGCGCGTCGTCGTCTCCACCGTGTGGAACGGCGCGGGCGGCATCGGCGGCTTCTTCGAGAAGACCTTCGCCCCCAAGGGTCTCGGGCGCATCTACGACGAGGTGCTCGGCAAGCTCGCGGGGCAGGTCGAGAAGTAACCCGACCGCTGGCCGGCCCTCAACTCCGGTAGCCCATCAGGGTTGTTGTCACGCTCACCGTTTCGAGTGGTTTTCTGTTCGGGCCAGTTGTACGGCGTAGGGCTCCCACCGGCGCATACGTGTGCCGGACCCCGCGCAGGGGCGACTCGTCGCGCTTGCTCGCAGTTGTCGCGTAATGCGAGAAATGTGCGGCGCAGGTGCGACGAGGGGAGCAGGACGTGGGCGGCACGACGCTGGTGAAGGGCGCCGAACTGGGGGAACCGGTGGCGGTCGTGGCGCCCGACGGGCCCCGCGAGCCGCCACCGCCGCAGCGGCACGGGTCGGCGGCTGACGGGCTCAGCCCGGCACGGGTCCGGATGGTCTTCGTCGGGCTCATGCTCGCCCTGCTGCTCGCCGCCCTGGAGCAGATGATCGTCGCCACCGCGCTCCCGAAGATCGTCGGTGAGCTGCACGGCCTCGACAAGATGTCCTGGGCGATCACCGCCTACCTCCTGACGTCCACCGTCGGGCTGCCCATCTACGGCAAGCTCGGGGACCTCTTCGGACGCAAGGGTGTCTTCCAGTTCGCGATCATCATCTTCATCGTCGGCTCGGCGCTCGCCGGTTGGTCGCGGACGATGGACCAGCTCATCGCCTTCCGCGCCCTCCAGGGCGTCGGCGCGGGCGGCCTCATGATCGGCGTACAGGCGATCATCGCGGACATCGTGCCGCCACGGGAACGCGGCCGCTACATGGGCCTCATCGGCGCCGCCTTCGGCCTCGCGTCGGTCGCCGGACCCCTGCTCGGCGGGTTCTTCACCGACCACGTCACCTGGCGCTGGTGCTTCTACTTCAATGTGCCCTTCGGGCTCGTCACCCTCGCCGTCGTCAGCTTCGTGCTGAAACTGCCCAAGCCCACGGCCAAGGCCCGACTCGACGTCCTCGGCGCCCTGTTGCTCACCTCCGCGTCCACCTGCCTGGTCCTGCTGACCAGTTGGGGCGGCACCGAGTACGAGTGGGGCTCGCGCGTCATCCTGGGGCTCGCGGCCGGGGCCGTCGCCTCGATCGTGCTCTTCGTCGTCGCCGAGCGCTTCGCCGCAGAACCGATCATTCCGCTGCGCCTGTTCCGCGACCCGGTCTTCAACGTCACCGCCGTCGTGGGCATGGTCGTCGGCGTCGCCCTCTTCGGAGCCGCCAGCTATCTGCCGACCTTCCTGCAAATGGTCGACGGTGCGAGCGCCACCGAGTCCGGACTGCTCATGCTGCCGATGATGGGCGGCGTCGTCGGCGCCTCGATCCTCTCCGGCCAGCTCATCAGCCACACCGGGCGCTACAAGATCTATCCGGTGATCGGCGGCATCCTGTCCGTCATCGGCATGTATCTGCTCTCCCGGCTCGAAGTCGACACGCCCCGGCTGCACTACAGCATCTGGATGGCCGTCCTGGGCGCGGGCGTCGGCCTCGTCATGCCGGTGCTCATCCTCGCCGTGCAGAACGCGGTGCGCCCCGCCGACCTCGGCACCGCCACCAGCGCCAACAACTACTTCCGGCAGATCGGCGGCAGTGTCGGCGCCGCGATCTTCGGCACGCTCTTCGCCGACCGCCTCGCCGACTCGCTGAGCGACCGCATCCCGGCCGGAGCGGGCCTGCCCGACCCCGAGGCCATCACCCCGCAGCTCGTCCACGCGATGCCCGCAGCGCTGCGCGACGGCTACATCCAGGCGTACGCCGACGCGATGCCGCGGATCTTCCTGTACCTGGTGCCGGTGCTCGTACTCGGCATGATCATCACCTTCCTCCTCAAGGAGACACCCCTGTTGTCCAGTGCAGCAGCGTCCCAGGACGCTCCCACGGCAGAGCCCACGACCGTCCCGCAGGCCCGTGCCTCGTACGCCGCCGGGGTGCCCGTCTGCGGCACCGTGCAGCACCCGGACGGCACCGTCGTGCCCCGCGCCGCCCTCACCCTCATCGACGTCGGGGGGCAGCAGATCGGCCGCGGCGCGAGCGGCGACGACGGGCGGTACGCGCTCTCCACGCCGGGCCCGGGATCGTTCGTCCTGATCGCGGCCGCGGGCGGCCACCAGCCGCAGGCGGTCACCGTCACCGTGGGGGAGCGGCCCGTGGAGCTCGACGTGGTGCTCGGCGGCGCCGGGCGCCTGGCGGGCAGCGTCGTCACCGCCGACGGCACCCCGGTCAGGGACGCCGCGGTGACCCTCACCGACGTACGGGGCGAGGTCGTGGCGAGCACCCGCAGCGGGCGCGAGGGCGGCTACGTCATCACGGAGTTGGTGGCCGGCGAGTACACCCTCGCCGCCAGCGCCCCCGCCTTCCGCCCGGCGGCCCTTCCCGTCTCCGTACAGGCATCGCGCGAGACCCGCCAGGACGTCGAGCTCGCGGGCGGCGCCGTCCTGCGCGGGACCGTGCGGGCCAGCGGCGGGCGGCCCGTGGAGGACGCGCGCGTGACGCTGCTCGACGCGGCGGGCAACGTCGTGGACACCCTCACGACCAGGGAAGACGGCACGTTCCGGTTCATCGATCTGTCGTCCGGCGAGTACACGGTCATCGCCGCGGGTTACCCGCCGGTCGCCACCGTGCTCCAGGTCGCGGGCGGCGGGCGCACGGAGCGGGATCTCCAGCTGGGGCACGAGGACTAGAGCCTGGTGGGGCGGGCGGCGGAGGCCCGGCGGGCGGGCGGCGCGAAATACCCGCCGGAGGCGCTCCTGTGCGCCCAATTCCCTTATTGCACCGCACGGCAACCTGCGCCGGTCGTACGGTGGTTGAGGGCGGCGCAGGGCCTTCGCGGTGCCGCCGGAAGGAGCGTTCGCCATGGAATACGGCAGCCCGGGCGGGCCGGTGGCGCAGCCTGCCATGGCCGGCCGGATCCCACTCGCCGTGGTCGTCGTCGACGGCGCCGGTTCCGTCTCCCACTGGAGCACCGGCGCGCGCAAGCTGTTCGGGTACTCCAGGGAAGAGGCCGTCGGAAGCCCGGCGGGCGACCTGCTCCCGGTGTCGGGCGCGATTCCGGAGGAACACGCCAACTTCGGTGTGTACGACGGCCTGGGCCCCGACCTGGAGACCTCCCTCGACGGACGCATCTCCTACCCCGCGGCCGGGCGCGCGCGGCTCTCCGTGCCCGGCGGCGAGAACCACCGCGTGGACGTCCTGTGGTGGGCGTATCCGCTCGTCGGCCCCGGCCCCGAGCGGCTGCTCGTGCTCGCGGCCGACGCCGACCGCCTTGCCGACGAGGAGGGCGGGGACCCGGGCCAGGTGGAGCGCATAGCACCGGGATTCGCCCTGCACACGGACTTCCCCGGAGCGGACGAGCTGGCGCGCCGGCTTCCCGAGATCCTGCCCAGCATGAGCGTGGGCGAGAGCTCCCGCATCGTGGCGCAGATCCTCGAACTGGGCTATCCCGTCCTTGAGTTCAGCAAGCACGACCGGGTGCCCGTCACCCCCGACTGGGGCGTGCCGCGGCGCACCGAGCGCAAGGAGCGCAGGCTGCGCGCCCAGCAGGCCGCCGCCGAAGGCATCACCCCCGGGCCGGGCACGCCCGACGAGGGCCAGGACCTCGAGTACGCGGCGGTGCGCGAGCACCTGGAGTTCTTGAACGAGGTCAGCGGGCGCATCG
The DNA here is from genome assembly GCF_053606765.1 of Streptomyces sp. NPDC055189. Taxonomy (NCBI): domain Bacteria; kingdom Bacillati; phylum Actinomycetota; class Actinomycetes; order Kitasatosporales; family Streptomycetaceae; genus Streptomyces; species Streptomyces sp. NPDC055189. The sequence continues at coordinate 24,012 of NZ_JBSGSG010000049.1, forward strand.
GCTCGTCGCTCGACCTCTCCCGGACGATCATCGAGGTCAGCCGGGCCGTCGTGCCCCGCTTCACGGATGTCGCGGGCACCTACCTGCGCGAACAGGTCGTCGCCGGTGAGGGCTTCCCCGAGGGGCCGCCGGACGAGACGACGATGTGGCACCGGGTCGCCGTGGAGCACACGGACGAGCCGGGCCGCTGGGACGACGTCGTGCCCGTCGGCGAATCCATGCCGTTCCCCTCGCACACGCCGTTCTTCCAGTGCATGACCTCCGGCGATCCGGTCCTCGTGCCGCGCATCACCGAGGAGATGGGCAACGCGATCGCCTCGCAGTTCGAGAAGCGCGACATCCGCCCGCTCATCAACCACCGCTCGATGCTCGTCGTGCCCCTCAAGGCCCGCAATGTGGTGCTCGGATTCATGATCCTGCTGCGCCACCGGGAGCGGCCCGTCTTCAACGACATGGACCGCGTCACCGGCGCCGAACTCGCCGCCCGCGCCGGCCTCGTGCTCGACAACGCCCGCATGTACACCTACCAGGAGAGCGTCGCCGACACCCTCCAGGACAGCATGCTGCCGCACATCGAACCGCGCATGACCGGCTGCGACATCGCCACGCGCTATCTGCCGGGCACGCTCCTGGGCCGGGTCGGCGGCGACTGGTTCGACTCCGTGAAACTGCCCGGATCGCGCACGGCGCTCGTCGTCGGCGACGTGATGGGCCACGGCCTCAACTCGGCGGCGATGATGGGCCAGTTGCGCACCGCCGTGCAGACCATGGCCGCCCTTGACCTGCCTCCCGCGCAGCTCCTGCGCAACCTCGACGACCTGGCGCAACGGCTCGGCGAGCACTACCTCGCGACCTGCCTGTACGCGGTCTACGACCCCATAGCGAGCGAGCTGCACCTCGCCAACGCGGGACACATCCCGCCCGTCCTGGTCCGCGCCGACGACGGCCGCAGCGAGCTCCTGGACCTGCCGACCGGCGCGCCCATCGGCGTCGGCGGTGTGCCCTTCGAGGCGGTCACCGTCCGGGTGGCGCCCGGCGACCGGCTCCTGATGTGCACCGACGGCCTCGTCGAGGTGCGCGGCGAGGACATCGGCGTCGGCCTGGCCACGCTCACCGAGTCCGCCGCGCATCCGGCGGCCTCCATGGACGACGCCTGCGACACCATCATCCGGGCGCTCAACACACGCGGCGGACGCAAGGACGACGTGGCGCTCCTGATGGCACGCCTGAACGGCGTCGCGGACGAGGACGTCGCGAGCTGGCGGCTCGCGCTCGACCCGAGCGAGGTGAGCAGGGCCCGCGACCTGGTGCGCGGCCAGCTGATCAGCTGGTCCCGCCAGAGCCAGTCGGAGACCGCCGAGCTCTTGGTCAGCGAGCTCGTCACCAACGCCGTACGGCACTCGCGCGGACGCCGCGTCGAGCTCCGTCTCGTCCGCTCCGGGACCACGCTGATCTGTGAGGTCGAGGACGACGACCACACCCTGCCGACACTGCTGAACGCGGGCCCCCGCGACGAGTTCGGGCGCGGCCTGCGGATCGTCAGCGTGCTCGCCAAGGAGTGGGGGACCAGCCGTACGTCGTCCGGCAAGACCGTGTGGTTCGAGCTGGCGCCGCCTCGCACGGGAAGGGGCTGAGGGGGCAACGGGGGCGCACGCCGGGCGGGAATGCGCTGAAGTCGCGGTGAATGCTCGCGCCGGTGACTTGTCCGTGCACTCCGGGCGCGGTAGACCGATCTTGCCGTCGGCTTCGGCGGCGGTCGTCGTCGCATCCTGGGGAGCTGGGCATGAGCGTCACGAGTCGGTACAGAGAGGCCTGGGAGGGGTTCTGGCGGGAAGCCCCCGAGGAACCGGGGGCCGTCTTCTGGGACGCCGAACCCGCGCTCACCGTCGGCATCCATCTCGCCCTCTTCGAACCGCACATGACGGCCGCAGGCCTTCCCGTCGTGGACGTCGGCTGCGGCAACGGCACCCAGACCCGCTTCCTCGCCGACCGCTACCTGCGCGTCCTGGGCGTCGACCTGTCCGCCGCCGCGCTCGCGCACGCACGGCGCGCCGACCCGGCGGAACAGGTCGAGTTCCGGCAGGTCGACGCCGCGGAGAGATCCGAGGCCCAGCAACTGCACGCGGAACTGGGCGACGTGAACGTCTATATGCGCGGGGTGCTCCACCAGTGCGAACCCGCCGACCGCGGGCCGCTCGTCGAGGGCATCGCGGCGCTGGTCGGCGAGCGCGGACGAGCATTCGTCGTCGAGCTCGCCGAGGCCGCGGGTACGGTCCTGAAGGGTCTTGCCCAGCGCCCCGAGGGCCCGCCGCCGAAGCTGGCGCCGGTGTTCGCGCACGGCATCGCGCCGGGCGAGGTCGCGGACGCGGCGGTGCCGGAGTACCTCGCGGCGGCGGGGCTGACGATCATCGCCTCGGGTGAACTGCCGCTCATCACCACCGAGTTCACGCCCGACGGCACGCGGATCGAACTGCCGTCGAAGTGGCTCGTGGTGGGCCGGTGAACTCAAGTCCCGCCACACCGTCCGTACGCTGACGCGATGGGTCTCTTGGACGTGCCCTACGTGGCGCGCGACGGCACCCCGGCCGAGGGCGCCGACCTCAGCCCACCGCGGTGACGGGCCCCGGCGCCGTTCGCCGGTCGTCACCCCGCGACACCTCACCGGCCACCTCACGGGCGGTCCGCGCGAAGGTCTGCGTCGCCCCCGTGCCGTGGCCGGCCCGCCATACCAGGCCGTAGCGGACCGGCTCGGCGTCGGCGAAGGGGATGTACGCGACACCCGGCCTGGCGAAGTACGTCCCCGTGTGCGCGGGAGCGAGGAACGCGCCCCTGCCGCCCGCGACCAGCATCAGCGCCTCCTGCATGTTGGTCACCGACGGGCCGCGGGCGATCGGCATGCCGGACGGGGTGTGGGACGGGACGTGGTGCTCCAGCCAGTAGTCGGGCACCTCGCCCTCGATCGGCAGGAGCGGCACGTCGGCCAGATCATCCAGCGACACCGAGTCCCGTACGGCCAGCGGATGCGACGAGGCGATCGCGAGCACGCGCTCCTCCGTGAGCAGCTCGGGCCCGCCCCCCAGGTCCTCCTCGCGCACCGGGAACTCCGTGAGCTGCACGTCGAACTCGCCCTTGCGCAACTGCCCGTACGGATCGCCGAGGGGCACCTCGCAGATCTCCACCGCGAGCCCCGGATGGCTGACACGCAGTGCCTCCGTCGCCCGCATCACGAGCTCGCCCGCCAGCGGATTGGCGAAGCCGACGTGCAGCACACCGTCGATGCCGCGCGCGGTGGCCGCGGCCCGCTCCACGGCGGCGTCGATGGCCCGGTGGTGCGGTTCCAGATCGGCGCGGAGCTGGCGGCCGAGCGCGGTGAGGCCGACACGGCGGCTCGTGCGGACGAACAGCGGGGCGCCGACGCGGCGCTCGGTGCGCTGGATCAGCTGGCTCACCCTGGCCCGGGAGAGCCGCATGCGCTCGGCCGTCCGGCCGAAGTGCAGCTCCTCGGCGAGCAGCAGAAAGCACTCCAGTTCATCGCGTTCCATCGACGTCCCCCCGGGGCAGCTCGGATCGGTAAACCTGGTTGAACGAACGTTGCGCTCTTCGCCGTTGTTCCGTCACAGCGCCCTGATCGAGGGTGAGTGGGCCGGGAAATCCCCGGCGGTACCGGTCGATCGGCGGAGAGCTGACGTGAGTTCGAGTTCGCAGAGAGAATCATCAGCCGGGGCGCCGCGCGCCTCCCGGGTCGCCTTCGAGCCCCGCGAGTGGGGCGTCCTGCTCGTCCTGTGCGGCGCGATCTTCCTCGAAGGCATCGACGTGGCCATGCTCAACGTGGCGATGCCGTCCATCCGCGCCGACCTGGGCCTGTCCACCGGGTCCCTGCAGTGGGTCATGAGCGCCTACGTCCTCGGATACGGGGGCTTCATGCTGCTCGGCGGCCGGGCCGCCGACCTCTTCGGGCGCCGCCAGATGTTCGTCTTCTGGCTCTCCGTCTTCCTGGTCTTCTCCGGGCTGGGCGGCTTCGCCACCGATGGCTGGACGCTGATCGTCGCCCGCTTCGTCACCGGCGTCGCCGCGGCCTTCATGACCCCCGCGGGCCTCTCCATCATCACCACCGGTTTCGAGGAGGGCCCGCGCCGCAACAAGGCGCTGCTCTTCTACTCCGGCACCGCGGCGGGCGGCTTCTCGATCGGCCTGGTCGTCGGCGGTCTGCTCACCGCGTTCGGCTGGCGCTGGGTCTTCTTCGTGCCCGTCGTGCTCTCCGCCCTGATCCTTCTCGCCGCGCTCGCCTTCGTCCCCCGCTCCCCGCGCCCCGACCGCACCGGGCAGCGCGTCGACCTGCCGGGCGCCCTCACGGTCACCGCCGCGATCGTGCTGCTCGTCCTCGGCGTGGAGCGCGCGTCCCACGCGAGCGCCGCCGCCACGACCGGCACCCTCGCGGCGGGCTTCGCCCTGCTCGCCGTCTTCGTCGCCGTCGAGCGACGCTCGGCCTCGCCCCTCGTCCGCCTGGGAATCTTCCGCAGCGGCCCCCTGGTCCGCGCCAACCTCGCGGGTCTGTTCTTCGCGGGCGGCTTCTTCGGGTTCCAGTTCCTTGTCGTCCTCTACCTCCAGGAGCTGCGGAACTGGTCCACCCTCCAGACCAGCCTCGCGATGATCGTCATCGGGATCGACGCGGTCCTCTCGCCCACCGTCACGCCCCGGATCGTCGAGCGGCTCGGCAACGCCAGAGCGATCTTCGGCGGACTGCTGCTCGCCGCGCTCTCCTACGCGCTGTTCCTGCCGGTCGGCGCCGACTGGACGTACCTGGCGATGTTCCCGAGCCTGATCCTCCTCGGCGTCGCCTTCGCCCTCAGCTACGGACCGCTCACCATCGTCGCCACCGAGGGCGTCAAGGAGGAGGAGCAGGGCCTGGCCGGCGGGCTGCTCTACACCGCCTTCCAGTTCGGGGCCGCGCTCGGTCTCTCCGCGGCATCCGCCGTCAACGTCTGGGCCACCACGTCGAGTTCACCCGAAGCCCTCCTCGACGGCTACCACGCGGCCCTGTGGGTCCCGCTCGCGGCAGCTCTGCTCGCCGCCCTGATCAGCGCCTTCGGGCTCCGTTCGCGGCGGGGCACGGTGGCCGCGTCCGGCGCCGGGCCCGTCCGGAACGGGGACGCGGGGGCACGCGACGCGATGGCTGACGGATCTGGTCCAGGAGTGGGTGAACGCGTAGCGTGAGGCGGCATGAAGATCCTGATCAGCGCCGACATGGAGGGCGCCACGGGCGTGACCTGGCCGGCCGACGTGCTGCCCGGCACGCCGCAGTGGGAGAGGTGCCGTTCGATGTTCACCTCGGACGTGAACGCCGCCGTGCTCGGATTCTTCGACGGCGGAGCCGACGAGGTGCTCGTCAACGAGGCGCACTGGACCATGCGCAACCTCCTCCTGGAGGACCTCGACGAGCGGGCCGAGATGCTCACCGGGCGGCACAAGTCCCTCTCCATGGTCGAGGGCGTACAGCACGACGACGTGGACGGCATCGCCTTCATCGGCTACCACGCGGGCGCCGGCATGGAGGGTGTGCTCGCGCACACCTACCTCGCCAACTCGATCACCGGCGTGTGGGTCAACGGCGACCGGGCGAGCGAGGGGCTGCTCAACTCCCACGTCGTCGCCGAGTACGGAGTGCCCGTCGTCCTCGTCACCGGTGACGACCTGGCCTGCGACGACGCGCTCGGCTATGCGCCAGGCGCGCTGAAGGTCGCCGTCAAGGACCACGTGTCGCGCTACGCGGCGGTCTGCCGCACCCCGCGGCGGACCGCCGCGGACATCCGGGCCGCGGCGAAGGAGGCGGCGCCGCTCGCCGTGCGCCACGATCCGGTTCAAGGCGGCCCGTTCACCGTGGAGCTCGAATTCGACGCCGAGCACCTGTCCATGGCGTCCACCGTGGTGCCGGGCGTGCGGCGCACCGGCGAGCGGAAGATCGCGTACACCAGCGAAACCATGTACGAGGGCATTCGTACGTTCAAGGCGGTCACGACGATCGCGTCTGCGGCTGTGGAGGAACAATATGGCTGAGGAGCAGCCGGGGCATCAGGCCGCCGGACACGTCGACGAGCAGGCGCTCGACGAGGTCGTCCGGTTCACCTCCGATCTCATCCGCATCGACACCACGAACCGGGGCGGCGGCGACTGCCACGAGCGGCCCGCCGCCGAGTACGCCGCCGAGTGCCTCGCCGGAGCCGGGCTCGAACCTCGCCTCCTGGAGCGCACACCGGGGCGCACGAACGTCGTCGCGCGCATCGAGGGCACCGACCCCTCGGCCGACGCGCTGCTCCTGCACGGCCACCTGGACGTCGTTCCGGCCGAGGCCGCCGACTGGAGCGTGGACCCCTTCTCCGGGGAGATCCGCGACGGCGTCGTATGGGGCCGCGGCGCCGTCGACATGAAGAACATGGACGCGATGATCCTCTCCGTGGTGCGCGGCTGGGCGCGCCAGGGAGTGCGGCCCCGCCGCGACATCGTGATCGCGTTCACCGCCGACGAGGAGGCGAGCGCCGTCGACGGCTCCGGGTTCCTCGCCGACCAGCACGCCTCGCTCTTCGAGGGCTGCACGGAGGGGGTAAGCGAGTCCGGTGCCTTCACCTTCCACGACGGGCGCGGCAACCAGCTCTACGGCATCGCGGCGGGGGAGCGCGGCACCGGCTGGCTCACGCTGACCGCGCGCGGCAGGGCGGGCCACGGCTCGAAGGTGAACCACGAGAACGCCGTCACCAGGCTTTCGGCCGCGATCACCCGCATCGGGAGCCACCGCTGGCCGCTGCGTCTGACACCGACGGTCCGGGCGGCGCTGACCGAACTGGCCGCGCTGTACGGCCTGGACGCGGACCTGGACGCGCCCGGATTCGACGTGGACATGCTCCTGGAGAAGCTCGGCCCCGCCGCCTCCCTCGTCGAGGCCACCGTGCGCAACAGCGCCAACCCGACGATGCTGCAGGCCGGCTACAAGGTCAATGTGATCCCCGGCGAGGCCGTCGCCCACGTGGATGGCCGCTTTCTGCCCGGCGGCGAGGAAGAGTTCGCCGCCACCCTTGACCGGCTCACCGGAGTCGACGTCGACTGGGAGTTCCACCACCGCGAGGTGGCGCTGCAGGCGCCGGTCCACTCCTCGACGTACGCGAAGATGCGCGCGGCAGTCGAGGAGTTCGCGCCCGAGGGGCATGTCGTGCCGTACTGCATGTCCGGCGGCACGGACGCCAAGCAGTTCTCGCGACTCGGCATCACGGGCTACGGCTTCACGCCGCTGAAGACACCGGAGGGCTTCGACTACCAAGCGCTCTTCCACGGAGTCGACGAGCGCGTGCCGGTCGACGCGCTGCACTTCGGGGTCCGCGTCCTCGACCGCTATCTGAGAACGGCCTAGGGCACACAACCGATCATGGGGGAAGAGAAGGACATGATGGAGACCCAGGCTTACGGATCATGGCCGTCACCCATCGACGCGGCACTCGCCGCCGCCCACGACGGCTCCCCGGGCCACGTGGGCTTCGTCGGTGACGAGGCGTGGTGGACCGAGCCGAGGCCCGCCGAAGGCGGCAGGCGCGCCCTGGTCCGGCGGCGTCCTGACGGCGCGGAGGAGTCCGTGCTGCCCGAGCCGTGGAACGTGCGCAGCCGGGTCATGGAGTACGGGGGGCGTTCGTGGGCCGGGGCCGAGGGCCCTGACGGCCCCTTCGTGGTGTTCGCGAACTTCGCCGACCAGCGCCTGTACGCCTACGAGCCCGACACCGCGGGCGCCGCGCCGCGCCCGCTGACCCCGCTCTCCGGCGTGGGCGGCGGCCTGCGGTTCATCGATCCGTGCGTGCACCTGGACCGGGGCGAAGTCTGGTGCGTCATGGAAGAGTTCACCGGGGAGGCGTCCACCGACATACGGCGGGTCGCCGTCGCCGTCCCGCTCGACGGCTCGGCCGCCGACGACCGCTCGGCGGTGCGTGAACTCTCCGACGACCGGCACCGCTTTATCACCGGGCCCCGGCTCTCGCCGGACGGCGCCCGCGTGGCGTGGATCGCCTGGGACCACCCCCGGATGCCGTGGGACGGCACGGAACTCCTGGTCGCGACGGTCCGCGAGGACGGCACGTTCGCCGCGCCGCGGGTCATCGCCGGCGGCTCCGAGGAGTCCGTCGCGCAGGTGGAGTGGGCGCACGACGGACGGCTCCTCTACGTCAGCGACCGCACGGGCTGGTGGAACCTCTACCGCACGGACCCGGCGGACGGCGGGAACGGAGCGCCGGTCTGTCCGCGCGACGAGGAGTTCGGCGGACCCCTGTGGCAGCTCGGCTCCGGCTGGTTCGCGCCCCTGGACAGCGGCCTGGTCGCCGTCGTGCACGGCAAGGGCGCCACCGCGCTCGGCGTGCTCGACCCGGAGACCGGCGAGGTCGTCGACGCGGCGGGCCCCTGGACGGAGTGGTCGGCGACCGTCGCGGTCAACGGCAGCCGCGCCGTCGGCGTCGCGGCCAGCCCCCGCAGCGCGTACGAGGTCGTGGAGCTGGACACCAGCACAGGGCGCGCCCGGGTGATCGGCGCCGCGCACGACGACCCGGTGGACACCGCCTACTACCCCGAGCCGCGCATCCGCACCTTCAGCGGCCCGGCGGGCCGCGAGATCCACGCGCACGTCTACCCGCCGCACCACCCGACCCGCGTCGCCCCCGACGACGAACTCCCGCCGTACGTCGTGTGGGTGCACGGCGGCCCCACCAGCCGCTCCCCGCTCGTGCTCGACCTGGAGATCGCCTATTTCACCTCGCGCGGCATCGGTGTCGCCGAGGTCAACTACGGCGGCTCGACGGGCTACGGCCGCGCGTACCGCAACCGCCTGCGCGAGCAGTGGGGCATCGTCGACGTCGAGGACTGCGCGGCCGTCGCGCTCGCGCTGGCCGACGAGGGCACCGCCGACCGCGACCGCCTGGCGATCCGGGGCGGCAGCGCGGGCGGCTGGACCACGGCGGCCTCGCTGACCACGACGGACGTGTACGCCTGCGGCACGATCATCTACCCCGTCCTCGACCTCACGGAGTGGGCCGCGGGCGGGACCCACGACTTCGAGTCGCGGTACCTGGACTCGATGATCGGGCCGTTCGACGAGGTGCCCACGCGGTACGTGGAGCGCTCGCCCGCGGAACACGCCGACCGGGTGAGCGTGCCCTTCCTGCTGCTCCAGGGCCTGGACGACGTGATCTGCCCGCCCGAGCAGGCCGAGCGGTTCGTCTCCGAGCTGGAGGGGCGGGACGTGCCGTACGCCTACATCGCCTTCGAGGGCGAGGGGCACGGCTTCCGCCGCGTGGACACGCTGATCCGCGCCCTGGAGGCCGAACTCTCCCTGTACGCCCAAGTGTTCGGCCTGGATCTGGCCGGTACCACTCCCGTCCTGGAGCTCTCCAAGTGAACCCTCTGAAGCGTCCCGCGCGGCTGGTCCCCGGCGCGCGGGTCGCCGTCGTCGCGCCCAGTGGCCCCATCCCCGAGGAGCGGCTCCAGGCGGGCCTCGACATCCTGCGCGGCTGGGACCTCGAACCGGTCGTCGCCCCGCACGTCCTGGACCGGCATCCGCGCTTCGACTACCTCGCGGGCACTGACGCGGACCGCGCCCGCGACCTCCAGGAGGCGTGGTGCGACCCTTCCGTCTCCGCCGTGCTCTGCGCGCGCGGCGGCTACGGCGCACTGCGGATGGTGGAGCTGCTCGACTGGACGGCGATGCGGGCGGCAGGCCCCAAGGTGTTCGTCGGCTACAGCGACATCACCACCCTGCACGAGGCGTTCGCGGCGCGGCTCGGCCTGGTCACGCTGCACGGCCCGATGGTCGCCGCCATGGACTTCCTCAAGAACGCCCGTGCGCAGGAGCACCTGAGGGCCACGCTCCTCGCACCGGAGCAGGTCCAGGTGATCGCCTCGGGCGGGACCGCGCTCGTGCCGGGCCGCGCGCGGGGCGTCACGCTCGGCGGCTGCCTCTGCCTGCTCGCCTCTGACCTCGGCGCCCCCGGGGCGCGCACGTCGGCGGGGGGCGGGCTGCTCTGCCTGGAGGACATCGGCGAGGAGAACTACCGCCTGGACCGCTACCTCACGCAACTCGCGCGCGCGGGCTGGCTGGAGGGGGTGCGCGGGGTCGTGCTCGGCTCGTGGGCGGACTGCGATCCGTACGACTCGGTGCGGACCATGCTGCTCGACCGGCTCGGCGGGCTCGGGGTGCCGGTCGTCGAGGAGTTCGGATTCGGGCACTGCGACGGGGCGCTGACGGTTCCGTTCGGAGCGGCGGGAGAACTGGACGCGGACGCGGCGACGTTGACGCTCGACGTGCCCGCGCTGGCCTGAGAACCGCCCCGTCACGGCGGGGCGCTCTCCTCGCTGGATCTCCGTACTGAATCTCCGTCAATTTCTGCCGAGAAACTCCTGTCACGAGCGTTGACCCACACCTGACACGTGTCACAACATGACCCTGGCCGGTTACTTACCGGTCGGTAGTCGGCTGTCCTCAGCGTGGAGGTCTCGTGTCCCGTCGTACCGCATCCCGTCGTGCCGTCCCCCGGGCCCGCGCCCCGCTCGCCCTCGCCATGGGCGCCGCCCTCGCCGCACCCCTGGCGATCGCGGCACCCGCGCCCGCGAGTGCCACCGGTCAGTACACGGTCACCGCGCTGAAGTTCACGGTCGACGCGGGCGGCAGGAAATGCACCATCGACGCCGACCTCTACCGCCCCGCCGGGGTGGACGCCGCGCACCCCGCCCCCGCCGTCCTGACCACCAACGGCTTCGGCGGCAGCAAGTCGGACGGCGGAACGGCGGCCACCGGCAAGGCCTTCGCCGAGCGCGGCTACGTCGGGCTCGTCTACTCCGGTCTCGGCTTCGGCAAGTCCGGCTGTCTGATCTCCCTCGACGACCCGAAGACCGACGGCAAGGCGGCGTCCGGGCTAGTCGACTTCCTCGCGGGCAAGCGCGCGGCCGACGACGGCACGACGATCGACTACGTCACCAAGGACGCCGGGTCCGACCCCCGCGTCGGCATGATCGGCGGTTCGTACGGCGGGGCGATCCAGCTGGCGACGGCCGCCGTGGACCGCCGGGTCGACGCCCTCGTACCGATGATCACCTGGAACGACCTGAGCTACTCGCTCGACCCGAACAACGCCGCCGACCGCAGCGTCCCCGGCGCCTCCAAGTGGCAGTGGATGAACGGCTTCTACCTCATCGGCGAGGGCCAGCCGCTCCTCGAACCGAGCCTCGACCCCTCCCGCATCAACTCCCTCACCTGCCTGCACTTCGTCACCAAGGCCTGCGAGACGATCCGCACGCTCAATTCCGGCCGCTATCCCGCCGACAAGACCCGGGCCCTCCAGGAGTACGCGCGCGGCGTCTCGCCCGTCTCGTACCTGCCGAAGGTCAAGACGCCGACGCTCCTCATCCAGGGCCAGGTCGACAGCCTCTTCAACCTCAGCGAGGCGCAGGCGACGTACGAGACGCTCAAGGCGCAGGGCACCACGACGAAGATGATCTGGCAGTCGGCGGGCCACAGCGGCGGGCTCTCCGACCCGGCGTCCGGTGAACTCAACATCTCCGAGGGCAACCTGGAGACGAGCTACGTCGGCAAGCGCGTCCTGTCGTGGTTCGACCGCTACCTGAGGAAGAACAAGGGCGCCGACACCGGGCCCGCCTTCGCCTACCACCAGGACTGGGTCCCCGCCGACAGCGGACCGAACGGCTCCTACGCCACCGCCGCGAACGTGCCCGCCCTGAGCCAGAAGCTGTACCTGTCCGGCGACGGCAAGCTCGTCGACAACCGCAAGAAGGTCGCGCGCGGCAGCCGCGAGTACCGCAACTGGCTGATCCCCACGAGCCACTCCGAGAGCTCCCTGGCCGGACTCATCGGCCTGCCCGACCCCGCGCCGCACGACACGAAGGGCACCTACCTCGACTGGACGACCGAGCCGCTGAGCGCCCCGGTGGACGTCGTCGGCTCCGCGAAGGCCACCCTCAAGGTCGTCTCGCCCCGGACCGAGAAGGTGCAGAACTCCGGCGACGCGGCCGACAAGCTGGTCCTCTTCGCCAAGCTGTACGACGTGGCGCCCGACGGCAAGAAGACGCTCGTGCACCGGCTCGTGTCGCCCGTGCGCGTGCCGGACGTGACGAAGCCGTTCACCGTGTCGCTGCCGGGGATCGTGCACCGGTACGAGGCGGGGCACAAGCTGCGGTTCGTGGTGGCGGCGAGCGACGACGCCTACGGGGGCAACAGGGGCGTGAAGCCGGTGACCGTCACCAGCGCTCCTGGCGACACCGGAGTGCTCCGGCTCCCTGTCGTGCGCTGACTCTCCCCGGACTCCCGGACTCACCCGTACGGCCCACACCTCCACCCGGCAGGGGCATCCACCGCGCGCGAACCCGGCCCAGCTGCCCATGCTGGTCACCGGGGGAGGCCGGTCGAAGCTCCGACGGAAGGTCCACGTATGAGTCCCAACACCTCCTCGGGCGGTTCCAAGGGCGGCTCGGGCGGAGCCAAGGGCTTCCTGACGCCCGGCAGGATCGTCGTCGCCGTGCTCGCCGTCCTCACCCTGATCTTCATCTTCGAGAACACCCGCCACACCAAGATCAGACTGCTGATCCCCGAGGTGACCATGCCGCTGTGGGTGGCGCTGCTCGGCACCGGCCTGATCGGCGCGCTGTGCGGGGCCTACTTCGTCCGGCGGCGCAAGTGAGGACGCGCGGGTGACGCCGGGGCCCGTCCCGGCAGCGGTTAGCGTGGCCTGATGTCCGACAGAACCCCGCGTCTCGCCGAGGGACCCCACGCAGTCATACGTCCCTACACCTACGCCGACGGCCCCGAGTTCACCGCACGCGCGCGGGAGAGCCGCGAGCTGCACACCCCCTGGCTCTTCCCGCCCACCACGGACAAGGCGTACGCGGAGTACGCGGGCGCGCTGATCGAGGGCCGGGGCAGGATCGGGTTCCTGGTCTGCGAGCGGGCTCGTGAGCACGCGGCCGGTGGCGCCATCGCCGGGTTCATCAACATCAACAACATCGTCGAGGGCGCCTTCCTGTGCGGAGCACTGGGATACGGCGCCTTCGCGCACGCCGCGGGGCGCGGCCTGATGAGCGAGGGGCTCGGGCTCGTCACGCGGTACGCCTTCGACGTCCTGAAGCTGCACCGTCTGGAGATCAACGTCCAGCCGGGCAACACCGCCTCGATCGCGCTCGCCCGCCGCTGCGGCTACCGCCTCGAGGGTTTCTCCCCGGACTTCCTCTACATCGACGGGGCCTGGCGCGACCACGAACGATGGGCGCTGACCGCCACGGAGTAGCGGCGCCGCTCGGAGGTGCCGCGCGCCTTTGCGCAATCCTGACCGGGATAGCCCCTGGTCGGCACGGCGTCGACCGTGTTCCATGGTGATCGTGACGACCACCGTGCGACGTGACGTACTGACGCTGCCCGCCGCCCCGTTGGGCCCCGAGAACCCCCTGCCGCCCCTGCGGCCACTGCGCGAAGTGCACACCCTGGACGAGCGCGGCAGAGAGGGACTGCCACGCGACATGGCGCGGCAGCTGGGATACGAGCCGCTGCGCGGCGTCCTGCCCACACGCATGCTCGACGGATACGGACGCGAGCGGACCGACACGGCGATCGACACGCTGGTCATCGAGAACGACCGGCTGCGCGCCACCGTCCTGCCCGGCTTCGGCGGCCGCGTGCACTCCCTCTTCCACAAGCCCACCGGCCGCGAACTCCTCTACCGCAACCCGGTGTTGCAGCCCGCCGCCTTCGCGCTCAACGGCGCCTGGTTCTCCGGCGGCATCGAATGGAACATCGGCGCCACCGGCCATACGACCCTGTCCTGCGCCCCGCTGCACGCGGCGCGCGTGACGGCGCCCGACGGCGGCGAGATGCTGCGCCTGTGGGAGTGGGAGCGGCTGCGGGACGTGCCGTTCCAGGTGGACCTGTGGCTGCCCGATGACTCCGACTTCCTGCACGTGGGGGTGCGGATCCGCAACCCGCACGAGAAGGCGGTGCCGGTCTACTGGTGGTCCAACATCGCGGTGCCGCAGGAGCGCCGGATCATCGCCCCGGCCGACGAGGCCTGGCACTTCGGGTACTCGGGCGGTCTGAGCAAGGTGCCGGTGCCGGAGACCGACGGGATGGACCGGACGTATCCGCCGCGCAGCGAGTACGCCGCCGACTACTTCTACGACGTACCGGACCGGGCACGGCGCTGGATAGCCGCGCTCGACGACGACGGGTACGGCCTCGTCCAGACGTCGACCGACCTCCTTCGCGGCCGCAAGCTCTTCGTGTGGGGTTCCGGCACGGGCGGGCAGCGCTGGCAGGAGTGGCTGACGGAGCCCGGCACCGGCGGGTACGCGGAGATCCAGGCGGGCCTCGCGCGGACCCAGCTGGAGCACGTACGCCTGGACGCCGAAGCCGAGTTCGCGTGGCTGGAGTCGTACGGGCCGCTGTCGGCGGAGCCGGGTCCCGTGCACGGCGGTGACTGGCGGGCCGCCCGTGACGAGGTGCAGGCCCGGCTCGCGGACGCGCTGCCGCGGGTCGCCGTGGAGGAGGCGTACGACGCGTGGCGGCCGTGTGCCGACAACGAACCGGGGGAGGTGCTCGCCACCGGGTCCGGGTGGGGTGCGCTCGAAGTCCTGCGCGCCGCCTACAAGTTGCCGGGCACGCCCTTCGCCGAGTCCACGCTGGGTCCCGAACAGGAGCCGTGGCTCGAGCTGTTGCACTCCGGAGCGGTGCCGGAGCCACGGCGGGTCGCGCCGCCGGGTCCGACCCTGGTGGCTCCGCACTGGCGGGACATGCTGGAGACGGCGCCCGCGCGGCCGGTCGCCGAGTACCACCTGGGTGTCGCGCAGTGGCACGCGGGTGACCGGGCGCAGGCGGTGCGCAGCTGGGAGCGCGGCCTCGGACTCGCCCCCTCGCGCTGGCCGTTGCTGCGGTGCCTGGCGGTCGCCGACCAGGACGCGGGCCACATCGAGCGCGCCGCCGACCGGTACGCGGAAGCCTTCGACGACCTGTGCCAGGAGCGGCGCGACGACGGTGTCCTGTGGACGTCGGCCAGTGCGGCCCTCGGCAGGGAGGCGATAGCCGTCCTCCTCGCGGCCGGACGGCAGGAGGCGGCGCGCGGCGTGTGGGAGCGCCTGCGGCCGGCCACGCGCGCGGAGGGCCGCTTCCGCCTCGTGGAGGTCCAACTGCTCCTCGCGGAGGGGGAGCGGGACGCGGCCCGTGCGGTCTTCGACGAGGGCTTCGAGGTGGCCGACCTGCGCGAGGGCGCCGAGGTGCTCGGCGAGCTGTGGCGCGCCACGACCGACGAGGAACTGCCCGCCCGGTACGACTACCGGATGCGGCCGGCGGCTTCGCGGGAGTGAGGTACCCGGGGGGCGGGGCAGCCGCCCCCCGGGAGTGCCGGGCGTGCCAGGAGACCGGCTACGCCAGCTCGCCGTTCCTGGCCACGACACGGCCGCCGTGCACGACCATGTCCCGCTGCGGCATGTCCACCAGGGCCTGCTGGACGTTCTCGCCGCGTACGAGGATGAAGTCGGCGGGGGCGCCGGGCTTCAGGTCCGCGTGGTCCAGGCCCATCACGTCGGCGCCGCCGTGCGCGCCCACGTCGTAGCAGTCGGCCAGTTCCTCGTCGAGGCGGACGTCGGTGACCCAGCCCAGGATGTGCGCGCGGTGCAGCATGTCGGCGTTGCCGAACGGGCTCCACGCGTCGCGGACCCCGTCCGAGCCGAGCCCGACCCGCACGCCGTGCTCGCGCAGCTTCGCGATCGGCAGGACGAGCGACTCGTTCGGCGCGACCGTCGTCAGGGAGATGTCCTGCTCGCCCAGGTCGGCCGCCATCTTGCCCAGGTCGCCGTCGGACAGGTTCGGCAGGCAGAAGACGTGGCTGACGGTGACCTTGCCGCGCAGGGAGAGCGCCTTGGTGCGCTCGATGATCGCCCGCAGGACCTTGGTGCCCTTCTCGTCACGGTCGTGCAGGTGGATGTCCACGCCGACACCGTGGCGGTCCGCGAGGCCGAAGACCAGGTCGAGCTGTTCGTCCATGGCGTTGTCGAAGCTGATCGGGTCGATGCCGCCGACCAGGTCGATGGCGCCGGAACGGGCCGCCTCCTCAAGGAGCTCCGCCGTGCCAGGGGTCCGGATCACGCCGTGCTGCGGGAAGGCCACGACCTGTACGTCGAGTGCGTGCCCGAGGCGCTTACGGGCCTCGTTCACGCCCTCGACCCCGGCCAGGTCGTAGGCGGGCGCCACGTCCACGTGGGCGCGCATCGCGCGGGTGCCGCGGGTCACGGCGTGCGACATCAGGCCGTACGCGCGCTCGCCGACCGGGCGCGGCTGGCTCTTGAAGATCTCCACGTCCTGCTCGCAGTAGTCGGCGATACCGCTTGCCGGCTTCCGCGTCACCCAGGAGCTGCCCCAGGTGGTCTTGTCCGGGTGGATGTGGGCGTCCACGAGCGAGGGCAGGGCGACGCGGCCACCGCCGTCGATCACCTTGGCGCCCTTGGGCGCCGGGCCGTCCGTGATCCGGCCGTCGACCACCGTGAGGTCCACGGGGGTCTTCGCGCCGAAGGGGCGGACGTTGCGGAAGACCACGGCCTTGGGGTGCTTGCCGTCGCCGCCGCGGGAAGCGGCGGCGGCCGGAGTCGCGGCCGAAAGGGCGGCTCCGGTGCCCGCGATGGCGGCGGCACCGGCGAGTATGCCGCGACGGGAGAGAGGCGTCATGGGGGTCTCCTTCAGGGGTGGGGGACTCGGTGACTCGGCGGGATTCAGAGCGCGATGCCCGAACGGACCACGCGTACGGGCTTCTTGAGGACCGTCACGTCGGACAGCGGATCGCCGTCCACGAGGAGCACGTCACCGGCGAAGCCGCGCGCGAGCCGGCCCGCCGTGCGCTCCAGGCCGAGCAGCCTGGCGGCACCGGTGGTGGCCGTGCGGATCGCGTCGAGCGCGGAGAGCCCCGCCGCGCGCATCAGCTCCACCTCGCGGCCGATGGGCTTGATCTTCCCGCCGGAGGAGTCCGTGCCCGCCGCGAGCGGCACCCCCATCTCGTGCGCGGCGAGCACGGCCCGCTTCAGGACCGGCAGGTACTGACGGCCGCGCTCCGCGAGCACCGGGTCCGACGACTCGGCGAGACCGGCGATGGCGGTGAGGGTCGGCGTGAAGTACGTGCCCCTGCGCCGCATCTCGTGCAGCGTGTGCTCGCCGACGAAGGCGCCGTGCTCCAGGGAGCGGATGCCCGCCATGACGGCGTCGTGGCAGCCCTTCTCGCTGTAGCTGTGGCAGAGCACGCCCTTGCCGCCGCGCCGGGCCGCCGCGACCACGGCGGACAGCTGCTCGCGGTCGTACACCTGGGCCAGCGGGTCCTGCTCGGGCAGCCCCGCCCGCTCGTTGACCCTGGTCTTGATGACGTCGGCCCCACGGGCGAGGTTGACCTCGACGACGCGGCGCAGCGCCTCGGGCGAGCGCACGCCGTCCCGCAGCCTGGCCAGCGGGGTCAGCTCCGGGTCGGCGAGGATCGTGTCGCCGAGGTCGGGCGTCACGAAGATGCCCGCGGCCCGCAGGCGGGGCGCCTGCTTCGGTGCCTCGCGGGCCAGCTCCCGTACGGCGATGTCCTGGTAGAAGTTGGTCGAGCCGCTGCGGGCGCTGGTCGCGCCGAGCAGCACCGCGTCGCGCGCCTCGGCGGCGGTGTTGAGGTGGATGTGCGCCTCGACGAGCCCCGGCAGGATCCAGCGCCCGTGCGCCTGGAGCACCTCGGCGCCTTCGGGCACCCCGGTCCGGCCGCGCCTGCCCGCCGAGCGGACCACGCCGTCCGCGATGACGACCACCGCGTCCTCGGTCACCTCGCCGGTCGCCGGGTCGAGGAGGGTGCCGCCCTCGACGACCAGATCGCCGCCGGTCCGCCGCCCCTCGCGTGCGGGGGTGCTCGCGCTCGCCCGGGGCGCTGCGGCGGTCAGCGCGGCCGTGGTCCCGGCGAGCGCCGCCGCACCGGCGAGGACGCCGCGCCGGGTGAGCCGTGAGGAGGGCGGAGGGATGGACTCGACGCACATGGGGCTGCTCCAGGACGGGTTGTGGAGGGAACGCGTCCGCAGTTTGTATACCAAGCCGGAGTGGCCCGCAAGGAGTGGCGGGTAAATGTACAGGTATGGGCGAGCTGGAGCTCGCAGGGGTGACCGACATGAGGGGCTTGGTATACAGAGCGCTTAAGAGTCGTTTTCCTCGAAAAGCGCCCGCAATGCCACCGCCTGGCTGTCCCGCACATGCAGCAGCGTGCTCGCGGCCGCCGTCTCCTCGTCGCCCGAAGCGATATGGCGGTAGATGAGGTCGTGCTGGGCCCGCATGTGGTCCGGCTCGGCGCGCATGCCGAACAGGAGCTGGAGCTGCCAGCTCAGCTGCTCCATCGTGCGGGCGAGCAGAGGGTTGCCGGAGAGGGCCACGATGCCGTCGTGGAACGCCGTATGTGCGGCGACCTCGCGCGGCCCGTCGTCCACGTCCGACGCCCGCTCGGCCTGGCCGAGCGTGGCGCGCAGCGCGGCCAGCTCAGGCGGCTCGTCCGGCGCGCTCGCCGCCACCCGGCGCGCGGAGAGCCGGGACGCCTGGACGGCGAGCGGCTCCCACACCTCGTACAGGTGCCGTACGTCGGACCGCTCCAGGCGGCGCACCCGCACCCCGCTGTGCGGCAGGAGTTCGAGGAGGCCCTCGGCGACCAGCGCGCGCAGCGCCTCCCGCACCGGGACCCGCGACATCCGCAGCTCCTCGGCGACCTCGCGCTCCACCAGCCGCGAGCCCAGCGGATAGCGGCGGTCCACGATGCGCCGCCGGACGGCCTCGCGCGCCTGAGCGCTCATCGAGACCCGTTCCGTACCGTCCGCCGTACTGCCCGCCACGTGCACCGTCCTCCGTTCGGCCTGCCTGCCGTGGAGGATACGGGCAGACCGGTCAGGTCGCGGGGCGCCGGTCCGCGTACTCGAAGACCGTGCCGTCCGGGTGCACCGCGATGAGATTGCGGCCCACCGGCGTCGGGACGGGGCCCGCGATGACCCGGGCGCCGGACGCGTTCAGGACGGAGTACGCCTCGTCGACGTCCGGTACCGCGATCGTCGCCGAGACCTTCCGCAGGATCTCCAGCTCGCGCTCGGGTCCGCTCATCAACAGAAAGCAGCCGACCGCCGCGACGGACACGCCCTCTCGCTCGAAACGCTGCGCGGTACCGCCCGCGAGGCGTTCGTAGAAGGCGACCGAGGACTCCAGGTCCTCGACGCAGATACGCAGCGTGGCTCCCAGGATCTCCATACGGGCGAGCCTAGTTGGCCCGGCCGTCGTTCGAGATCGTTTCCGGCGACTTCCGGGAGTTCCATCCCGTGGCGGCCACCACATCGGCCGCGATCTCCCCGACCCGCCGCCCGTCCGTCGCCACGCGACGTGTGCCGTCGGCCGCGTGCTCCTGAAGGTGCCCGGCCATGAACGCGCTTCTGCGCAGCTGCTGTTCGAGCTCCGAGCCCAGCTCGCGCGCCGTGAGACGCTCCTCGACGGTGGCGTCCGTCGCGGTGAGGAGTACGCGGATGATGCGCGGTCCGCGCAGGGCGCCGGTGAACAGCCACTCCTCGCTGCCCAGGACGCTCGCCGAGTTCGTGTAGACGAGGCGGTGGCAGCCTAGGTCCGTGTAGTTCGCCCAGAGCGCCGCGAGGTTGCGCTCGGTGATCCGGGAGCGGTCGGGATCGCCCCTCGGCGCCGGGTGGACCGCGTCCAGGACGTCCCCCTCGATGTACGCGTGGCCCACGTCGGCCGCCCGCAGCAGCGCCGCGACCTCCCGGCCCACCGACGACTTGCCGGCCCCGGAGCGGCCTCCGATGAGCAGTGCTTCCGTCTTCAGCGCTTCTGTCTCCCGCATCGGCTGAGCGTGGCAGGCCCGCACTCCCTCACGCGACCCGGTATTCCTCGACCTCCTCCGTGCGCCGCAGCTCCAGGCCGTGGCCGATGCCGCCGTCGGGGCGGACGGTGCCGCCCGTCGGGTCGAGGGCGCCGTCGAAGAACATCGACTCGATCCGCACATGGTCGTGGAACCACTCGATGTGCCGCAGATTCGGTACGCACGAGGCGACCGCGGCATGAGCGTGCGGGGCGCAGCGGGCCGAGACCTCGATTCCGTGCGCCTGCGCGAGGGCCGCCGCGCGCAGCCATTCGGTCAGGCCGCCGCAGCGCGTCGCGTCCAGCTGGAGGCAGTCCACGGAGGGGACCATCCGTGCGAAGTACGCGAGGTCGTGGCCGTACCCGCCCGCCGTCACGTCGCAGACCAGCGCGTTCCGTACCAGCGCGAGCCCCCGCAGATCGTCCTCGGGCACCGGCTCCTCGAACCAGCCCACACCGTGCTCGGCGAGCGCCCGGCCCACCCGGATCGCCTGCTTGCGGTTGTAGCCGCCGCTCGCGTCGACGTACAGCTCGGCCTGCGGTCCGATGACGTCACGCGCGGTGCGCACCCGCAGCACGTCACGGGTGACCGCCCGCCCCCACCCCTCACCGACCTTGATCTTCACGCGGGGTATGCGCTGGCCGTGCACCCAGCCGTTGAGCTGGGCCGCCAGATGCGTGTCGTGGTACGTGGTGAAGCCCCCGCTGCCGTAGACGGGGACCTCGTCGCGGGCCGCGCCCAGGAGGCGTACGAGCGGAAGCTCAAGGAGGCGTGCCTTCAGGTCCCACAGGGCGATGTCGATCGCGGACACGGCGCAGGAGGCGGCACCGGCCCGGCCGGTGTTGCGGACCGCCTTCGTCATCGCCGCGTGCGCCGCAGGGATGTCGAGCGCGTCGAGGCCCGCGACGGCCGGGCCCAGCTGCTCGGCGATCAGGGACACGGTGGACGCGGGGGCATAGGTCCAGCCCGTGCCCGTGGCGCCGCCCGCGGTCACCTCGACGAACACGATGGTCGTGCTCTCCCAGGCGAAGGTGCCGTCCGCCTCGGGGGCGTCCGCTGGCACGAGGTAGGCGGATACGGCGGGGCTTTCGATGGGCACTGCGTCCTTCATCGGGACCGTCCTGGATCACGTGCGTGAGTGGGGGGCCGCGGGAGGCGTAGGAGGCGGCTGGGGCCCCGGCACCTGCGGCGGCGCGTCGTACGGGTATCCCTTTGCCCGGCGGGCAAACGGAGGCCGCGCCGCCCCCGCCCCGGAGTCCGGCGGAGTTTGGCGGCGATTCGCCCGGGGAACCGAGGGACCCGCGTGCCAGGGTCGTCGGGAGGTCTCGCGACCCGGGAACCGACGGCCGATGCCACCCGCGGACCGCCGGAACCGAGAGCCCCGTCCAAGGAGGACCCGCCATGACCACCAGTGAACTCGCCCAGCTCGCCAGGCAGCTGCGGGTCGACTCCGTCCGGGCCGCGGATGCCGCGGGCTCAGGGCACCCCACCTCCTCGATGTCCGCCGCCGACCTGATGGCGGTGCTCCTCGCGGACCATCTGCACTACGACTTCGACCGGCCCGACCACCCCGGCAACGACCGCTTCGTCCTCTCCAAGGGCCATGCCTCGCCGCTCATGTACGCGGCGTACAAGGCGGCGGGCGTGATCACCGACAGCGAGCTGCTGACCTTCCGCGAACAGGGCAGCCGCCTGGAAGGGCATCCCACCCCGCGCCGCCTTCCGTGGGTCGAGGTCGCCACCGGGTCCCTCGGCCAGGGGCTGCCCATCGGCGTCGGCATGGCCCTCTCGGGCAAACGGCTCGACCGGATCCCCTACCGGGTCTGGGTGCTGTGCGGCGACAGCGAGCTGGCGGAGGGCTCGGTGTGGGAGGCCGCCGAGCACGCCGGGTACGAGCACCTGGACAATCTGACCGCCGTCATCGACGTCAACCGCCTCGGGCAGCGCGGCCCCACCCGCCACGCATGGGACCTGGATGCCTACGCCCGCCGTTTCGCCGCCTTCGGCTGGCATGTCGTCGAGATCGACGGCCACGACCTGGACGCGGTCGAGCGCGCCTTCGGGCAGGCGCGTTCCACCAAGGGGCAGCCCACGGCCATCCTCGCCCGCACCGTCAAGGGCAAGGGCGTCGCCTCCGTCGAGGACCGCGAGGGCATGCACGGCAAGCCGCTGCCGGACGCCGCGGCGGCGATCGAGGAGCTGGGCGGCGTACAGGACGTGCACGTCGAGGTGCGCAAGCCCGCCGCCGCGCGGGCGCTGCACGCCACCCGCACCGGTCATCTGGAACTGCCGCGCCACGAGACGGGCGACTCCGTCGCCACCCGCGACGCCTACGGCCAGGCGCTCACCGCGCTCGGGACGGCGCGCGGCGACGTCGTGGCCCTGGACGGGGAGGTCGGCGACTCCACGCGGACCGAGTACTTCGCCAAGGAGCACCCCGAGCGGTACTTCGAGTGCTACATCGCCGAGCAGCAACTCGTGGCCGCCGCAGTGGGGTTGGCGGTCCGCGGCTGGGTCCCGTACGCGGCCACGTTCGCCGCCTTCTTCACCCGCGCCCACGACTTCATCCGGATGGCGGCGATCAGCGGCGCCGGCATCAATCTCGTCGGCTCCCACGCGGGTGTGGCCATCGGCCAGGACGGGCCCTCCCAGATGGGCCTGGAAGACCTGGCGATGCTCCGCGCCGTGCACGGCTCGACGGTCCTGTATCCGTGCGACGCCCACCAGACGGGGCGGCTCATCGCGCAGATGGCGGACCTGGACGGTGTGCGGTACCTGCGTACGTCGCGCGGGGACACGCCCGTCATCTACGGACCCGGCGAGGAGTTCCCGGTCGGCGGCTCCAAGGTCCTGCGCTCGTCCGACGCCGACCGGCTCACGCTGGTCGCCGCGGGCGTGACCGTGCACGAGGCCCTGACAGCGGCCGAGTACCTGGACCGTGAGGGCATCCAGGTGCGGGTCATCGACCTGTACTCGGTCAAGCCGGTCGACCGCGCGACCCTGCGCGAGGCCGCGGACCGTACCGGCTGCCTGCTCACCGTGGAGGACCACCGGCCTGAGGGCGGCATCGGCGACGCCGTCGCGGAGGCGTTCAGCGACGGGGGCCCGGTGCCGCGCCTCGCGCGGCTCGCGGTGAAGTCGATGCCGGGCTCGGCCACTCCCGATGAGCAACTGCACGCGGCCGGTATCGACGCCGAGTCCATCGCGGCGGCGGCGCGGCTGCTCGTGGAGCAGGCCGTCGTACGGTGAGCCCGGTCAGTGCCTGCCGGATTCCGCGGCCCGCGCCCTGAACCAGGCGTTGGCCGCGGGCCGGAACATCAGGACCAGCGCGGTGAGCACCGCGCTGAGCTGCAGGACGCGGCTCGCGCCGAACAGGACGTCCACCGCCCCCACGTCCCGAAAGGCGTCGCCCAGGGGGTGGTCGGCGAGCCACCGGACGGGTTCGGCCACCAGGGACAGCGTGCCGAGGACGCCGAGTCCCGCGGCGAGCGCCAGGCGGGCCCGGTTCCTGCCGCGGCGCAGCTGGACGGCGAGCAGGACGGCCGCCGAGCACACGGCCATCCGCGGCACCAGGCCGCCGGAGAGCTCCCCGGCGGACGTGCCGCCGTCGGCGATCAGCCTGCCTGCCATGAGCACCGCCTCGAAGAAGCCCGCCACGACCGCGGTGATCCAGAGGGCGAACGCGGCCTGCACGGGCGGGGGAGCGGAGGGCAGCGCGCCGCCCGTCCGCTCCCGTCGCGGGTGTACCGGAGTTCTGTGCGTTTCGTTCGCCACGGTGTGCCTCGCTCACTACGGTCCGACCTGAACCGTCCTTCTGAATCCTTCCGGCGTACGCGGCCGGGGGCACGCCTGTCGGCCCCCGTCCCCGGGTGTTGTCAGCACCCCCGCGCAGCATGAAAGGAACCCCACATGACACCCCGCACGACCAGCACACGGACACTGCGGGCGGGACGCCGCACCGTACGCCTGAGCCGTCCCGACAAGGTCCTCTTCCCGCCCGGCGGTTCGCAGGGCTCCGTGAGTCACACCAAGAGCGACCTCGCCGACTACTACCGGGCCGTCGCCCCGTTCATGCTGCCCCACCTGCGCGGCCGCCCCTTGATGCTGGAACGGCACCCGGACGGCGTCGACGGGCCCCGCTTCATGCAGAAGGACACCCCCGACCACTACCCGGACTGGATCACCCGCGCCGAGGTCGCCAAGGAGGGCGGCACGCTCACGCACACCGTGTGCGACGACACCGCCACCCTCCTCTACCTCGCCGACCAGGCCTGCCTCACGCTGCACCGCTGGATGTCCCGGGTCGGCGGCGCCGGCGGGGTCGATCACCCCGACCGGCTCGTCTTCGACCTCGACCCGGCCGGGGACGACTTCGGGCCGGTGCGCGAAGCGGCGCGGCTCACGGGGGAACTGCTCGACCACATCGGCCTTCCGTCCGCCCTGATGACCACGGGCTCGCGCGGACTGCACGTCATCGTGCCCCTCAACGGCCGCCACGACTTCGACGACGTACGCGCCTTCGCGAAGGATGTCGCCGAGACCCTCGCCCTGGCCCACCCCGAGAGGCTCACCACGGCCGCCCGCAAGAAGGACCGGGGCGACCGCCTCTATCTCGACGTGCAGCGCAACGCGTACGCGCAGACCGCCGTCGCCCCCTTCTCGGTCCGCGCGCGGCCGGGCGCCCCGGTGGCCGTGCCCGTCGCCTGGGAGGACATCGACGACCCCGCGCTCTCGGCCCGCCGCTGGACCATCGAGGACGCCGTCGAGCAGGCGCGCACCGACCCCTGGGCGGGCCTGCTCCGCTCGGGGCGCGCCCTGGGCCCGGCCCGCCGCAAGCTGCGCGCGCTGCGCGGCTGAGGTTTGGCCCGGGCACGCAGGGTCACCCGGACTTCTTGCTGCGGAGTGAGGAGCGAGACCAGTGAGCACCTACATCTACGGCATCGTCGCCGGACCGCACCCGGATCTGCCGGACGGCATGGACGGCATCGGCACACCGCCCTTACCCGTCAGGATCGTGCGCTGCGGGGAGCTGGCCGCGCTGGTCAGCGATGTCCCCGGGGACCTGAGGGCCGGACAGCGCGACCTGGAGGCGCACCACTGCGTCCTGACCGAGGCGGGTGCCCTGGGCGCCGTGCTCCCGATGCGTTTCGGCAGCCTCGCGCCCGACGACGGGGCGGTCTCGACGGTCCTCGCGGAGCGGGCCGACCACTACGCCGAGCGGCTGCGCGCCCTTGACGGCAGGGTCGAGTACAACGTGAAGGCCTCCCACAACGAACGGGCCGTCCTGCACCAGGTCCTCGGCGAGAACCCGGAACTGCGTGCCATGGTCGAGGCCAGCCAGCTGCGCAGCGGCGGCAGTCACGAGCAGAAGCTGGATCTGGGCGCGAAGGTCGCGGCGACCGTACGGGCGCGGGAGGCGAGCGACGCCGACCATGTGCGGCGCGCCCTCGAACCGACCACCGAAGCGGTCCGTGCGGGGCCGGAAGGGGAGGGTCGGCTGACCGATCTCTCCTTCCTCGTGCACCGCGACTCGGCCGGGGGATTCCTCTGTGCGGTGGACGAACTGCGCGCGGACCAGCCCCACTTGGATCTTCGGGTGCGCGGTCCGCTGCCCCCGTACAGCTTCGTCGATTTCGTCGATCCGGGCGCGGCAGAGCCCGCGGACCGAGGCCCGCGGGCTCTTTGACCTGTCGGATTGACTTGTGGGACGAGTGTGTCCGCGAACGCCGTACGGCTACCACCGGTACCAGCGGGACCTCGTTCCGGAGGCCGTCGTGCTGCGCATCAGGAATCCGACCAGCCAGATCACGAGCACGGCGATGGCGATCCACCAGAGAATCTTCACGGCGAACCCCGCACCGAAGAGGAGCAGGGCAAGCAGCAGGACGAGCAGGACAGGAACCATGATGTCGTACCTCCTGCTGTCCCGAGTGTCCCCAACTAGGCGCTCTACGCAGCCAATTGGAAACCCGTGCCCGGCTCGCGACCGTGCGTCCCGCCTCGCGCGTCACTTGCGGCAGAGGATCTCCCCGTGCAGCACGGCGAACCAGCCGTCCTCCCGCTCTCCCCACTGACGCCACGCGTCGGCGACGGCCCGCAGCTCACCCGCGTCGGCATGCCCGCCCTCGACGGCGCGTTCGGCGTACGAGGAGGCGACCGTGCGGTCCGCCCAGAGCCCGCTCCACCAGGCCCGCTCCTGTGCCGAGCTGTAGCACCAGGTGCCCGCGCTCGCGGTGATGTCACCGGCCCCGAAACCCGCCTCCAGCGCCCAGGACTTCAGGCGGCGTCCCGCGTCCGGCTCGCCGCCGTTGGCGCGGGCCACCCGCAGGTACAGGTCGAGCCAGTCGTCCATGACGGGGGAGGCCGGGTGCCAGGTCATCGCCGAGTAGTCCGCGTCGCGGACGGCGACGATGCCGCCGGGCGCACAGACGCGCCGCATCTCGCTCAGGGCGCGCACCGGGTCGCCGACGTGCTGGAGCACCTGGTGGGCGTGCACGACGCAGAAGGTGTCGTCCGGATAGTCCAGGGCGTGTACGTCGGCGACGGCGAACTCCACGTTCTCCAGGCCCCGTTCGGCAGCCGTCGCGCGGGCGCGGTCCAGGATGCCGGGTGCGTGGTCGACGCCCGTGACGTGACCGTCGGGGACCAGCTCGGCCAGGTCGGCGGTGATGGTGCCGGGCCCGCAGCCGATGTCCAGGATCCGCATGTGCGGCTTCACCGAGCCGACGAGATAGGCGGCCGAGTTGGCGGCGGTCCGCCAGGTGTGGGAGCGCAGGACGGACTCGTGATGTCCGTGCGTGTATACGGCGGTCTCCTCCGGCATGACGGGACTCCTTCGCGTTCGCTGCCGCTCGCTGCGGTGGACCGAACGCTACGCCGTCATGTCGAATAATGAGACCCGCATATCACTATGTGGTCACTGCCCGGCAGGGAGCGGCCGGTACACGGTCAGCGCCTCGGGCAGCTTGTCGATGAGCAACCCGCCCTGAACGGTGGCCACTTCACCGTCGAAGGCCGCCACCGTTCCCGTCTCCAGACCGTCGATCCGCAGTCCGGGCAGCCGCGCGGCGGCCTGCGCCGGAGAGCGCCTGACCGGCCCCGCGAGCGCCGCGGCGAGCAGCCGCGTACCCGGCTTGCGACCGCCGTGCACGATGCGTACGTCGAGCAGCCCGTCGGCCAGGTCGACCCTGCGGCCGGGAGTGAACCCCAGCCGGTGATAGGTGCAGTTGCCCGCGAAGAGCAGCCACAACGCCCGCTGCCTGCCCCGGAATTCGGCGTTCAGCGGCTGCCGGTCCGAACGGAGCAGCCGGGCGGCGGCGAGGGCGGCGGCGGCCCGGCTGCCGATGCGGTGGGCCCAGCGGTCGCGCAGCCGCACGAGCTCGGGGTAGACACCGAGGCTGAAGGAGTTGAGGAAGTAGCCCCGCGGGCCGCTCCCGGAGCTGAAGCGCCCGACGTCCACGGCGACCGCGTCCCCCGCCTCGACGGCACGGCGGAGATCACGCGGCTCCTCGACCCCGATGTCGTACGCGAAGTGGTTGAGCGTGCCGCCCGGCAGGACCGCGAGCGGCAGCCGGTGGCGCAGGGCGACCGGCACCGCGGCGTTGACCGTGCCGTCCCCGCCGCACACCCCGAGCACCCGGGCCCGCCCGGCGGCCTTCTCCAGCTCGGCGCCCAAATCCTCCGGCAGGCACTGGACGACCTCGGCGAGCGGCAGGGCTTCGAGCAGCGCCCCGGCACGTTCCGGCGCGCGGGCGGCGGTGTTGACCACGAGCACCAGACCCTTGCCGCCGCGCAGGGCGGGGGCGTCCACGCGGGGCCTGCCCGGCGGCGGCAGCAGGTCCCGGGTCGGCACCATGCCGCGCACCGCGAAGGCCGCCCCCGCGCCGAGCGCCGCCCCCGCGAGGACATCGCTCGGGAAGTGCACGCCGGTGTAGACGCGGGACAGCGCGACGGCACCCGCGACGGGCGCGACACCGGCGCCCCACCCCCGCGACTCCAGCGCGACGCCGGTGGCGAAGGCGGCTGCCGACGCGGAGTGCCCCGAGGGGAAGGACGTGGTGAGCGGCTGCCGCTTCAGCCGGCGCATCAGCGGCACCCCGTCGAGCATCGGCCTGGCCCGGCGCACCGAGCGCTTGCCGAGGGTGTTGACGGCGGCGGAGGCGAGCGCGAGCGACGTGCTCCCGCGCAGCGCGGCACGCCGCGCGCGGGGCGAGCCGGTCGTCGCTATCCCGGCGGCCACACCGAACCAGAGCAGGCCGTGGTTCGCGCTGCGGCTCAGGCGGGGCAGGAAGCGGTCGGCGCCCGGCCAGTGCCGGGTGGCGATCGCGTCGAAGGTCCGGTGGTCCAGGGCGATGAGGCGCGTTCGCAGAGGCATGGAGGGCGGATACCCCCCGGGGCCGCTTCCTTGCCCGCGGGGGCCGGACATGTCGGAAAACCGACCCGCCGGACGGCCGGGAGCCGGGCCGGGAGCCGCGCCGGGACCGTCCGGCCCGGAAGGGCATGACGAAACGCATTTGCAGCAACGTGCACCCGACACAGACAATCCCCGCATGGGACATCTGGAAGCCGCGCACATCGAGTACTACCTGCCGGACGGCCGGGCTCTGCTCGGCGATGTCTCATTCCGGGTCGGTGAGGGCGCCGTCGTCGCCCTCGTCGGGGCGAACGGCGCGGGCAAGACGACCTTGCTCCGCCTCATCTCGGGCGAGATCCAGCCGCACGGCGGCTCCGTCACCGTCAGCGGCGGCCTCGGCGTCATGCCGCAGTTCGTGGGCTCCGTGCGCGACGAGACGACCGTGCGCGACCTGCTCGTCTCCGTGTCCAACGCACGTATCCGCGAGACCGCGAAGGCCGTGGACGTCGCCGAGCACCTGATCATGACCGTCGACGACGAGGCCGCCCAGCTCCAGTACGCCCAGGCGCTCTCCGACTGGGCCGAGGCCCACGGCTACGAGGCCGAGACGCTCTGGGACATGTGCACCACCGCCGCGCTCGGCATCCCGTACGACAAGGCGCAGTTCCGCGAGGTCCGCACGCTCTCCGGCGGCGAGCAGAAGCGCCTGGTGCTCGAAGCCCTGCTGCGCGGCGGCGACGAGGTGCTGCTCCTGGACGAGCCGGACAACTACCTCGACGTTCCCGGAAAGCGCTGGCTCGAGGAGCGCCTCAAGGAGACCCGCAAGACCGTCCTGTTCGTCTCGCACGACCGCGAGCTCCTCTCCCGCGCCGCCGAGAAGATCGTCAGCGTCGAGCCGGGTCCCGCGGGCGCCGACGCCTGGGTGCACGGCGGCGGCTTCGCCACCTTCCACGAGGCGCGGCGCGAGCGGTTCGCGCGCTTCGAGGAGCTGCGCAGGCGCTGGGACGAGAAGCACGCCCAGCTGAAGAAGCTGGTGCTCAGCCTGCGCCAGGCCGCATCCATCAGCCATGAGCTCGCCTCGCGGTACGCCGCCGCGCAGACCCGCCTTCGCAAGTTCGAGGAGGCGGGGCCGCCGCCCGAGCCGCCGCGCGAGCAGGACATCACGATGCGGCTGCACGGCGGGCGCACGGGCATCCGGGCCATCACCTGCAAGGGTCTTGAGCTGACGGGCCTGATGAAGCCCTTCGACCTGGAGGTCTTCTACGGCGAGCGCGTGGCCGTCCTCGGCTCGAACGGCTCGGGCAAGTCGCACTTCCTGCGCCTCCTGGCCGGCGGCGACGTCGCGCACACCGGCGAGTGGAAGCTCGGCGCGCGCGTCGTGGCGGGACACTTCGCGCAGACCCACGCCCACCCGGAGCTCTTCGGCCGCACCCTCCTGGACATCCTGTGGCGCGAGCACGCCCAGGCCAAGGGACCCGCCATGTCGCGCCTGCGCCGGTACGAGCTCACCGGACAGGCCGAGCAGCGCTTCGAGCGGCTCTCGGGCGGCCAGCAGGCGCGCTTCCAGATCCTGCTCCTGGAGCTGGAGGGCTCCACCGCCCTGCTGCTCGACGAGCCCACCGACAACCTCGACCTGGAATCGGCCGAGGCGCTCCAGGAGGGCCTCGAAGCGTACGAAGGGACGGTGCTCGCCGTGACGCACGACCGCTGGTTCGCCCGTTCCTTCGACCGTTATCTCGTCTTCGGCAGCGACGGTCTCGTACGCGAGACGCAGGAGCCGGTGTGGGACGAGCGGCGGGTGGAGCGCGCGCGGTAGCGGCGCGTTCCGGCCGCAGCAGGGCCGCAGAAGGGCCGCGGGCGGGCAGCCCCTTCCGGCTCCGGAAGAACGGCAAGCGGTAGCGCCTCCCGGCTCCGGGAGGACAATGGCGGGTATGGCAGACACGACTGGCACAGCAGGCCCGTCCGACCAGGCGGGCCACCCGCTCCTCGCCCGGCACGCGGCCGCCCTGGAACTGTTCACGGACCGGGTGCACGCGGTCGGCGGCGACCAGTGGGACGCGGACACGCCGTGCGCCGACTGGTCCGTGCACGACCTCGTCAACCACCTCACCACCGAGCAGCTCTGGGTGCCCTCACTGGTCCGTGACGGCGCCACCATCGACTCGGTCGGCGACGCCTTCGACGGCGACATGCTCGGCCCCGACCCGGTGGCCTCCTGGGACACGGCCGCCGAGGCGTCCCGCGAGGCGTTCCGCGAGCAGGGCGCCCTCGACCGCACGGTCCATCTCTCCTCCGGCGACTCGGACGCCGACTTCTACTGCGGGCAGATGATCAGCGACCTCGTCGTGCACGCCTGGGACCTCTCCAGGGCCATCGGCGCGGACGAAAAGCTTCCGGATGACCTCGTCTCCTTCTCGCTACGGGAAATCAAGCCGTACGCTGCGGACTTGGCGAAGACCGGGCTCTTCGCCCCCGCGGTGGAACCACCACAGGGCGCCGACGAGCAGACCCAGCTTCTGAGTCTGCTGGGGCGCAAGGTGTAGCCGCGGGTGCACGAGTGACGGCGGGGGAGCAGGTGGTCACGCGTGAGTACTGAGGCGTTGAAGACGTCCTTCAGGACCGCGGACGTGGACGAGGCACGGAAGATGATCGGTGCCACGTTCTACAGCAATTTCATGGACGTCATCGACGGACAGCGGCCCTTTAGGGCCGAGTTCGACATCGGACGGCTCGGCGCGCTCACCGTCGGCGAGCTGAGCTGCGGCGCCGATGTGCGGATGCGGGTCGGCGAACTGGGCGCGTACCACGTGAACATCCCGCTCGGCGGGCAGATGTACTTCCGCCAGGGCGGCGGCGCGAGCACCGTCGCGACGGCGGAGCGGGCCGGGGTGTTCCAGCCCGTCGGCGACACGGTGGTGGAGCGCTGGACAGGCGACTGCCGGGTGCTCGCCGTGAAGATGGACCGCGAGGCGCTGGAGCAACGCCTCGAACAACTCATCGGCAGGCCCGCCCGCGCCCCGCTGACGCTCGCGCCCGAACTCGACACCACCCGTGGTCCCGGCCGCAGCTGGAGCAGGCTCGTCACCACGGTCATCCAGGACCTGCAAGAGGAGCCCGACGCGGCGCCGCAGGCCCGGACGTCGCTCTACACGTCACCGCTGGTGGCGGCGCCCCTCCAGGAGGCGATCCTGAGCGGCTTTCTGCTCGCCGTCGAACATCCCTTCCGCGCCGAGCTCAGCGCTCCGGCACGGAGGCTGCGCCCGGCGCCGGTGAAGCGTGCGATGGACGCCGTCCACGAGCGGCCCGAGCATCCGTTCACGCCCGCCGGGCTCGCCGCCGAGGCGCGGGTCGGGGTGCGCTGGCTCCAGGAGGCGTTCCGCCGCTACGTGGGCATGTCGCCGATGGCGTACGTGCGTGACGTGCGGCTGACCCGCGTGCGCGACGAACTGCGGGCGGCGGAGCCCGGAGCGCTCAGCGTGAGTGAGGTGGCGCACCGGTGGGGCTTCAGCCATCTGGGGAGGTTCGCCGAGCAGTACCACGCCCGGTTCGGGGAGCTGCCGTCCGAGACGCTGCGGAGCTGAACCGCCGGTGACGAGTCGGCCTGCCCGCGTCGCAGGGCCGTGCGCTATGCGGACAGCGGCTGCGCTCAGCGGATCGTGGCCCGGGGGGTGATGGATTTATCGTTTCACCTGTCGCCGGTTGGGCCGGTCGCTGTCCGGGGTGCGTAACCCGCTCCGGGGGCAACGACCGTGACGGACCGCCGGGGATGATCCGGCCCGGCCAATGGCCGGGCCGGGCCCGCGCCGCGGGTCCGGTCGCTCCCCCTGCACCACCCGTGCAACCGGACCCGCTCCCTGCGGACCGGGCCAGGACCCCGCCCGGCCCGAGGGCCGGGTCCGTCGCCGGCCGCGTTCCGTGTCCGCCCTTCAGGCGGACTCGGCGAGATCCGAGAGGGTCACCATGCCCACCGGCTGACCGTCCTCGACGACGGGCAGCCTGCGCACGGCGTACTCGAGCATCAGGCTGACCGCCGAGGACACCGCGTCATCC
The DNA here is from genome assembly GCF_053606765.1 of Streptomyces sp. NPDC055189. NCBI lineage: Bacteria > Bacillati > Actinomycetota > Actinomycetes > Kitasatosporales > Streptomycetaceae > Streptomyces > Streptomyces sp. NPDC055189. The sequence continues at coordinate 56,337 of NZ_JBSGSG010000049.1, forward strand.
GGCGCGACCATCACCGGATTTGGCGTACACACGGCCTGCGCGCTGACGGTAAGGGGATCGGCGCCGTCGGCGACGGCCCGCAGCGTGATGTCCCGGTCGGTGAGCACGCCGACCACCCGGCCGGCCGTGGCCACCAGGACATGACCGATGTCCTGCGCGCGCATCAGCTGCGCCGCTTCCACCAGCGAGGCATCGGGTCCTATCGCCACGATTCCCGGTGTCATGACGTCCCTGACGACAACAGCCATGGCTGGGCCTTTCTGTGGGGTGTCCGGGCCCCGCCGCAGTACCCCTGTGCGGCCGGACCATGCGGGGTCGGCACGCGTTTGTTTGTCGCCGGGACCTCGGGGCAGGCGGACTGGACAGTGCTTCGGACCGGAGGCACGTCCGTGGGAGCGGCTCCGCTCGCCCGGGTGTGCCCTGCCGTGGCCTGGCGCGCATCCCACGGTGACCCTTCAACCCAAGGCACCCCCCGAGGGAGTTGCGACGCATCATGCGATCCGACGCGCGACAGACGAAGCGCCATCCGCACGACGACGCCCCCGACACGGCCGCCGCTTTCCGCAGGCTCACCGAGATGCCGCACGGTCCCGAACGCGACGCACTGCGCCAGGAACTGGTCAAGGCCTGGCTGCCGATGGCCGAGCGGCTCGCGGGCCGGTTCCGCAACCGCGGCGAGGCACTGGACGACTTGCGCCAGGTCGCGGCACTCGGCCTGGTCAAGGCCGTCGACCGGTACGACCCCGAGCGCGGCAGCGCCTTCGAGAGCTACGCCGTGCCGACCGTCACCGGCGAGATCAAGCGCCACTTCCGCGACCACATGTGGACCCTCCATGTGCCGCGCCGGGTACAGGACTTGCGCAACCGCGTCCGGTTCGCCCGCCAGGAGCTGACCCAGACCGTCCCCGGCCGCGCGCCGACCCTCGTGGAGATCGCCGAGAAGGCGCAGCTGTCCGAGGAGGACACGGCCGCCGGTCTGGAGGCCCTCGACAGCTTCACCGCGCTCTCCCTGGACGCCGAACTGCCGGGCAGCGAGGACGGATACGCGCTGCGGGACGCGATCGGCGCACCCGACCCCGCGCTCGATGTCGTCATCGACCGCGAAGCCGTCAAGCCGCGCATCGCCGCGCTGCCGGAGCGGGAACGCGACATCCTCTACATGCGCTTCTTCGGCGACATGACGCAGAGCCGCATCGCCGAGCGGCTCGGCATCTCCCAGATGCACGTCTCCCGGCTGATCAGCCGCTGCTGCGACCGCCTGCGCGACCAGGTCATGCAGGACGCCGCCTAGCTCCCGCGCGCCGGGCCATGGCCAGCGCGATGTGGCGGGACATCACGTCGACCGCCTGCGCCTCGGCCATCGAGAAGGCAAGACGAGCCCCGCTCCTGAACAGCGTGAGCACCCCTTCCACCGGGCCGTCCGGGCGCCCCCTCAGCGGCACGCACAGCAGGGACGTCACCTGCGCGCGTACCAGGACGGGGGCGCCGGAGGCGTCCCGTCCGAAAGACTCCGGGTCCTCCGGACGGACCTGGAGCGTGGGCGCCCCGCCCCGTGCCGCCTCGGCGACGAGGGGGCACGCGGCGGGGTCCTGCGCGAGTACGTCGCCGACCGGCGCGTCCTCCGGCCCGAGGACGGTCGTACGCCGCTGCCGCGCGGCCCCTTCGTCGGCGATCACCCAGTCCGCGAACCGCGGGTGCAGGACACCGGCGGCGCGTTCGAGCACGGCCGCGCGGTCCCCGGCGGGAGCGGTGAGCAGCGCGGTGGTCATGGCGTCCGAGAGGTCGAGACGGGCCGCGTGCCGGGTCGCCTCGCCGAGGTCGGGAGCGGGCGCGTGCGCCCGGAAGGTCTCCTGCGGCGCCCCGCGCGAGCCGGTGGGCCGGGCGGCCGGCTGCAGCACCACCAGGACGGCGGTGCGCGGCTCGGCCCCCGGCCGCAGCGCGGTGAGCGTGGCGCGGACCGGGAGGTGCGGACTGCGCTGGAGGTGGACGGTGAGGCTGCGGTCGCCGTCGCCGCGGGCGACCGCAGCGGTCTGCGAGCGGAAGGCGACCCGGTCCGCGTGCAGCAGGAATCCGGTCAGGGGTCTGCCGGTCGCGTATCCGGCGCGAGCGCCCGTGAAGCCGGTCGCCGCGAAGTTCATCCGCCGGACCACCGACTCCCGGTCGACCAGGGCGACGGGCAGGGGGAGGCGCTGGAAAATGGCCTGCAGGAGCCGCTGCTCGTCCCGGTCGGGCACACTGCCGCCGAGGTGGCCGTCCGCGGCGAGTTGTTCGTAGAGGGGTATCAAACGGTGGGCGACCTGGTCGAGTTCGAAGATCGCCGCGTCGAGGACCGTGCCGAGGTCGTCCGGCGGTACGGAGCGGGCCGATTTCAACTCGGTGACACGGCGCACGAAATCGGCGATGTCTTCACCGAACTCCTCCGTCTTGGCCATGTGCTGAACGTAACTGCTGGGGGCGTTTTCCGGAGGGTCTCACGGGAACGCGGTGACAAGGAGGAGGAAACATCATGCCCCTCACACCCGAACCGGACCTGGCAGGACCGGAATCAGCGATGCCGGGACGCAGGCTCTCCGAACTCGCCGAACAGGCCGTGCGCTGCACCAGCGCCTGCTGCGGCGCGGGCACGACCGTCTCGGAAGGCGGCAGCGAACACCCCGCGGCGGTGACCCATCCCGACCTTGCGGGGCTCGTCGCCGTCCAGCTGCGCTCGGGCGACGGACCCATCCCGGCCGCACAGGAGCGCGGTGCACCGGTGGAGACCGGTGATCTGCTGCGGGACGATCGGTGGCCCGAGTACCGCGCCATGGCGCTCGACTCCGGCCTGCGCTCCAGCATCACGCTCCCCTTCCAGCGCGCGGGGCTCACGGTCACCCTGACCCTGTTCAGCTTCCGCCCCGACGCCCTCGACGACGTCCCGCACGGCCCCGCCCGGGCCTTCGGTGACCTCGCCACCACGGGCCTGGTCCGCGACCGGCGCTACCGCGCGGCCCTCGCCGAGCTCGACCACCTCGGCACGGCCCTGCGCACCCGACCCGTGGTCGACCAGGCATGCGGCATCGTCATGCACGTCCTGACCTGCGACGCGGACAGGGCCTTCACGATGCTGCGCCGCATCTCCCAGACCACGAACCGCAAGCTTGCCGACGTCGCATCGGCGGTGGTCCGGACGCGGGGCAAGGGCATCGAGCGCGAACTCTCGCAGCTGGCCGCCGAAGACTGACCCCGCGGCGCCCCGGCGCATCCACTCGGCCGAATCCACCAGGCCGAAGCCTCCCGCGCGCGCGAAGCGGCCCGCCGCGTTTCGATGGATACATGCGGACGGAACCCGAAGGCCGTGGCCCTGTCCGGTACGGACCTCCCCTGCCGGAGCCGGGCCTGCCCGTCCTGCCCGGCCTTTCCGCCGTGCTCGCCGGTGCCGCAGGCCGCGCCCACGCCGAACCGCCCGGCGGCAGCCCCGCCCTCCTGGACGCCGCGAGCGGCTACTGGGCCCGGCGGGGCCTGGCCGCGGAGCAGGACCGGGTCGCCGCCGCACCGGGAGCCGCGCCCCTGCTGCTCGCCCTGACCGCCGCGATCGGCGGCGGCGACGTCCTGCTCCCGCGCCCCTGTCCCGCCTGGTGGGAGCCGCAGGTGCGGCTGCTCGGCCGGTCGGTGCACCACGTGCCGACGCCCGCCGAGTGCGGTGGCGTCCCCGATCCGTACGCCCTCCTGGAGACCGTCCGCCGCATCCGCGCCGAGGGCGGCACCCCGCGCCTCCTCGTGCTCTCCGTCGCCGACGATCCGACCGCCACCGTGCCGCCGCCGGAAGTGCTGCACGAGGCCGTCGAGGCGGCCGCGGACGAGGGCCTGCACGTCGTCAGCGACGAGACCTGGCGCGACACCCTGCACCGGCCGCACGACACCCTGCTCATAGGCCCCGCCGAGATGGCTCCCGACCGGGTGACGGTCCTGGCCGATCTCCGCGGAGCGTTCCTGCCGCCGGGCTGGCCCGCCGCGATCGCCCGGTTCCCCTCCGGCGAAGGCGGCGCCGCGCTGCGCGACCGCACCCTGGACGTTCTCACCGCGCTCGGCGCGAGCGTCGCGGCGCCGGTCGGGGCGGTGGCTTCGTACGCCCTGGGCGAGCCGGACGAGGTGACCGACCGCCTCGCCCGTGCGACCCGCCTGCACGCGCGCGTGGCCGCCGCCGCACAGCGCGCGGTGCTCGCGGCGGGCGCGCTCGCCCGGCCCCCGCAGACGGGCCGCCACCTCTACGCCGACCTCGGCCCGCTCCGCGAGGACCTGGCCGCACGCGGCGTCGGCGACTCGCAGGACCTGGAGAACTTCCTCGGCGAACGCCTCGCCATGCCCGCACCCGGCGGCCACCGTTTCGGCGACGACCCGGGCGCACTGCGCGTACGCCTGTCCACCTGGCCGCTGCTCGGCTCGACCGGGCAGGAGCGCCTGACCTCGCTCGAAGCGGCGGACGCGCTCGAACTGCCGCACGTGGAGCGCGCGTTGACCAGCCTCGGTGCGGTCTTCGACGAACTCCGCGCAGCCGTCTAGGACGCAGCTGTCCAGGATGCAGCCGTCTAGGACACGGCCCGCCGGACCTTGCGCCACAGTGCGGGCGCCGTGCTGATCAGCACCGTCAGAGCGACCGCCACCACCACGCCCTGCCACGGCTCCTTGAAGAGGGAACCGCCGAGAATGCCGATCAGCTGGTACGTCAGGGCCCAGGCGAGGCACGCGGGCACATCCCCGCGGGCGAACTCGCGCAGCGGCATCTTCGCCATCAGACAGGCCAGCATCACCGGAATCCGCCCGGCGGGCACCAGCCGGGACAGGACGAGCACAAGGACGCCGTGGTCCGCGAGCTTCTCCTGCGCCTGCGCGAGACGGTCCTCGGGAGCGCGGTCACGGATCGCCGCGAGCCAGCGCGAGCCGTTCTTCGAGTGCATGCCGCGCCGGCCGAGCCAGTACAGCGCGATGTCCCCGAGGAACGCGGCGAGCGCCGACACCCCGAACACGATGAGCAGCGAGAGGGGCGCCGTCTGGTGCACGGCCACCACGGCGGCCGAGCTGACGAGCGCGCCCGTGGGCACCACGGGCACCAGCGCGCCCAACACGATGAGCAGGAACAACGTGGGATAGCCGACCGCCTGCTGCGTCGACTCCGGAGTCACCCCGAAGGCCCCGAAGGACAAGGCGAGGATCACTGAGGATCTCCTCCGGTGACCTCGGGCCGCACGCTCTCGCCGTGCCCCAGACGGTGCACCGCCACATCGGGCGCGAGCCGCGCCGCCTGGCGCACGAACTCCTCGCCCGGCGTGTGGAACTCGTGCGGCCGCACGGCATCCATGCCGATCGGCCAGTACGTGCCGTAGTGCACCGGCACCGCGCTGCGCGGCGCGAGCCTCGCCAGGGCGAGGGCCGCCCGGCCCGCGTCGAGATGGCCGTGGCCGAGATAGGGCCCCCAGCCGCCGACCGGGAGCAGCGCCACGTCGACCTCACCGACCTCGTCGGCCATCGAGTCGAAGAGCCCGGTGTCCCCGGCGAAGTACGTCCGCGCCTCGCCCCGCACCACGAAGCCCAGGGCGGGCGTGCCGTGCGGCCCCACGGGCAGCCGCCGCCCGTCGTGCCGCGCCGTCACCACCCGTACGCTCAGGTCGCCGACCCGCACCTCGTCCCCCGGCACGACGTCGACCAGGTCCAGGTGGGCGAGCCTGCGCGCGAGCCCCGGCACCTGCCGCCGGGCGCCGCGCGGAAGCAGCACCCGGGTGCCGGGCGCGATCCGCGCGAGGGAGGGCAGATGCAGATGATCGGCGTGCAGATGGGACAGGAGCACGGCGTCGGCGACGGCCGCCCCGGGCGGCGGGAGCGCGCCTCTGCGCCGGCGCAGATGGGCCAGACGACGGGCGAACAGCGGGTCGGTGAGCACCCGCAGACCCGAATCCTCGACCGTGCAGGTGGCATGACCCCACCAGGTGATCTCCACCGGCACTCCGGTTCCTCCTTCACGCGACTGTTTACGAGCCTACGGCCAGGAGTAGGGTCTTCGGCTGACGCCAGTGGTGAGGACGCCAGAGGTGAGGGGGACGCGATGGGAGATGCCGCGAGCGTGACAGTGGTGCGGGTCGCCGCGATCGCCAGCCTGACACCGCTGGAGGAACTGGACGACGACCCCTTCCTGGTGGACTCCCGCAGCCAGCACGCGATGTGCGCGCGCTGGGCCGCCGCCAGGGGGTACGTCATCACGCGCGAACTCGTCGTGCGCGGCCTTCCCGCCGACCATGCCGTGCTCTGGGCCGATGTCGACGAGGGGCTCGTGGACCTCTTCGTCGTGCCCAGCCGCCGGGTCCTTGACAGCGCGCTGCGCTCGCCGGACGAGTTCACCGCGGAGTGCGGGCGGCGCGGAGTGCGGATCGAGACGGCGGGCCTCGCGGAACCCTCGTACGACGCGGTGATGAAGGCCCACGTCCACCGGCGTCTGTCCATGCCGACCGCGGGATACGACGGTCGCTGACCTGTCGCCGCCCGGCCGTACACCCTGTGACACGCTGGTGTCCGGATCTGTCATGAAACGTGAGGCGGCGCGGCGTGGGGCGAGAGCGATGGCGGGCGGTCGGCAGCGTGGTGTGGCGCTCCGTCGCCGTATGGCTTGTCAGCACGCTCACCATGCTCACGCTCGCCGGAATCCTGCCCGACTTCCAGCTGCAGTCCGACAACGGCGACAGCGCCACCCGCATCGCCAGCACGGCCGCCCTCGGCGCCGGCGCCTTCGGCCTGCTCTCCTCGCTGGTGTGGCCCCTGCTCGTACGGGCCCTGCTGCTCGTGCCCGCGCTGGTCCTGGGCCTCCTCGCCTTCGCCCTCAACGGCTCGCTGCTGCTGCTCGCCCTCAGCCTCATCCCCGACGGCCGCGGTGAGGCCAACCCCGAGACCGCCGTCGTCGTCGCCGCCGTCATGTCCGCCGTCGCCTCCGCCACCGGAGGTGCCCTCGCCGTCCGCGACGACGACGCCTACCGCCGCCGCCTCTACCGCCTGGCCGACCGCAGGCGCCGCCGCCGTGCCGAAGGACAGAGCGGCCCCGTACCGCCCGGCACCGTCTTCATCCAGCTCGACGGCGTCGGCCACGACGTCCTGCGCACCGCCGCGGACAACGGCCTGATGCCGACCATCGCGGGCTGGCTCGGCCAGGAGGGCGAGCCCAGCCACCGCCTCACCCCCTGGCGCACCGACTGGTCGAGCCAGACCGGGGCGAGCCAGCTCGGCATCCTGCACGGCTCCAACCACGACGTCCCCGCCTTCCGCTGGTACGAGAAGGACACCGGCGAGGTCATGGTCTCCAACCGGCCCGCGTCCGCCGTGGAGCTCCAGCGCCGCGCCATCGAGCGCACCGGCGACGGCGGCCTCCTCACCCTCGACGGCGCGAGCCGCGGCAACCTCTTCAGCGGCGGCGCCGAGCAGATCGCCCTCGTGCTCTCCATGGCCGCACGCCGCGGCAAGGAGAACCGCTCGCGCGCCGGATACTTCGCCTACTTCTCCGATCCCGCCAACGCCGTGCGCACCGCCCTGTCCTTCGTCGCCGAGGTCGGCCGCGAGATGGGCGAGTCGACCCGCGCACGGCTCAGGAAGCAGCGCCCGCGCATCGGCCGGGGCGGGCTCTACCCCTTCATCCGCGCCTTCGCGACCGTCGTCGAGCGCGACGTCGTCGTCGCCGCGGTCATCGGGGACATGCTCGTGGGGCGCAGCGCGGTCTACGCCGACCTGGTGGCGTACGACGAGGTGGCCCACCACTCGGGGCCCAGCGGCAGCGACGTCGACAAGGTCCTCCAGCGCCTGGACCGCTCCCTCGCGCTGATCGCGAAGGTCGCCGAACACGCTCCCCGCGCCTACCGCATCGTGGTCCTCTCCGACCACGGCCAGAGCCCCGGCGAGACCTTCCGCGCCCGCTACGGCCTCACCCTCGGCGACCTGGTCAGGGCGGGCTGCGGCCTGCCCGTGCCCCGCAAGGCGCGGCGCACGCACAGCGGCGCCGAGGCCCGCTCGGCGGTGCGCGCCGCGCTGCGCCGCCCCGTCGAGGAGGGCGCGGGCAAGGACCGCCCCGCGGGCGAGGCGGAACCCGTCGTGCTCGCCTCCGGCAACCTCGGCCTCGTCTCCTTCCCCGACGTCCCGCACCGCATGACCCGCGAGGAGATCGACCTGCGCCACCCGGCGCTCCTGCCCACCCTCGCCAACCACCCGGGCGTCGGCTTCCTCCTCGTACGCGGCGAGGACCGCGGCCCGGTCGTCCTGGGCGCGCGCGGCAGCGAGGTGTACCTCGACGAGAAACCCGACGACCTCGGGCCGCTCACGGACTTCGGGCCCGGCGCCGCCGACGCCGTGCGCCGCACCGACGGCTTCCCGCACGTCGCCGACATCATGGTCAACTCCTGGTACGACCCGCAGGACGGCGAAGTCCTCGCCTTCGAGGAGCAGATCGGCTCGCACGGCGGGCTCGGCGGCGCCCAGGGCCACCCCTTCCTCCTGTCGCCCCTCGTGCTCTCCGCGCCGGTCGACCAGGGGCAGGAACTCGTCGGCGCCGAGCGGGTCCACGAGGTGCTTCGACGGTGGCTCGGCGAGTACCAGGGACCCGAGGTTCCGCTGGTGGGAGGGGGTGCGACGGCCGCGCAGGATCCCCGGCAAGGCGCCCTTGGCGGCACAGCTCTTGCGGCCACAGACCCTTCCCCGCAGGACAAAACACGCTGATTTTGTGCGGTTCCCTCCGTGCCCGAACATGTCTGACGCCCCGGCGATCCCGGGACCGGCACGATGAGAGGCACCACCCCCATGCACGACACCGGAACCGTGAACCAGCCGGCTCCGGCCCCGGACCAGGAAGACCAGCGGACAGAGCAGCACGCCGACAAGTTCGCCGACCAGCCCGCGGACCAGCACAGCAAGCACGCCCGCCGCTTCGGCCTCCCCATCGCCACCTGCCTCGTCATGGGCAACATCGTCGGCGGCGGCATCTTCCTGCTCCCGGCCTCCGTCGCCCCCTTCGGGACCATCAGCCTCGTCGCGTTCGGCATCCTCACCGCGGGCGCCATCGCCCTCGCCCTGGTCTTCGGGCGGCTCGCGCAGCGCGATCCGCGCACCGGAGGACCGTACGTCTACGCACGCGCCGCGTTCGGCGACTTCGCCGGCTTCCTCGCCGCCTGGTCCTACTGGGCCACGGCCTGGGTGTCGAACGCCGCGCTCGCCGTCGCCGCCGTCGGCTACCTGGACGTCCTGATACCGGTCAACGACCACAAGTGGACCGCCTGCCTGGCCGCCCTGGTCCTGCAACTGCTTCCCGCGCTCGCCAACTTCGCGGGCACCCGGTACGTCGGCGCGGTGCAGGTCGTCGCCACCGTCCTGAAGTTCCTGCCGCTGATCCTGGTCGCCGTGGGCGGTCTGTTCTTCTTCGACAGCGCCAACCTCGGTCCCTTCCAGGCGAGCGGCGACAGCCCGGCCGGTGCGATCTCCGCCTCCGCCGCGATCCTGCTCTTCTCCTACCTGGGCGTGGAATCGGCCGCGGTCAGCGCCGGTGAGGTGCGCGACCCGCGGCGCAACGTCGGGCGCGCCACCATTCTCGGCACCCTCGGCGCCGCCCTCGTCTACCTGCTCGGCACCGTCGCCGTGTTCGGCACGGTCGCCCACGACAAGCTCGTGGGCTCCACCGCGCCCTTCTCGGACGCCGTCAACGTCATGTTCGGCGGCTCCTGGGGCGGTACGGCGGTGGCGCTCGCGGCGGTCGTGTCGATCCTCGGCGCCCTCAACGGCTGGACCCTCCTGAGCGCCCAGACGCCGTACGCCGCCGCCAAGGACGGGCTCTTCCCCGCCCCCTTCGGCAAGAAGAAGCGCGGCGTGCCGACCGTGGGCGTTCTGGTCACCGTCGTCCTCGCCTCGCTCCTGACCGTCTACAACTACACGGCGGGATCGAGCGGCGTCTTCGAATCCCTCGTCCTGATCACCACGTTCACCGCGACCGTGCCCTACCTCCTGGCCACCGCCGCGCAGCTCTACTTCCTCGTCTCCGGGCAGGGCGAGCGCGTCGACCGCGCCCGTCTGGTGCGGGACGGCATCCTCGCGGGCATCGCGTGCGGGTTCTCCATGTGGCTCGTCGCCGGGTCCGGCTACGCGGCCGTCTACCAGGGCGTCCTGTTCCTCTTCGCGGGCGTGCTCGTCTACGCGTGGATGGCGGCCCGCAAGGAGCGGACCGCCACCCACTGATCCCCCGACCCCCGTCGGTCCGGGGTCTCCCGGTGGTCCGGGACTACCTGGCCAGCGGCGCGACCACCCAGCGTCGCGTGGTGAACATGCCGTCGGGCGGGCCGATCTCGATCAGCTTGCGGGCGGCCGGGTAGGCCTCGTTGCCCTCGATCTCATAGCCGACGTCGAACGTGCCCGGCACGTCCCTGACCTGGGGCTCCTGTTGGGCCTTCGCCCCCTTCGCGCCCTGGCCGCCCGGTTCGCCGGCCGTCACGGCGGCGAGCTCGGCGAGCAGCTGCCGCTGCGCCGCCGCCAGCGCCTCGCGCGGGTCACGGGCCCGTGGCGTCGCCGCCGCAGCGGCCTTGCCGCCCGCGGGCGGCGGCGCGATGTCGGTGCTCGGCTCGCGCGTCGTGCCGGTGGCCTCACGGGTGGAGATCTGCGCCTGGACGACGGTGGCGTCATTGTCCAGGACGACGCGGATGAGACCGCGGTCCGGCGTGATGACCGGGACGCCGCCGAAGACCTGCCGGAACGTCACATGGGTCTCCAGCGAGACCGGCTTCCCGAGCTCGGAGCCGTCCTTCGCCCCGGAGTTCTGCATCAGGTCGTGCACGCTGTCCACGACGAGGTCGGCGCCGTCGGCGTGCTGCTCGGCGAACGCGCGCGCCGCCTCGACCGCCCGGTCCGTGGGCAGCTGACGCAGGTTGCGGTGGTTGGCCTCGGCGAGCTTGACCCACCGGTTGGCGTGCGGCGCCGTCGAGATGGTCCGGTCGCCGGAGGCGGCGCTCAGCACGCCCTGCCGCTCGACCTGCACCTCTTGCAGGGCCGCCGACGGGAAGTCGGCGATACGGCCCAGCTTGGTGAGCTCCTCGCCCGGATTGCGCGGCGCGAGCTGCACGATCTGCGGGCTGGTCGGCGCCTGCGTCATCGGCTCCCTGAGGCTGTCGCGCGCGTAGTACCAGCGCCACGCGTACCAGTTGTCCGGCACGTGCTCGCGGTAGAGGGTGCGCTCGCCGTTGAGCCGGGCCGTGGCCTCCGCCTGGTTGGCGCCGACCGCCGCGACCGAGGGCGCCTGGCCCTTGTAGATGTCCCAGCTCGCGTTCAGCCAGGCGTCGGTGAAGGTCTGCCCGGCCCGCCACTTCTCCCAGAACTTCTTGCCGTAGTCCGGGCTGTCGATGCTGACGGTCTCGAACCCGAAGATCATGCGGAAGCCGATGTTGGGCCCCGCCCAGGTGCGGATCGGGGAGTGCCCGCCGAGGACCCGCAGCGAGGTGCAGGTGGACCAGAAGACGTAGTTCGCCTTTTCGTTGCCGAGCGCCATCCGGTTCGAGACCGCGTCGCTGCGACCGTCCCAGACCGCGCCGAGCGGCGCGAAGAAGACGCCGTTGTTGTCCATGCCGCCGTGGCCGGAGTGGTAGACGGCCACCACCGCGTCCATGCCGTACCGGTCCTGCCAGTTGTCGTACGTCTCCTCGTACGCCCAGACCTGTGCTCCGCCGTCCGCGAACCAGAAGTTGCGGTCGTAGAACTGCTGGAGGTACGCCAGCCACCCGGTGGCATCGGCGTGCGTGTGGAAGAGAGGGGACTGATTGACGAACTTCTGGATGCTGAAGGCGCCCCACCAGCCGAAAGTCGAGTCACGGGTGGCGGCGGCCCCCGGCTTCGCCCCTTCCAGCGGGGACGGACCGCGGTCCGAGTAGTTCATGCGCATGGCCAAACCCCCTGAGTGATCTCCTCGTCCGTGCGAGGGGGCCTCAAGGTGTCACCGCCCGACTGCCTTGCCCAGTTGCCATTCAGGCCATAGCGACCGCGCACCGGGACTCGCGCGGCGCCTCACGTACCCCGTCCAGGGGCCTACCGGGTGGTACGCGACGGGCTCCCGTGCCGGTCGCCGCTTCGGAAAATGGTGTGCGTCACGGCTCCCGCAGCGCACACACTGTTCGCATCGGACCCCGCGCACCTGCGCGCCCCCCTCGAACACCTCCAAGGAGCCCGCGCGTGCAGGCAGCCGTCAGTGTCACCCCCGCCAGGATTCCCGAGCTGCTGCTCGGCCTCGCGACGGTGCGGCCCGTTTTCATCTGGGGGGCTCCCGGCATCGGAAAGTCGTCCCTGGTAAGAAAGTTCGCCGACTCCCTCGGCCTGGAGTGCGTGAGCCTCCTTGGCACACAGCTCGCTCCTGAGGACCTCATCGGCGTGCCACAGATCCGTGACGGGCGGTCCGTCTTCTGCCCGCCGGAGTCGATCGCGCGGGACGAGCCGTACTGCCTGTTCCTCGACGAGTTGAACGCGGCGACGCCCGACGTACAGAAGGCGTTCTACTCCCTGATCCTGGACCGGCGCATAGGCAACTACGAGCTGCCCGAGGGGTCGATCGTGATCGGCGCGGGAAACCGCGCCACGGACAACGCCCTCGCCCGGCCGATCTCTTCCGCCCTGGTCAACCGCCTTGCCCACGTGCACCTTTCGGCGTCGGCGACGGACTGGCTCGGGTGGGCGGTGGAGCACGGAATCCACCCGTGGATCACCGACTACCTGACCGACCGTCCCGACCACCTGTGGTCGAAGCCGCCGAAGACGGAGGAGCCGTTCTCGACGCCCCGGTCGTGGCACATGCTCTCTGACGCGCTCCATTCCTTCGGGCCGACGCTGGACGAGGAGACCTTGAAGGTCGTCGCGCACGGGACGCTGACTCCCGCGCACGCGGTGGCGTTCTGCGGCTACGTCAAGGTGGTCCGGAGCCGTTTCGGGCTGGACGCGATTTTGAAGGGCGACGCGCGGTGGCCTCATCGGCCGGAGGAGCGGGACCTCCTGTACTACCTCGCGGAATCCTTCCGGGGGCGGCTGGCGAAAGACCTCCCTTCTTCGAAGGAACACGCGTCCCCGGCGGTCCGCCAGACTGCTTACCGGGCGAAGTCCCTGCTGGTGCAGCTGGCGGAGATCTCGGTGGAGGTCGCGCAGATCGTCATCGCGGACGACGCGGACGGAAATCCGCTGCTTCCGGCGTGGTTCTTGGTGGAGGCGGCTAGGGATATGCCCCGGCTGGTGGAAGCAAGGCGTTAATTTTCCCCAACCCCGCCCCTTCCCGAGAACCGTGCCTGCGCCCCGGACCTACCTGGGGCTCCGCCCCAGACC